>JBGVTF010000178.1:0-13461 GCA_041862415.1 Anaerolineae bacterium | reverse complement strand
GTGTCACAACGCCTTGTTTATAGCCAGCGTCGTCCAGGCTGGCGGCAGCGACTCCCACAGAACATCATCGAGAATGTCTTGTGGGTTACGACTCTCTCAGCACCTCAACCCACATCCATGTCTCGCTGCATCTGCTGCAATACCGTTTTCAACTCAGCAAGTCGCTGTGTAGCAATGATCCAAACGATCTCCAGGTCCACATCAAAATATTCGTGAATGACGATATTGCGAAAGCCAACCACCCTCGTCCATTCCACCGCAGGGTACTTGTTGCGCAAATCAGGCGGAATATTCCGAGCAGCCTCACCGATGATTTCAAGATTCCTCACCACCGCGTCAATGACCATATCGTTGCGCTCGAACTGTTCAAACGAGAGAGCGGCAATGTAGCGCTCGATTTTCTCGATTGCCTCCAGCATGTCATTCAGGACAAGTCGGGCATCCCGTTTAGACATAGATCAGGTCCTCCTGAATGGACTGCCAGAGGAGGGGTTTGCGGATCACAGCACCTTTGGTGACCAGGTCCACCTTCAAGTCAAGCAGTTGTTCCAGGTAGTGGTGTAGGTCCACGATTTCCCACCCCACCGGGTGCTCTAATTCGACTAGGATGTCCACATCGCTGATCGAGGTATCATCCCGGCGGGCGCGGGAGCCAAAGACAGCGATCCGCCTCACGTGAAATAGCTCCTGAAGTTCGTGTTTATGCTCAATCAGGGAAGCTTGGATTTCTTTCAGGGTCTTCATGGTTTCACCACCATATCGCAGTGGAAAAAGGCGCAGAGCTTGTCGGACAGTTCTTCACAGAATTCGGGAAAGGGCTGACAGAAATCTTGGCTTTCTGAAGCCCACTCTCATTATACGACAAATCTGCGCCACGGTCAACACCGCCTCCTCTCGCCTGGGAAGCGTCTTTGTTGCTCGTCGGACGCAACAAGCCAGTCCTATTACTGCCCTTCAAAGTCATCGCATCCAAGGCAATCACTTGTCCATCGGCAGTGCCTACAAAAAGCAGCCCCTCTTGGACAAAATCGGGCGAGATAGCCAGAGTCGAGGGCGTGATACCCGTGGGCAACTCGATAGCTTGCCAGGTCCGCCCGCCGTCTTCTGAGCGGTACAGGACGTCCGTTGCCAGCAGGAAGAGCAGGCGACCTCCCTCCGTTTCGGGTCCATAGACAAGCTGGGGCAATGAAATCGCGTTGAGAACCGCTTCCCAACTACGCCCCCCATCAGCGGAGCGATACAGGGTGTCATTGCCATAGGCGAAAACGACCTGCCACTTGTTGAATAGGGGGGCCAGGCTGAGCATTCTGAAGCATGGCCCACGTGGCATATCACCCACTTGCTCCCAGGTATAGCCGCCGTCCTGGGAGAGGAACACTTTGGTGGCATCCCTGCCACAGGCTGCGCCCATCAAGGTTTGATCCTGATCGAATTCAGGCGACACAGCGACCGGGTACAAGTCAACGTCAAGCGGCTGCCAGGTAGCGCCACCGTCCACAGAACGGTAGAGCGTGACCATACCGGTGCCGGCCCAGGCAAAAGCTGTTTGGTCGCGCTCAAAGCCCGGTGAAAGGAGGATTTGGGAGATGTACATACTCGACAAGCCAGCGCTTGAGGGCTGCCACAACTGGCCACCGTCGGTTGACTTGAAGAGTCCCCTACCAACGACCCCGGCCAGTATTGTCTGGTCCTGAGCATAGTCCGGCGAGACAGCCAAGGACGAGATGCGCTCGCAACCGCCCCGTAGCCCACCTCGGGACTGACCCCATGTGTCACCGCCATCATTACTGATGTAGAGCAGGCCGCCACTTGCACCGAAAACATAGCAATTGTCAAATCCCATGTCATAATCCCACAGACCAAACAAGGTTCTATCTTGAGACCAGTTTGGCGACACAAACAAACGCCGTACCGGCTTGGCAGGAGGATTGGAAATCTGCAACGGCTCAGGGGGTGGGGGCTGGATGGCGCTGGCCAGCCATATCCGTAGTTGCCCCTCGGAGAGAAAATATAGTTGATCGGTCTTGGGGTCATAGCCCACCAAGTGGCCCTCAACCGGAGGCGGAGTGCTTATCAGCAAAGCCATTGTTTTGGCGTCAAAGACTCTGAAAAGATCACCGGATTCATACAGCCGCCCTCGAGTTGAATCAACGTAGAGGGTAGCCGAGCTACTCCAGTCTCCAGACATAAACCAAGGTTGTCCATCTCGCCAGGCCCAACGGTATCCCACGCCCATCCGGTACCAACTCGATCCGTACAGGTAGCCATCGTAAGCGATGGCTTTCGGATACGCCGAATACCCTCCCCGGGCGACCTCGGCGCCAGCGTTCAAATCGTAAGAGACAATGGTTTCCACAAACCAGGGGGTGCAGACATAGGTTAAAAAGCTGAGGTAAAGGAGACGGCGAGCGCTATCGTACGTTGTCCATTCAATTGGTAATGGCTCATCAGTCCGAACGCGGCAATCACGGTCTTTGCGGGGAATGTCAAAGGGGATCGTATCCACGATCGCCCCCTGGTTCGGATCAATGATGTAGACAACGTTGTCACGGAACGCCAACACCTGACCGGTGACCGGGTCAGCTTGTGGGACCGGGTTGTCCTCCCGCCACTCGTTTTTGTTACTTGGCAGGGGAATGATGGTATGGAGAACACCCGTCTCAGCCTCCAACGCGTTCAAACCGGTCTCGTCCTGATCAACGTACAACCAGCCGTGAACGCCATCAACCGCAAACGTGCCAGTGACGTCATACGTGGCCAACAATTGCCCATCGGTTGCCGCCAAGGCCACGATTCGCTGAGTGCCGTCAAGCGTGGCGGGCATGTAAAGACGGCCGGCTTCGCTGTCAATGATCATCGGGGGGCTCAGCTCAATCACTCTCTGGGGAGTGGGTGACGCGGGGAGCGATGGCTTTCGTGTCTTGGTGGGTGTCGCGGCTGGGGTGGCGGTTGACGTCAAGGTCGGCATTGGCGCATGGCTGGGTTCGGGGAGCACTGTCGGTGTGAGAGCCTCCGTTGGCGATGGGGTTGGGGTGTCAGTTGTCAGTGGTGTAGAGGTTAACGTGGGGCCAACGCTAGGTGTCTCGCTGGCTGCCAGCGTCACGGCAGACACGTCGGCAGCCGTCGCTCTAGTCGCTCCTTTCTCGAAGACAATCGTTTCCTTGATTGTGGTGGTCCCACAAGCAGCTAGGAGCAGAGTTAGACCGGCTAGCATTTCCGTCCAGAGCAATTTCTTTACCATCATTATCTTGCTCCCTGTCGAGATCCTCCATATCCTTTCGTACCCGGAAATTTCGGCCCTTTGCCCAGGCGCTTCGACCCCTCGAGGGGGCTCAGGGCAAGCTCAGGGGGGGCAGGACAGAGCCATTCCCATTATACAATAAGCCTACGCCACGGTCAACTCGGTCAACGTCACCTCCCCTCGCTTGAGGAGCGTCTTTGCTCGTCGGACGCAAAAGGGCGGACCACGCTCATCAGCAGCGGTCCGCCCTTTAAGTGTCACTTTTTGCCTCTGATCCAAAGGCCCCAAACTGCCACTATCGTTTTTTCTTTCTTCGGATGGCGATTTTTACGCCTGTAGCAACTCGCTCACCCTTTGCTTCCAACGAGCTGACTACCCTCTACTGTGCCGCTGCATACACTTGTACTTCTCTTTCCAGACGGTCTTGTAGCCGATCTTTCTCTACCCCTAGATCGTACCGCGCCTGTAGATTCATCCAGAACCGTTCAGATAACCCAAAGTACCGCGACAGCCGTAATGCTGTGTCTGGTGTGATCGCACGCTTGCCGTGCACGATCTCGTTGATCCGTCGGGGAGGAACGCTGATGTCCTTGGCCAGCCGGTACTGGCTTATCCCCATTGGCTTCAAGAA
Source organism: Anaerolineae bacterium (assembly GCA_041862415.1). Classification (GTDB taxonomy): domain Bacteria; phylum Chloroflexota; class Anaerolineae; order E26-bin7; family E26-bin7; genus E26-bin7. Next base: position 9,589 of record JBGVTF010000178.1, on the reverse strand, counting down.
TTCCTCTAACAGGATTTCTCCCGGATGAATCGGTGGTAGTTTTTCTCTGTCCATCTCACTCTCCTAATGATAATCTGCTATATCCACGTTGTATGCATCCCCGCGCCGCCACTCGAAGCAAATTCGCCATTGATCGTTCCGTTCAGGTGTCACTGTGCTATATCGGAAACCAAGTCCTTCTCAGACGCTCTTCTGCTATTCTACCTCTGCAAGCAACTGCCCTAAATCCCCGTAATCGTACGGTGGACGTTTGCGCACAGCCAGCACGTCCACTGCCTCATCCGCTTCGGTCACCGCGTATACAATGCGCCACCTATCCAGCCGAAGTCGTCGCAGTTCGTGCTCGAACTCGGGTGCATCCATGGCTTTACTTTTGGGAGGACGAGGATCATCAGCCAATGCATCAATGGCCCGTTTCACTCGTTGACGCATATTGCCGGGCAAGTCTTTGATTTCCTTCCAGGCCCGAGGAATGATATAGACCGTGTAACGGCTCACGCCAATTCCTCTTTCACTTCATCCCATCGTAACCAACCCGCTCGTTCCCGGTCACCGCCAAATGCTTTTAGTTCGGCAAATGCTTGCCTGGCTATTTGCACATCTTCCAACGTCTCTAGCCATTCAATCAGGGCTTCCCAATCGTTTACATTGATGACGGCAAACCGCTTGCCTTTTACTGTTGCATATTGGACAGATTGTAATGCTTCTAATCCAGTCATCGAATTTCCTCCACTGTTACAAGTCCGTCACTCGTCAGTACGGGGCGCTTCTTGGAAGCACTGCCATCCGTAAACGGAAGGAAATCACGGCCAGTCCAGTGCAACCTCGCCTGTTTCCAGGTCTACGGCGTACAAGTCTCCATACACGGTCAGATAAGCGTAATGACTGCTCCAGACTGCGGCGTAGAGAGAGGCATACTCAATCTCGGCGGTAGACTGGTGGGTTACCTGGCCGGTTTGAGGATCCAGCATCTCCACCAGCACCTGTTCAGGCTCGTCAAGAATTTGAATCACCACCATGCCATTGGGGGTGAGATGGTAGGCCCCCTCTGCCGTCCCGCTGTCCATGCCGTAAAGGTCATCCACCTGCATCTCGTGCCGCCAGATGCGCTCCCCGGTGGGATACAGCCCCCACAGTTCGTATTTCGAGGAGCCGCGTGTGCGTCGGGCCCATGCAATGATGCGCTCTCCCCGCTCCGCGAGCAGGGTCACGTCGTAATCGGGGTCAATTTCACGGACCAGGCTTTCGGTCTGCCCGGAGTTGAGTGAGATTCCGAAAAGGCCGTTGTAGGTATCCAAGTACAGGGTATCCTGGCCGAGCAGAAAGGAATCCACTGAAGTATCTGCCTCCTCTGGCAAAGGCACTTGCCAGACCACCTCGCCGCTCGTCAGGTTCCAGCTCTGCACGTAAGAGTAATGGTCGGCCCAACAGTCATACAGAAAGATTGCCCGGGCACCGCGGGTAGGATTTTGTTCAACAAATGCCTCTTCGATGTCAAGCCAAGAGTCGGCATCGGCATGGGGGCACGTCGGCGCAATTTGCCGGAGCAGCTTGCCGTCGGCGGAATCAAAGACATGGAAAGTCGCCCCGTGAACATCCGGCCCGCCCTGGTCCAACAGCACAACCTGGTCGTTCACCACCCGGAAGCCTTCGTATGCTGTGGCGGAATCGTTCAGGCGGACACTCCAGGCCGGTTTACCATCGCGGGCATTGACTCCCTGCAAGACGTAGTCTACCGTTAGCGCAACCACATGGTCCTTGACCTTCTGGATGCAGTTCGGGCAGTCATGCCGCATCAGGTCGCTCAGAGGAGCTTCCCAGGCGACCGCGCCATCCGCTCGACTGAGAACCAGCAAACGTGCTCCGGCGACGTAATAGATATAGCTCTCATCGAAAGCTGCCTGCGGATAATACCACGTGTCGAATTCCTCCAGCGTCTTTTCCCAGAGCACACGCCGGGTCTTACCAGCCCTGGTCGTGTAGGTCACGAGAAATTCTCCGGGACTTTTACCCGACGCCCAGTTGGTGATGAGCAGGTCCGGCACACCAACATCCTCGCTGGCCGGCATTGCCAGCACCGCGCCCCTCACGTGCCGGTTGCTATACTTGCTGCATCCTGAGAGCAGCCCGCCCAGTATGACAGGCGCAACCAGCAAGGCAATCACAAGAATGAGGACTTTTTTGCGTAACATAGGAACTATTCTCCCTTTTCGCGTAACTGCTCAGCCTGCTCCCATTGGAGGCAAAACCTGTTTGCAGACTTGCGAGATTCGCTTGCTTCAGCATTGGTGCATTACCCCGATACCGCTCATACAGAAATCTCAGCCCTTTGCTGGAGTCAAGCCCATTATAATACGACAAATCTAGGCTATAGTCAACGTCGTCTTCTCCCGCTTGGAGCGTGTTTGCTCGTCGGACGCAGCAAGGCGGACCACGCTTATCAGCAGCGGTCCGCCCTTTCAAGTGTCATTGCGGTCACGCGGAGGGGGCGGCTGGCACTTCCTCTGCAGCAATGGGGTAAGTGGCTACATAGCTGTAAAGCAAGAGGTTTGCGGGGCGTGTCACTATCGAATGACTTCCAGTTCCTCCATCCAGGCTGGTTTCAGGTCGTAGTAAAGAACGTCCGGGTCTATGTCCGCTCCGTTATCCCAGGCAATCGTGCCCCCCTCAACTTTCACCGAACGGAACACAGCCGGGTCACTTCGGATAGGCTCGAAAATGGGGCCGTGCAGATAGGGCTCAAGGTCAAGCTCCTTTTGCGTCCCATCTTCGAACTCTAAGCGTACCCTAAATCCATCTAAAGGTTCTACAACCCGAACACGTACCAGGTGTCCTAAATGCTCCATTGGATGATACCTCCTGCTCAGTCGAGCGGTTCAATGCTTGCCAACGGTAGGCCCTGACGCGCTCTGTCCCAATTTTCTCCGAGTTCAGCACGATGAAGTGTAGTCCATTCTACAACCAGCGCATGAGCGCGGCGAGGTAGTTTGCCTCTCAGAACCTCAATCGTTTCGATCTCGTAAACGGCTTCGTACTCGCCATACTCGGCATGGAAGTGAGGTGGCGAGTGGTCGTTGTAAAACATGCGAATAACAATGCCGAAGAATGCACTGATGCGTGGCATACTCCCTCCGTGTTATTGCCGTGATCCCGATGCCTGGACAGTCACGGACCATGAAACCACGGATTCAAAGTAGTGATTAGTTCTTGTGGTATTATACCACACACCGAGTTGGATGGCAACGTCCGGTTCGGTAGGTCCTTCGCCCCTTCGTCTCTGCTCAGGGCAGAGTTCGATCAGGACAGGCTCACCGCAGACGGTTCGGCTGAACGTTCGATGTTTACGTTGACACCTGCAGCGGCCAATGATATAATCTGAGTTGGATAGCGTATGCAGCGAGAAACGAGTGTGATGGAAAGGGGACCTCAATGAAACTGATGGAACGAATCAGCCTCCTCGTCCGGGCCAACGTCGGCAGTTTACTTGGCCGGCCGGTTGATGGCCCCACCGACCGCCAGCGCTCAGTCCGTGATGGGGAACGTGAACTGGCCCGAGCCAGAGAGGCCCTGGAAAAGGCCAGGGATCACCAGAAGGCATTGGCCGACCAGGTTGCAGCCGCTGACGAACAGGCGCAGACCTGGGCACAAAAGGCCGAGGAAGCACTGCAAGCCGGGGACGAGCTCAGTGCACGGGAGGCCCTGGCCCAGCAGCAGAAGCAGGAGCGTATGGCTGAGGGATTACGTGCCCGTCTGGAAGGGCGGCTGCAAGAAGCCGACCGTTTGGAATCTCGGCTGGAGATGCTGGAAGGAGAACTTGACCAGATCCGGCAGCAGATAGCAGCGGGAGCCGCAAAACAGGCCCAGGAGGGTTCGGCCCCCAGGCCGGTGAAGCCAGAGGGCCGCTTGGCAGCATCGTCCCCTGCAAAGAAAGAAAGCACCCTCAGTCCGGACCTGGAAGCACGTAAAGCCCGTCTATCAAAGAAGGACGAGTAGTCGCTTCCATTGGTAAGATACTTGCATAACCAAAACCTGCGGGAGGGTTTAACATGTCCAGACGCCTTCTTACCTTTCCCGACGGATTTCTGTGGGGCGTGGCGACCGCCGCCCACCAGAACGAAGGGAATAACACCCATAACGACTTTTGGGCCTGGGAACAAATCCCGGGCCACGTTGTTGACGACAGCACCAGTGGCCTGGCCTGCGACTGGTGGAATCGGGCCGAGGAGGATTTTGACCGGGCGACGGCGCTGGGGCTCAACACGCTCCGCATGTCGGTGGAGTGGAGCCGGGTTGAGCCCCGACCAGGTGTGTGGGACAGCGCCGCTTTTGACCGCTACCGGGAGATGCTGAAGGGGTTACGGGCGCGGGGCCTGGAGCCGCTGGTGACGCTGCATCACTTTACCAATCCCATGTGGCTGGCCGAACGGGGCGGCTGGGCCAACCAGGACGTGGTGCCCCTCTTCGAGCGATACACCGCCAAGGTCGTCGAAACGCTGGGCGACCTGTGCCAGGTATGGTGCACCATCAACGAGCCCAACATCTATGCCACCCATGCTTACGCGCTGGGCAAATGGTCTCCGGGAGAAAAGGACTTGCTGAAAGTCATCCGCGTCACGCGCAACCAGGTGAAGGCGCACGCGGCGGCCTACCGGGCCATCCACCGCCAGCAGCCCAGGGCGCAGGTGGGCATCGTCAAGCACATGGCAGTCTTTGACCCGGCCAACCCGGACTCTTTCGCTGACCGGTGGGTGGCGTCCACTCGAGACACTCTGCTCAACTGGCGCTTTATGGACGCGGTGATGGAAGGTAGACTCAAGTTCCCCTTCGGGCTTGGCATTGGTCCCTATGCCCCGGCCGTCAACAGCAACGACTTTATCGGCCTCAACTACTACGGTCGCCACCCGTTGCGCTTTGACCTCAGCAGCCCTGGGACCCTTTTCGCTGGCGAGACGCAAGTCCCCCCCGAAATTGCCTGGCCCGAGCCCTGGACTGACCGCGAGATTTACCCCACTGGCCTCCAGCGCTTTCTGACGCGGCTGGCCACCTATGACAAGCCCCTCTATGTCACCGAGAATGGCATGGCCGACGCCACCGACGAGATTCGCCCCGGCTTTCTCCTCACCTACCTGGCCGCTCTACACCGCGCCATCCGCCAGGGCGTGGACGTGCGCGGCTACTATTACTGGACGCTGGTGGACAATTATGAATGGGTTGAGGGGTGGACCACTCCCTTCGGCCTTATCGCACTGAACCCGGCGACTCAGGAACGCACGCCCCGCTGCAGCGCGGAACTATACACTGAAATCGCCCGCGCCAATGCCATCACTGAGGAGATGGTCGAGAAATACGCCCCGCAGGTCATGGATCAAGTGTTTACATAACCAACTCAAGCCAGGCCGCCATCGCCTTATCAAAATCGCCGATAAATATCCACCAGTTGGTCAGCGGACGGCCCCGGTAAGTCAGGCCGTTGTTTGCCCCCGGTATGTTTTGCATCCAATAGATGAACCAGGTCAGGCTATCGCCATTCCAACGGGTGCAGTTCAGGCGCTGCTTTTGGCCGGTTCCTTCTGGCGTCCAGTCCTCAATATCCGTCCAGATATGGGTGGGATTGGCCCAGTCGTAATCTCGTTCCCCATTGGGGGGACAGTGTGACCAGCCACAGCGACCCTCTCCTGGTTTGCCCACAAACTTGTCCTGAAACAGATGAGGGTCAATATGGCCCAGCACCGCCTCGATCTGGTGCAGATGATTCTCCACCGCCTCTGAGGGGCCACGCTGATAATTGTAGTGGTAAACGGTGTACGTCTTGCTCAGAACGGGCAAGTCATGCAGGTCGCAGTCGCTGTTGCTGATGTCTCCATACGGCCCAGCCATATTCGACTCCCACAGGTCAATCATATCCCCGTGGTAGCCCCAAAGCCAGACTTCCTTGACGCCTCGTTCTTCCACCCAATGCTGGATGTTGACCCGATTCATGATGGCATTGTAGTCCGTCATCGGTTTTTGGTGACCGGGTTTGTGGTAGGTGGGGAGTGGTTCCAGGAATTCAAGGGTCTCGACCATCTGGTAATGCAAGCTGGGTTGGGCAGTCGGGTCTTTGTAGCCGTGGTAGGTGCTCCCTGTTTCCAGGGCCTGCATCACTTGTTTTGTGGTCTCTATCGTATGTCGCCGGATATCGTTGAGGGGCGCGCTGACATCACCGGTCACTGCGCGATCAATCCGACCCTCTCTGACGGGGAAGTAGTTGATGACCAGTGTGGGAATGGTGTATGCACCCTCTGGGTAAGTCAGTGGCTTGCGTAATGGCCTGAATAGTCTCTTGAGGTACTTGAGAAGTCTTTTCATACCCGATCTCCGATCTATCAAATAGCCGCAACAGCCGACGGAGTCCGGACCCTGGCCCGGTGGTGTGAGCCTGACCGGAAACAAGGCCGCTTTTTGAAACCGTCAGGCCTCTGGTGCTTTTTCTCTGGGTGCGATCTTGCTTCATACAGCTAGGATAAGAGTTGTTATTGGTACTGCGTGCTGAAAATGTGGTTTTGGTTTTGTCTCTGTAATAAAGTTATCCGTGCGGTCTCTGATTCCCCCTTCTGGTTCCGGGTTGCTGCCCGCGCTCCCGCCAGGTCCCCCCGGTCTTGCTACACGCCCCAGGTTGTTGAGTCGGATGGCGACGTTGGGACGGTCGGGGCCGTAGGTGGCTTCGTCTATGGCCAACTCACCTTCAAACAATGTGGCCGCTAAAAAGAGAGTTCAGTCTTCACCCTCCCGCACCTGTCCCGAGATCAGTCGTTGGCACAGTTCCACACCCGCCCCGGCATCGGTGGTCCAATGGTCGGCACCCACGTACTCGCACACCTTCTCGTTGAGCTGGCCGCCGCCAATGAGGATGGGCCCCTGGTACCCCCGGGCCCGCAGCAGGGCGACCGTCTCGCGCATGGCGTCATAGGAGCTGGTCAGCAGGCCGGAGAGACCCACGATGTGGGGTTGCACCTGAGCGGTTTGCTCGGCAAAGGCAGTGGGTGACACGTTCACGCCAAGGTCGTGTACGACAAAATTGTGACAGCTCAAGAGCATGTTAACGATATTCTTGCCCAGATCGTGGATGTCGCCTGCGACCGTGCCCAGCAGGATGCATCCCGAGGCCTGGCCCGAAACCTGGCGCTCTACTACGGGCTGGACTAGTTCCATCACCTGGCTAAAGATCTCGCCGGCCATGATGAGCCCAGCCAGATAGTATTCGTTTCGCTCGTAGCGCACGCCCACCTGGCGCATCCCTTCCTGACAGTCTTCGATGATCAGCAACGGGTCGTCGCCGGCGTCTAATCGCTGACGGACGAAGGCCAGGGCCGTCTCTTCTTGGAGATCGGTGATGGCGGCGATCAATATCGCACTTGTGTCTGTGTTGCTCATGTGTTGCTTGTCTCCTAATCGGGAATGCCTATGGTGGCGGTGAAGCGAAGGCGGTCGCCAGAGCAAATGAACCAACCCCAGCTAACGGGCCGGTCATCAAAGTCATAGAAAATATGCTCCAAGCGAAAGGCAGGGACCCCAACCTCCGAGTGGAGCAGGGTAGCTTCCTCCTCGGTCAGCACGGTAGCGTCAATGGTCAGGTCGCCTCGTTTCAGATCTGACCCGCCGCCCCCACTAAAGAGGCCTCGCAGGGCGGTCACCTCCATCTCGGCCTCGATGAGGGGGCGGGTGGGGTCGTAGATCACGTGCTCGCGGTGCAACACCATCGGTTCCTCGCCCTGTAAGATCAGCCGCCGGATAAAGACGGTCCGCTCCCCGACTTTGATGGCTAGCTTGCGGGCCGTCCGCTCGGTGGCCGAGGTGATGTGCGCCTCCAAGAGTTTGACCGTGGACTGGCCTTCGCGGAAGAGCTGCTGCAGTCTGTCCAGATCAAAGGTGGCGGTACCCAGCTCTAGAGGCTTGACAAAGGTGCCCCGCCCTTGTTCAGCGATCACCACGCCCTGATCGGCGAGGATGTTGACGACGCGGCGCACGGTCATAGGGCTGACGCCGTAACGCTGGCAAAGCTGGGCTTCGGACGGGAGGCGGTCGCCAGGGCGGAACACCCCGGCCGCGATCTGCCCCAGTAGGATGCGCACCAACTGGGCGTAGGCCGGTTCGTATGAGTTGCGGTCAATGGTAGCGATCGGTTCGTCGGCCAAGGGTTCACCTCGTGCAGGTTCTCTATATAAGTGTATAACACCTCAGCCAAAATGTCAAATGGGTACAAGGTCTATCTCTGATTTGACAACTTCTCTATATAAGTGTATAATATGCACGTCATGGACCACCGGCTGGTGTTTGAGGGGCCAGGCCAGATACAGGCCACACGCACCAAGGTCATCGCCTGCGCCACGGTGATCGAGGAGATGCTACCGCTCCTGCCGCCGGGCGTGGATTACCGCGTGCTGGACTTTGGCCTGCACGTCGGGCCTGAAGCCTTGAAGCGCGCTCTCCAGGAAGCCATTGACGCCTGGGCGACTTTAGCCGAGACGATCCTTCTGGGCTATGGCCTCTGTTCCCAGGCTGTCGTCGGGCTGCAGGCCAACGACTGTACGCTGGTGGTGCCCAAAGTTGATGACTGTATCGCCATCTTTTTGGGCTCGGGGGAGGCCTACAAGGCACAGTCCCGCAGCGAGCCAGGAACATACTATCTGACCAAGGGCTGGATCGAGGCCGGCGATAGCCCCTTCGATGAGTACGACAGCCTGGTGGGACAATACGGCGAGAAAAAGGCCCGATGGCTCATGGGCAAGATTCTCAAGAACTATACCCGCTTGGCGCTCATCAACACCGGTCAGTACGAATTGGAGCGCTACCGCGACTACAGCCGACATACGGCGGAGCGCTTTGGGCTGCGCTACGAAGAGATCCCCGGTTCCAACACCCTGATCAAAAAGATGCTGCATGGCCCCTGGGACGACGAGTTCGTCGTCGCCCGCCCCGGCGAGACCATATCGTACCTGGATTTCAAGAGCACGAAGAGCAAAACGTGAGAATTATCGGTGAGAAGATCAACGGCACGCGCCAGCGCGTGGCCCAAGCCATTGAGGAGCGCAACGCAGCTCTTATCCGAGACCTGGCCGTCAAGCAGGCTGAAGCTGGCGCAGCCTGGCTGGACGTCAACGCCGGTACACGTCGGAGCAGGGAGCCCGACGACCTGATCTGGCTGGTCGAAACCATCCAGCCCGTGGTGGAGGTACCGCTCTGCCTGGATAGTGCCAACCCGCAAGCCCTGGCAACCGCCATCCAGGTCGTCGAGCGGACGCCGATGGTCAACTCCATCAGCGGCGAGCCGCAGCGGCTGGAGGGCATCCTGCCGCTGGTGGCCGAGCACGGCTGCCCGGTCATCGCCCTGGCCATGGACGACAAAGGGATCCCCGAGACCTGCGAGGGACGCATGGAGGTCGTCCGCAAGGTGATGGAGGCAGCCCGCGCCAGTGGTGTGCCGGATGGAAACGTGTACATCGATCCCCTGGCCATGGCCCTGGCCACCAACACCGACAGTGCCCTGGTCACCCTGGATACCATGCGCGCCATCCGCCGGGAATTCCCCGACGCGCACCTGACCATGGGG
>JBGVTF010000177.1:0-23065 GCA_041862415.1 Anaerolineae bacterium | reverse complement strand
GACCGGTGAGACGTTGCAGGCCCGTCTGTACCATGCTGTTCACCACGTCCTGATTCACAGCATTGTAGAACAAGTCAGTGCCGTTCCAGTTTGTGGCATCGGCGTCACGGACGTGGACGACGCGGGGTTGGGGGAAAGGTTTGCTCGTATGAGGTTTGCTGCAACGGGCCACGATGGGCAGATAGATCCGATGGGGCAGGGGTTCCTGGGCCTGAGCTTCCGGTATCCCCAGGAGGCGATGCGCCCAGGACAGGATCATGCCTCCCAGCATCGCCGCTGATCCAATGAGAAACCTGCGACGGGTGAAAAGACGCTTCTCGTTCAACTTTAACTATGCTCCTTCTCTTTCATCTTTTTCTCTTGTTTTAACCACACCCTGCGAATACTAGCCAAAAACGTTATCCAGGAACATCATGATAATGAAGCCAATGATGACGCCCCAGGTGCCTTCGAGTTCATAGCCACGGCTGTGCGTTTCGGGAATGATCTCGTCGCTGACGACGTAGATCATGGCTCCGGCGGCAAAGGCCAGGCCCCAGGGAAGCAATGGCTTCATCAACGTCACAGCCAGCACGCCCAGAACGCCGGCGATGGGCTCCGCCACGCCCGAGCCGAAGGCATAGGCCAGAGCCTTGCCACGAGACCACTTTTCGCGAACGAGCGGCAGAGCGACGGCCAGCCCCTCAGGCATATTCTGCAAGCCAATGGCGATCATCAAGGCGATAGCTTCGCCCAGGTGGCCGGCCCCAAAACCCACGCCCACCGCCAGTCCTTCGGGAAAGTTGTGTAGCGTGATGGCAATGATCAACAGCCATACCCTGCGCAGAGTGGATTTGGGGCCTTCCCTGCCAAGGACAGGGTGAACGTGCGGCAGACTACGGTCAAGCACTGCCAGAAAGAGAGCGCCCAGGAAAATGCCGCCGACCACGACGTAGATGCCTGTCCCCTGGCCGAACATCTCGTCGCCGATGTCAATACCCGGCACAATCAGGCTGAAGGCCGTGGCTGCCAGCATGACGCCCGCAGAGAACCCAAGCATAACGTCCAGAAAACGCTCGGATACTCTCCTGGTGAACAGAATCGGAAGAGCGCCAATGCCAGTGAACAAGCCTGTCAAAAGAGTGCCGACAATCCCCATCAGGATGCGGTTGTTGCCAAACAACTGAATGAACAGGTCTTCCATATTGCTATCCTCCGAATCAGTGTTCTTGCCCTAAAGTTCCGGATATGCTTTGCAGTCTTGCTTTCGTGCAGGGCGATTCCCAGACATGGCTTCTCGGGCAGAGCCGGGAACGGGCTATCGGTATGGCTTTGGCTCGGATTGAGAATTTCAATCTTCCTTAACGGACAATTATTCTCTGTAGATAATTATACATTAAAATGTCCCCCCTGTCAAATCGGGAAGAGGCTCCCCGAAGCCTTGCGAAGGTTCACAGCATCGCTCAGGGAGCTCTCCGCCATCGCAGAATGCACTGCTGCAGCCAAGGGACTGCCAGGACAAATAACCTTATCCTATGATTTGACAAATGAAACTTATCGTGGTATCATTGTCGTTAGAAAACCATTAGCTGTTAAGAACAAAGGCTTGAAACTCTGATTCAGAAAACGATTCTCGATGGAGAATATACACTGTAAGGAGACAGTCCCATGGCCGATCGTCAGGCCCGACTGGATGAACTGATTACCAGATTAAAAGAACGGGGCCACCGCCTCACCCCGCAGCGGATGGCCGTGCTCAAGATCCTGGCTGCCAGCGAGGAACACCCCAGCGTGGAACAGATCTACGAGCGCGTGAAGGCAGAGTTTCCCATGACCAGCCTGGCCACCATCTACAAGACGGTGACGCTGCTCAAGGAGATGGGCGAGGTGTTGGAACTCGGCTTCAGCGACGACAGCAACCGCTACGACGGCATTAGACCGTACCCTCACCCGCATCTGATCTGCATCAAATGCAAGAAGATCGTGGATCCCAAAGTCGCCACCTGGAGCGATCTGCCCAAGGATGTGGCCCGAAGCACGAGCTACCAGATCGTGAGCCATCGGCTCGACTTCTTTGGTATCTGCCCCCAATGCCAGGAAAAAGAATAGCATTGAAAGGAGAGAAACAGCGATGTTAAGCAAGACAATCCAAGAGGCGATGAACGAACAGATCAAGAATGAACTGTACTCCGCCTACCTATACCTCTCGATGTCGGCTTATTGTGAGGCGGCCAATCTAACAGGCTGTGCGCATTGGATGCGAGTGCAGGCTCAGGAAGAGGTGGGCCACGCCATGAAATTCTACGAGTTCATCTACGAACGGGGTGGCCGCGTGGTCCTCCAGGCCATTGACCAGCCACCCGTCGAATTCCAGTCGCTCCTCAATGTTTTCGAGCAGACCCTCGAGCACGAGCAAAAAGTGACGGCGATGATTCACGACCTCTACGCGCTCGCAGTCCAGGAGAAGGACTACGCAAGCCAGGCCTTCCTGCAATGGTTCGTGACGGAACAGGTCGAGGAGGAGGACAGCGCGACTCAAATCCTGGAGACTCTGAAGATGATCGGGGACAAAGGCCATGCTCTTCTCATGTTGGACAGGGAGTTGGGCCAGCGGGGAGCTGACTAGGAAAAGATCATGACCAAAGGTACAGCACGACAGATAGCAGACAGCAATGATCAGGTCTCGGGTGTGCTAGTGCTCACCCCGGCCGAGTCCAAGCGGCTCATCGCCAAGGCGGTGGTGGCCATGCCCCAGGTGAAAAGGGCCCTGCAGAAAGGCCGGGTCATCATCGCCAACGGTACCACCACAGCCTTCGTGGCCGAGGAGATCCTGGGCCGCGAGGTGCCCAAATACCGTTACGCGACCGGCTACATCGGTGAGGGCAAGTTGGCCATCGTCTCACCGGAGCTAAGGATGGAGACCTACGTCTTGGTGGACGGCTGCCCCGTGGACGTACCAGCCAAGGAGATCATCCAGGATTTCGAGGCCGACGATGTCTTCATCAAAGGCGCCAACGCTGTGGACGCCGAGGGCCACGTGGGCATCCTGATGGCCCATGACCGGGGGGGCACCATCAGCATGGCTCAGGGAATCCTGGCCGCTAGGGGCTGCCATCTCATCGTACCCGTGGGCCTGGAGAAGCTGGTGCCCTCGGTCAGCGAGGCTTCCCGCAAGGGTGGTATCCTGCGCCTGAAATATGCCATGGGCCTGAAAGTGGGCTTGATGCCGGTGATCAACGCCACGGTGGTGACCGAGATCCAGGCCCTGCGCAGCCTAGCCGGTGTGGAGGCCACTCACCTAGCTTCCGGCGGCATCGGCGGTTGCGAGGGAGCGGTGACCTTGGTAGTGGAGGGCACCGACGAGGCGGTACGAAGCGCCTTCGAGGTGGTGGAAGGGATCCAAGGAGAGAGACCGGTGCTGGTAGAAACGCAGTGAGGCCGGGACCGGCTTCCTCCAGCACGCCTGAAACAGCACAGGGCCATCTTTGAAAGATGGCCCTGTACGTGTTTTCCACCTACCGCATTGAGGGAGAGCCAGACGATTCTCTCGCCTGCGGCTCAGAAATGACCTCATTTTTCAGGGTCCCAATGCCCTCGATTTCCACTTCCACCACATCGCCTGGTGAGATCGGCCCTACGCCGGCCGGCGTGCCAGTCATGATCACGTCCCCCGGCTCGAGGGTCATCACCTGAGAGATGAAGCTGACCAGGTCCCACACCTTGAAAACCATATCGGTCGTGTTTCCAGCCTGCCGCACCTGCCCGTTGACGCGGCAGGTGATGGCCAGCCTAGACGGGTTCAAATCGGTGACAATCCAGGGCCCCAGGGGGGAAAAGGTGTCGAAGCTCTTGCTGCGCGTCCACTGGCCGTCTTCCTGCTGCAAGTCTCGGGCCGTCACGTCGTTGCTGCAGGTGTAGCCCAAAACGTAGCGGCGTGCCTCATGCGATGGGACGCTTTTGGCCCGCCTCCCGATGACCACAGCCAGCTCAGCCTCGTAGTCAACTTGCTGCGACATGGCCGGGTAGATGATCTGGTCCAGGTGGCCAATCACGGCCGTAGGTGGTTTGAGGAAAACGATCGGTTGTTCAGGCAGGGGCAAGCCGCATTCAGTCGCATGATCGGCGTAGTTGAGCCCCAAAGCCACGATCTTGGTCGGCTGGCAAGGGGGGCCCAGCCTCACCCGTCCCAGCCGCCCCACCCTTATCCCCGGCCCGAAGTCACCGTACGGATCACCCTCCAGAGTGTAGACCAGGTTTCCCTCGACTAACCCGTAGCCAGATGCATCCCCTCGCACAAATCTGACAATTTTCAAGATGACATGACCTCCATTCGCAATCCAAGAAACGCACAGCCCGACGGACGATGAGCATCCTGCTCAAAGATCTCAAGATACCCCATTGCTCCCTCACACCCCTACAGCCAGGGCTACGATCAACATCCCGGCCATCAACCAGGGCTGGCTGCGCTGTAAGTACCACCACTCTGCTTCGCCTCGCCAAAGAAAGGACTGCAAGAGCAACTGAGGTAGCAGCAGCAAGCTAGCGATGCCTGCCAGGATGGGCTCTTTTACAATGATCAGCAAAGCTACAGCCAAAATCTGCGAGCCATTTAGCAGACGCGTTGCCGCCCTCCGCCGGCCAGCCACCAAGACAAAGCAGGCGTAGTAGGCTATGGTGTAGACAAGAGCAAAAGCGACCGACTCCCAGTCAAGAGCGCCGAAAGCCAAGTGCCCCATCAGCCAGGGAAGTCCCAATTCCAAAACCGCTCTCAATGAGAAGCTGACCGGCCCACGCTGGCGGGAAGAGAAGAGGATCACAGCCATCAAAACCAGCGCCACCAGGGTCAAAAGGGCGACCAGACGCCCCAGAAGAGAGGCCAACGTTATGGCCACAGCCAGGGTGAGGCTCAAACCGAGGAACTCTGTGCCTACATGAGGTCTGAAATCCTCTCGCCACCAGGCCAGCATCCCCGCCAGCCAGCGAGAAGCTCGATAGCCGAGAGAATCCGAAGAGGTGTAGGGCAATGACCTTAAAGGAACCTCTTCTCTCGACAGATGAGCGCTAGCGAAGGGAGCAAACCAGTCAGTACCTACGACTAGTCTCCAGATGCCACCCAGGACCGGATCCACCAAGAAAAGCACCAGCAACAATAGGAGAAGAGATTGCGCCTTCAACTCCATTTGCCCCGAGACAATCGCCCCACACAAGGCCGCCCAGGCCGAAACTGGCCAAGCGGTGGAAGCACTCTTCTCCACCCGAAGGCTGATTAAACGCCCTGACCAAATGTTACCTGATTTGTCCTTGCTTTCCAAATCCCTCTCTCCAGCCCAATGATGAGTGGAATTGCGACGACCTTGAATCATGTTCACCAATAGGACGGCTACTTCAGGCGACGATTGATGGCCGCAATCAGCTCGTCCATCGTCACAGGCTTGGTGAAATGCACGTCAGCACCTGCATTCAGAGCTCGCTCCTTGTGTTTGGAACTGCCCCAGGCCGAAACGACGATGATGGGAATATCTGCTGTGTCAGGGCTGTCGCGCAATTGGCGGATAGCTACAAGGCCATCTATCCGCCCGGGCATACGTACATCCATCAATACGACATCGGGGTGCCACTCTTGTGCTTTCTTCACCCCCTCCTCTCCACTGCTGGCCACATCAACTTCATATCCATACAGTTCCAGCATCTGCATCATAATATCGCGTTGGGCTTCATGGTCTTCGACGTACAGAACCTTTGTCATCAGCGACTCTCCTCTCTACCAGGCATCGTTACTGTTCTTCGTCGGCTCTGCGCTGCAACTGGTATAACTTGCTTATCGCCTCCAACGGCGACATCTCATCAATCTCCAATTGTCTGATCTCCTCCACTACTGGATGTGGCTCTGTGCTGAAGAGTGGCAACTGTTGCACAGCCACTTCTCTGACTCGCTGCCGCTTTTCCCGCCAGTCGTAGTGATCTTCCAACTCGCTCAGGATCTCCGTCGCCCGATTGATCACCGCTCTCGGGATTCCGGCCAACTGAGCCACATGGATCCCATAAGAGCGATCGGCACTCCCAGGAACGATCTTGTGTTGGAAGATGACCTTGTCGCCTTCTTCTGTCACGGCTACGTTGTAATTGCGCACATGAGGCAATATCTCGGCCAGTTCAGTCAGCTCGTGGTAGTGAGTAGCGAAGAGGGTTTTGGCCCGCAACCGGGGATGGTTGTGGATGTATTCGACGACGGCCCAGGCGATGGAGATGCCGTCGTAGGTGCTGGTGCCACGGCCGATCTCATCGAGGATGAGCAGACTGCGGGCACTGGCGTGATAGAGGATGTTGGCCGTCTCCACCATCTCCACCATGAAGGTGCTTTGACCGGCGCTGATCTCGTCCTGGGCACCGATGCGAGTGAAGATACGGTCCACCAGCCCGATCCTGGTCTCGTCAGCCGGGACGAAAGAGCCGATCTGGGCCATGAGGACGATGAGGGCCACTTGACGTAAGAAAGTCGACTTCCCGCTCATGTTGGGGCCCGTTATAACCAGTATGGTCTCCTCAGGCGAGAGGTGTACATCGTTGGGCACAAAGGGCTCATGGCGCTGAGTTAGCTCCACCACGGGGTGGCGACCGGCCACAATTTCAATCTCCTCTCCCTCGGTCAAGAACGGGCGGACGTAGTTGTGACGCAAGGCCACTTCGGCCAGGGCAGCGTAGACATCCAGATGAGCCAGAGCCCGAGCGACGCCCAGCAGGCGCTCGGCGAAGGCTCCCACCTGCTCGCACACCTGCCGGAAGATAGTGGACTCCAGGTCCAGAATGCGCTCCTGGGCATTGAGAATCAGAGACTCGTACTCCTTGAGTTCGGGGGTGATGAAGCGCTCAGCGTTGACCAGCGTCTGCTTGCGGATGTATTCCTCGGGCACGGCGTCCAGGTTGGCTTTGGTGACTTCAATGTAATAGCCAAAGACCTTGTTGTAACCCACCTTGAGGGATTTGATGCCCGTGCGTTTCCGCTCGGTGGTCTCCAGACTGGCCACCCATTGCTTGGCATCGCGCGAGGCTGTGACCACGTTGTCCAGCTCAGCCGAGAACCCAGGACGGATGACTCCACCGCTGGCCAGGGTAGCCGGGGCATCATCGGCGATGGCCTGCTCGATCAGAGCCACCACCTCAGGACAGGGGTCGAGGGAATAAGGGGTATGGGACAAGGGGCTCTGGCTCCCCATCCCCTCCAGCACCTCTCTCAAGCGGGGCACTGCCTCCAGGCTTTTGCGGATGCCGAGGAGGTCCCGTGGCCCGGCGATGCGCTGTACCACGCGGTTGGTCAAACGCTCCAGGTCAGCCAATTCTTTGAGCAAGGCCCTGACCTCGGTTCGCGCTGGCGTGTCGTGGTAGAAGGCATCCACAGCATCCAATCGCCTCTCCAACTGATGCCGGTCAAGCAACGGCTGGTTGAGCCACTGACGAAGCAAGCGCCCTCCCATAGCGGTTACAGTGGCATCCAGCATCCCCAGCAAAGAGCCCTTGACCGAGCCAGTGCGGATAGTTTGCAGCAGTTCCAGATTGCGGCGGGTGGCCGCGTCCAGATTCATGAAAGCGGCGACGGAATAGGTTGAAAGGCTTCTCAACTGGCTCAGGGCGGCCTTCTGGGTCTCGCGCAGGTACTGGGCGATGGCCCCTGCGGCCCGCACCGCCAGAGGCAGTCCCTCACAGCCAAAGCCGGCCAGTGAGGCCACCCCAAAGTGGTCCAGAAGAGCCTGGCGGGCATTGCCCAATTCGAAACGCCATTCGTCGTAAAGGGATAAGCGACAAGGGACAAGGGACAAGGGATGAGATGAGGCTCCAGTTCCCTTGTCCCCTATTCCAAATCCCTGATCACTGGTCAGCACCTCCGCTGGCTGCAAGCGTTCTAATTCTTGCTCCACTGCTTGCCAGACATCGTCGTCGGAGATTTGGGTGGTGGCGAACTCACCTGTGGTTATGTCCACGTAGGCGATGCCGGCTTTGTTGCCTTCCACCACCAAGGCGGCCAGATAATTGTTGCGCTTCTCGTCCAAGAGCGTCGGCTCGACCACTGTACCTGGCGTGACCACCCGCACCACCTCTCGAGGCATCAGCCCTTTCACCGCCTGGTCGCTTACCTGCTCGCAGATGGCCACTTTGTATCCGGCATTGATCAGCTTGGCGATGTAGCCTTCCACGGCGTGGTAGGGCACCCCCGCCAGGGGCACCCGCTGCTTCTTGCCCACCGGCCGGGAAGTGAGAACGATGTCACAGGTCTGGGCCACCACCTTGGCGTCCTCATCGAAGGTCTCGTAAAAGTCGCCCAGGCGGAAGAGAAGGATAGCATCGGGGTATTGCTTCTTAATCTGCAGATATTGGCGACGGAGAGGCGTCATGCCGGACGATTTAGCCATGAACTATCTCTTCTGTAGCTCCTGCTCAATGCGTTGAATCTCTGCTCTTCCCATGCTCAAATTATACCACACTGTCTCTGACGATGACAAGAATCCCTCTGCACCTTTTCTCCGCCCGACTACCTGGCAATCACAGGCTCCTTGCTGGCCCGACTCAGCACCTCAACGCCGTCCTTCTGGACGAGAACCATATCCTCGATGCGCACGCCGCCCCAATCCGGCAGGTAGATGCCCGGCTCGACGGTGAAGACCATGCCCGGCTTCAACACCTCTTCGGCACCCTGCCGAATGAAGGGCTCCTCCTGGACCGCCAGGCCCACGCCGTGGCCCAGACCGTGTCCATATTGCTGGCCATAGCCCGCCTCAGTGATGATCTGCCGGGCTGCTTTATCGGCCTCCCCAACTACAGTCCCTGCCCGTACAACTGCTTCGGCTGCCAGTTGCGCTCGGAGGACGAGGTCATAGATCTCCGTGAACCGCTCGTCAGGCTGGCCCAGGCAGATGGTACGGGTCAGGTCCGAATGGTAGCCAGCGACCTGCGCTCCCAGGTCCATGATAATGGGCTCGCCCGCGCCGATGACCCGTTCGCAAACCTCGTGGTGCGGCATAGCTCCGTTGGACCCCGCCCCCACAATGAGGTCGAAGGCCACCTTCTCTGCTCCATGGGTGCGCATATACACTTCCAGCTCCCAGGCCACCTCCCTCTCCGTCATGCCCGGTTCGATGAACTGCATGACGTGAGCGAAGGCCGCATCAGCCAAAGCGACGCTTCTCTTGATTATGTCAAGTTCACCTTGGCTCTTGATAACACGAAGACCCTCGACGATCCCCTCTGTCGGTACCAACTCAACGTTTTCGGCTCTAGCGACCAGCCTGCCGTGTTCAGCCACCGTCAGATGGGCGCTCTCGAACGCCACCCGCCTGGCATTGGCCTCGGCCACCAGATTAGGCCACACCTCCGCGAATTCCCTTTGGAACCTGACCAACTCAAAAGCCGGAGCCTGCTTCCTGGCCTGCTCAAGGTAGACGAAAGAAACAGCCAACACGGCCCGCTGAGGGGAGATGAAAAGCACCCCCTGTGTGCCGGTGAAGCCACTGAGGTAACGCCGGTTCTCCGGCTGGCTGATAACGATGGCATCCAGATTGTCGTCGGCCAGGGTTTGGCGCAGCTTGGCCAGTCTCATCGTACATACCTCTCAATCAGTCTCTCCCAGCCGTCTCTCTCCCCTCCTTAGCCCCCGGATGCGACTTTAGATACACCTCCCTGGCCCTGGCCTGGCTGACGTGAGTGTAGATCTGAGTCGTGGCCAGGTTGGCATGGCCCAAGAGTTCCTGTACCACACGCAGGTCAGCTCCGCCGTCCAGGAGATGAGTGGCAAAGGTGTGGCGTAGCATATGGGGGTAGACCCGTTTGTCCAGGCCAGCCGCTTTGGCATACTTGTCCAACAGCATCCGCACACTGCGCTCCGAAAGCCGTCCGCCGAAACGGTTGACAAAGATGGCCCTGGTCGGCCGCCTGTCTCTCACCAATTCTGGCCGTCCCGCCCGCAGATAGCGCTCCAGGGCCCGTTGAGCTGGTTCACCCAGCAGCGCAAGGCGTTCCTTATCTCCCTTGCCCAGGACACGCAACTCCGCACCGCTCCATTCCACGTCGCCTACATCGAGAGCCACCAGCTCGCTGACCCGCAGGCCAGCCGCGTAAAGCATCTCCAGGATAGCCCGGTCGCGAAGCCCTTGGGGTTTCGAGGTGTCCGGAGCCGACAGCAAGGCATCAACCTCATGGAGGTCAAGGTACTCAGGCAGCCGCTTGGGGACTTTGGGCGAAGATATGGCTGAGATGGGATTGGAAGCCAGAACATCCTCCCGCACCAGATAGCGACAGAAGGAACGCAACTCTGACACTCTGCGGGCGATGCTGGCTTTGACGTAGCCCTGATCCTTCAGCCAGGCCAGATAACGCCGTAATACATGCCGGTCCACACCTTCCCACGAATCAATCTCCTCTCCCTTCAAGAAGGCCAAGAACTGCTCGATCTCGTGGCGATAGTTCTTGATGGTATAGCGGGAAGCGTTCTTTTCGGCTACAAGGTAAGTGATGAAACGGTCCAGGTGCTCGTCCATAGCCAGACCCTCTATTACGCTTCTACCTTCAGTTTCTCCAGTTCCACCTGCTCCTCGCAACTCACACACTTGGCCTGCTCTTTGCCAGCCTCAACCAGCAGACCACCGCAAGTGGGACAGGGCTGCGGCAGAGGGCGTTTCCAGGAAGCAAACTCACACTCAGGATAGTTAGAACAGCCATAGAAGACACGCCGGCCCCGGCGGGCGCGCCTTTCGTAGATTTCGCCGCCACACTGGGGGCAGGCGACGCCGGGCACCGGAATCGGTTTGCTGAAACGGCACTTGGGGTAGTTGCTGCACCCCATAAAACGCCCGAAACGCCCCGTCTTGAAGAGCAAGGGACTGCCACACTCCGGACAGAGTTCGCCGGTCGGTTCGTCGGGCGGGCGGGGAATCGTGGGCATCTCGACCCTGGCGCGCTCTAACGTCTCGTGGAAGGTGCTGTAAAAGTCGCGGATCATCGGTCGCCACTCCTGCGCACCAGTGGCGATGTGATCCAGGTCCTCCTCCATGCGGGCTGTAAAGCCTACGTCCATGATATCAGGAAAGTGAGCTACCAGCAGGTCGGTGACGGTGAAGCCTAGTTTGGTGGGATGCAGTCGCCCGTTGAGGCGCTCCACGTAATTCCGCGCCCGAAGGGTCGTCATGGTCGGCGCGTAGGTGCTGGGCCTGCCAATGCCTAATTCTTCCAGAGCACGGATCAACGTTGCTTCGGTATAACGCGGCGGCGGTTGGGTAAAGTGCTGCTCCGGCAAAAGTTGCAACAGGTCCAGCAGTTCTTTTTTCTCCAGCGGGGGCAACAGCTTGTCCATTGTCTCATCCAGTGGAGCATCCTCATCAGGGGTTTCTTGGTAGATGACCAGAAACCCCTTGAATCGAATCCGGGAGCCGGTAGCACGAAAGTGGTAATCTGGCTTCTTGAATTGCGCTTGCGGCACCTGACCACTTTCCAGCATCGCCCGGGGCACAGCCGCAATGTCTACCGTCATGGTGTCAAAAATCGCTGGTGCCATCTGGCTGGCCACGAAGCGCTGCCAGATGAGGTTGTACAGGCGGTACTGGTCACGGCTGAGGTATTTTTTGATGGCCTTGGGCTCGCGCCAAACTGAGGTGGGCCGGATGGCCTCGTGGGCCTCCTGTGCGCCTTTGGCTTTAGTCTTATAGACAGGTGGCTTCTCTGGCAGGAATTCTTTGCCAAAGCGGTCGCGGATATATCCTCGGGCTTCCTTCTGGGCGGCCTCGGCCACGTTGACGCTGTCGGTGCGCATGTAGGTGATGAGGCCCACTTCGCCTTCGTCGCCAAGGGCGATGCCCTGGTAGAGTTGCTGGGCCACGGACATGGTTCTCTGGGCGTTGAAACGCAAGCGTCGGCTTGCCTCCTGTTGCATGGTGCTGGTGATAAAGGGCGGCGACGGGCGGCGCTGACGCGTGCCTTCTTTGACGCGGGTCACGACCCATAAGGCCGATTCCAACGCATCCACGATGGCCATCGCATCCGCTTCGTTCTTGAGATCTGGCTTCTCACCCCGCAGGCGATGCAGCTTGGCGATAAAGCTTTCACGTTTGTCCCGCGGTTTCTCCTCCCGTTTGGCCAACTCTGCTTCCAGCGACCAATACTCCACAGGTACAAAAGCCTCGATCTCTCGTTCGCGCTCGACGACCAACCGCAGGGCGACGCTCTGCACCCGCCCGGCTGAGAGCCGCTTGCGCTCCATTTTCTCCCGTAAAAGCGGGCTGAGGGAATAGCCCACCAATCGGTCGAGGATGCGCCGCGCCTGCTGGGCGTCTACCCGCTGCGTGTCAATCTCACGAGGATGGGCAAAGGCATGATCAACCGCTGATCGGGTGATCTCGTGGAACTCGACGCGATGCACCGGCTGCTTACCGATGGCTCGCCCCAACGCGTGGACCAGGTGCCACGAGATGGCCTCTCCCTCCCGGTCGGGGTCAGTGGCCAGGTAGACCGCCGAAGCTTTTTGGGCCTCCTGCCGCAGTTCGCGGACGACCTCCTTTTTCTTGGTGGGAATGACGTAGTGTGGCTCAAAGTCGTTTTCGATGTCTACGCCCATGCGATTGGCAGGCAGGTCACGGATGTGGCCCACAGAGGCGCGCACCGTGTAGCCCTTGCTCAGAAAGCGGCCTACTGTCCGCGCCTTAGCTGGCGACTCGACGATGACCAGCTTGGGACCGCTAGCTCTCTTCCGCTGGGCTTTAGAGACAACGGTGTGTTCCTCCACAGCCAGACCCTCGTGGGCAGGGGTTCGGCCAATGCGGAACATCTTTGTGCCACAGATGGAACACACGCCCTGCGTGGCCGGGCTGCCGTTGGCGGTGAAGACCGGACGCGGATCCTGCATTTCATGTTTCTCTTTGCATTTCACGCAGTAGGCTACAATGTTATCGTCAGACATTGAAATCTCCTAGTTCAATACAGTGCAAAAGCTCTCGCGCGTCAGGCATATCCCTCCTCGTGAACAACTTACCTAACTTCCCAAACCCTCTCTCCTCGCAGGATGCGTCGGACTTGATCGGGGAAACGGTCCCGGTCAATGGGCTTGCCAATGAACCCATCACAGCCAACCTCACGCGCTCGCTTCAAGTCATCAGGGTCTGTGTGAGCAGTCAGAGCCACGACCGGGATTTCCTTGAGCCCAGGGTCTTCCTTGATTTTTTCCACCACATCGTACCCATCTTCGTAAGCGAGCCCGATGTCGAGCAGAATCAGATCCACCTTCTGGCCACTCCGCGCCAGATCAATGGCCTGCCACCCTGAACCCCTGACCTCACACCTACCCACGCCGGCCTCCTCGAGAAATTCGGCTGCGATGAACAGGATGTTAGGGTCGTCATCAACTATTACCAGACAGGCATCTTCTAGTTCTACCACTGTGCTCTGCCCTCCTCCCAACTCGGTTTGCTGTCCCCGTTTGAGAGCCGAGACGGGCTCTCTCCCTCGGTTCAGAAAGCCAACCTCAAACATGGTAGACTGGAGGCGCGATGTGGTGTCCGGCAACAACGTGAGGGTCAAAGTCGGCCAGGATGATCACAGATACTCATCCTTATGCCTTCCCCTCAGTTCGCCTACCAGGTCTTTCACTTCCTGCGCTCGGGCCTTGGGGCAGACCAGAACCACGTCACCGGTGTCCACCACAACGACGTCCCTCAAGCCCATGGTGGCAATGAGCCGCCCCGAGCTGTAAAGCAGAGAGCCGGTGGTGTCAACGCCAATGTGTTCTCCGATGACCACGTTGTCCTCGGCGTCCTTGGGCAGGAGTTCAGCCACGGTAGCCCAACTGCCCACGTCGCTCCAGCCCACATCCATGGGGATGACCGCCACATTGTCGGCCCGTTCCATCACCCCATAGTCAATACTGACACTCTCCACCCCCTGCCAGACTTCTTCCATCATCTCCCGTTCCCGTTGGCTGCCCAGAGCTGCCTCAATAGTCATGAGTTGGGCGTGCAACGCTGGCAGATGGACTTCGATGGCCTCCAGGATGGTTGAAATCTTCCAGCCGAACATGCCGCTGTTCCAATAGTATTGGCCGCTGTCCAGAAAGTGCCGGGCTGTGACCTCGTCCGGTTTCTCGGTGAATCTGGCCACTTTGTAGACACTGTGCTGGCCAATTTGGCGCAGGAAATCGCCCCGTTGGATGTAGCCATAGCCCGTGTGAGGTGAATCGGGTTGGATGCCCATGGTGACCAGATGCCCATCCCGGGCCACTTCGGCCACCACTCTCAGGACCTCTCGGAAACGGGCTGCCTCACGAATGAGGTGATCGGCCGGCAGGACGACCATCACCCCCTCCGGGTCCAACTGCCGCAGGTACAGAGCAGCCAGGCCGATGCCAGGGGCAGTGTTGCGACCCGCAGGCTCGACGATGACGTTGTCTCTGGGAAGCTGCGGAATCTGCTCCCGCACGATGGGGGCCCAGGTCCCGTTAGTGATGACAAAGGCCCTGTCTGGTGGGATCAGGGGCTCAATCCGCAAAAAGGTCTCCTGGAGCATGGTAGTCTCGGCCACAATGTCCAGGAATTGTTTGGGCATGTTTTGGCGGCTGCGCGGCCACAACCGCGTGCCCACACCGCCAGCCATAATGACTGCGTACAATTCCACCTCCTGGTCCTTCACCTCCCCCAGTGGGGAGCCCAATCGTCCACCGAGTTATCCGTCAGATTGGTAGGATTGCTGCCGTCCGCTTCCATGACAAAGATCTCCCTATCGCCGTCGCGGTTGGAGGTGAAGGCAATCTGGCTTCCGTCAGGCGACCAGGTGGGGTGTTTGTCTTCAGCCAGGTTGTTCGTCAGGTTAACAGGATGCGAGCCATCGCTGTGCATAAGATATATTTCGGCGTTCCCATCTCGGTACGATACGAAGGCAATTCGATCCGATGTGGCATCCTGCCACCAAGCAGGCTGCTCGTCAATGGTCTCGTTCTCAGTCAGACGCCGCAGGTTCTTGCCATCGCTGCTGCTTATGACATATATCTCCGGGTTGCCATCACGGTCGGAGGTGAAAGCGATCATGCTGCCGTCGGGCGACCAGGTGGGATCCCAATCGTCAGTCAGATTGTTCGTCAGGTTAATAGGGTCTGAGCCATCTATCTTCGTCACATATATTTCGGCGTTCCCGTCGCGATAGGAGACAAAAGCTATCCTGGAATCGTCGGGCGACCAGGCCGGGAGGGTATCCCGGGCCGTGGGGTTGACCGTCAAACAAGTCTTATCACTGGTATCGTCCTTCATGATCATAATGTCCTCTTCGCTCCCTGGCTCAGCGACGAAGGTATAGGCTATTCTGGACCCACCGCAGGACCAGGCAGGAGCCCCGTCCATCCAGGTGTTGACGGTCAGAGGAATCTGTTCACTGCCATCGCTCTTCATGACCCATACCTCATCGTCGCCGTCGCGGTCTGACACGAAGAGGATGCCCGGCGGTGGCTTCCAACTGTCCGGCAACATCAGCCAGCGGTAGTGGTTGTCCGGGGTAATGTAAAGGATGTAGATTTGCTTGCTGTCCAGACCGTTGAAAAGCATCAACCCTCGTTCGAACCGTTGAACCGCTCCATCAACGCCCGTTGTCCTGGGTAAGCTGCCCCATTCCAGACCCGATCTGACTGCCGGGCTCTCACGCCAGAGTCTGCCAAATCCCTGGGTAGGAGCATAGCCCTCCGCTGGAGGGGTGAGGTCGTCCACGTCCTCTCCCTCCTGCCATTCGTCTTCATACACCTCCCATTCGTTGGTGGGGTACAGGACATAGATCTGGTGGATGTCCAGCCGTTCAAACAGGTAGCCCCCGGTGGCGAAAAACTGGTGCGCATAAGGAATGCTCTGTTGGGAAGTGACCGGCTGCCCCAGGTGGTTTTGCACGTCGGAGCGCCCATGCCAGATGTTGCCAAAGCCCAGGACGACATCCAGCGTGCCGGGGGCCGTAGGAACGGGCGTGAGGTGCACGGCCAGCGGCTGCGGCCTCGGTCTGGCAAAGCGGTTTACGGCCACCCACCCGATGGCCGCCAGGATCAGGATCGGCACCGCGATCAAGGCCCCCCTGAGCAACAGGGCTTTCAGGGACAACTCTGCGACCTTTGGGGCTTCCTCTTTCTCCACGGGAGGGACGGCTATCCTCTCCACTTCTTCGGCGATTGCCCCGGCCTCCGATGGTCTTTCCTCCGCCGCAAGGGGTATGACGGTCGTGACCACAGGTTCTCCGGCCACCGCTTTTTGCAGGGCCCTCACCATCTCCCCCATCCGCTGGAAACGTTCAGCCGGGTCTTTGGCCAGGGCTTTCAGCAGCACCTGCTCCACCGGTTCCGGGATGTCGGGGTTGATGCTACGCGGCACGGGCAAGGGCGTGGTGATGTGCTCGATGACAACGGCCATGGGGGTATCAGCCTCAAAAGGCACTCGTCCGGTCAGCATTTCGTAGAGCACGATCCCCAACGAGTAGATGTCGCTCCGTTCGTCAGCGGGCTCGCCTTTGCCCAATTCCGGCGACATGTAGGCCGGTGTGCCTATCCCCGCTCCCGACTTGGTCAGTTGTACGCTGCTCTCCACCATCTTGGCCAACCCGAAATCGGAGAGCAAAGCCCATTCCCCCTTGTCCATGAGCACGTTGCTAGGCTTGACGTCGCGGTGGATGATGCCCCCTTGATGGGCATAGTCCAGGGCTCCCCCCACCTGGGTGATAATCTCCACCACTCTGTCCAGGGGCCACGGCTTCCCCAGCATCTCCTGGAGAGTGCCCTCCTCCACGTAGCGCATTACAATGTAGCTCAGCTCCCCTTCCTGGCCCGAATCGTAGACGGGCAGGATGTTGGGATGGTTCAGCCGGGCGATGGCCCGTGCCTCCCGTTCGAAGCGCTCCAGGAAGGTCTCGTCGTGGGCAAAGTAGGGTGGCAACACCTTGATAGCCACGTGGCGCTCCAGCCGGGGCTGAAACGCCTTGTAGACCTCGGCCATGCCGCCGCGCCCAATCTTCTCCATGATTCGATATTGGCCCAGAGTCTGTCCCGTCAGGTCCATGGCAGCTTTCACCCATCCATTTCTTGTTGGGCGAAGGTCTCCGACCGAGCCCTTCTCGGCCTTAGTAGGTATACTCCTCCCCCGGCTTCACAGGGAATGACCACCAGCGGTCGGTCTTGACCACGCCTTTCTCCTTCAGCTCTTCAGCCAACTTCTTCCGGCTTTCGCTTAGAAAGCCGTCCCGGTCGTAGAGAAGAACGCCCTCGTCGAAGGCATCAAGAACGTAACCCGCCTTGGCTTTGAGGTGTCCCTCCAGGTCTGCGGGGGTCATCCAGATGGCGCGGACGAGGGTATGAAGGTTCTGCTCAACCTCGACTTTCTCCACCATACGTTGGGACAAAGAGGGAAGCCCGTCTATCAGCACGATCAGATCAATGTCGCTCTCCAGAGTCTGGTAAGGACGGGCCTCGCCACGCACCAGGCTGCCAAACAGTAGAGCACCCAAGAACCTGGAGCCGTATCTCTCCCAAATCCTGGCGCAGTAGATTTCTACGTCACTCCGGTAACCAGCTTCCAAGTTCTCTAAATTCTGCAATTCCCGCTTCGACATCGGTCACCACTTCCATAATCTCTTCAACCCGGTTCAAGCGATGGAACAGGCATACAGCAGACATGACATCGAGAAAATGGCCAACCAACAGAGAGACAAGCTCCCTATCGTAAATCTCATCGGGCGGAATGATCCTTTCTGCTGTCTCCCACCCGTATCGAGGCATGGTTCCCTGTCCTTCGAGCGAAGAACCCCAGGTCACAACGTCCACCAGCAACTCAATCTGGTCTGGGCTCAACCCCAACCTTTGCAGCTCCTCGGGATCCTCCAGAATCCCTCGCCTCAGCTCTAGTGAAGGTGCATGGGTACGCTTGACCTCTTTTCCCAGAAATGCAAACAGTGATTTGATAGCTCTTTCCAGGCTTTGTTGGCAATGCTGGACGCAAGCGCTGAAATCATCCCCCCGGAATGTCGCCAGGGCTGTTCGTAGTTCCAGCGAGGCAAGGTGCATCCAGTCCCTCGCCTTCTGATAATTGGTCATGCTTCTTCCCTCACCCTCGGACAACCCAGCCTTAGTAGATCACATCGCTCCTGCTGGATTTGCAATCCAGCAGCCGGGCGGCGGACTGCAAATCCGCCGCGAGCAGAAGTGGGATCTGCCAAGTCTCTCAATCAACGATATACTCCACCCTGCTCTCCCTGGCCAGCACGTAATTCATCCCCCCCACCTGCCGCACCATGCCCTTCAACTCCATCATGGCCAGAGTGCTGGTCACCTGGGAGATGGACAACCCGCTCTGGCGACCGATCTCGTCCACGTGGATGGGCTCAGATGAGATGTGCTCGAGCAAGAGCGACTCGGTTTCGTTCTCCGGGATCACGGCCCGCACCTCGGCCTGCTGGCTGATCATGGTCAGATTCAGCTCCTCCAGCACGTCTTCCACCGAAAGGACCAGCTTGGCCCCTTGCTGGATGAGCCTGTTGGTGCCCTGGCTGCCTCTGTGGAAGATGTTGCCCGGCACGGCAAAGACCTCTCGGCCCTGCTCGGCGGCATAGTCAGCGGTAATGAGGGCTCCGCTGGTCACCCCGGCCTCAACGATGACCGCCCCTAAAGACAGGCCACTGATGATGCGGTTGCGAGGCGGGAAGTTGCTCCCTTCGGGCGGCGTCCCCAGGGCATACTCGCTGACCAGAGCTCCATTTTCGATGACAGCCTGAGCCAGCTTCTTGTGCTCCGATGGGTAGACGATGTCAATGCCGGAACCAAAGACAGCGATGGTACGCCCACCCGCTTCCAGGGCCGCCCGATGAGCCTGGGCGTCAATGCCCCGCGCCAAGCCGCTGACTATAGTGACACCGTTACGGGCCAGATCGCTGGCCAAGCTGCGCGTGGCCTCCTTGCCATAGACCGTGGCCCGGCGGGTGCCCACCATGGCCACAGCCCACTCGTCTTCGGGTCGAAGATCACCTTTGACGTAGAGGACCGGCGGGGGACTGTGGATGTGACGCAGTTGGGGCGGGTAGGCGTCGTCTTGCCAGGTGAGGACCTGCACCCCCACCCGTTCGATCTTTTCCATCTCATCTTCAAGGGAGATCCGGTTCCGCGTCTCCAGAAGGTTATCAATGGAACGGCGGTCCAGGCCCGCTCGTTTCAGTTCGTAGGCTGGGGCTCTCCAGGCCGCCTCCAGGTCGCCGAAGTGATCGAGAAGAACCTGAAAGCGAGCCGGCCCGATGCCTGACACGATGTTGAAGCCTACCCAGTACTTGAGGTCATTCACTGATACCTCCTCAAGAAACGATACGAGACCTGACAGGTTTGGCAACTCACGGTTATTGGCTGCTGACTTGCCCTTGTGTGCCCCACTATCTCACGCAGGCGTGCCAAAACCTGTCAGGGCTGGTGTACCCCTCGCTAACTACCTACAAGCATACCACAATGTCGGCCCCTTTGTCAAGGTCGGTTATCCCCCCATCCCTTACCCCCTTCCCCTGTCCCTCAAATCAACCCCTCCATCAACTCCACAGTCAGCCGACCACCAGCCAGATCAATTTCCAATACCACGTCTTCCACAGCCGGGATCAATATCTCTCCCTTCTCTCCCTGCACTACGTAGACGTCGTTGGCACCGGTGAAGAGGACTTCGCTGACCCTGCCCAGGTACTCCTGCTCAGTGGTCCAGACATCCAGGCCGACGATTTGATAAACGTAGTATTCGCCCTCGCCCAGGGGCACAGCTTCCTCGATGGGTATCTGCACCAACTGCCCACGAAGCTCTTCCGCTGCATCACGATCGTCGCAGCCCCCCAGCTTGAGAAGGGCATGTCGCTTGTGTAGTCGTGACCCCTCCAGCACAAAAGAGATGGCCTTCTCGCCCAGATACACCCTCTCGAGTCGCTCAAAACGTTCAGGGAAGTCGGTCTCAAGTGCCACTTTGACCTCTCCCCTGACTCCCCAAGGCGCGACGATTCTACCTACCACCAAATAGCGAGGCTCAGAACCATCTCTTGCCCGCATCGCCCACCCCTGCCATCACGCTTCTATCCTCCGCCAACCCGGTGTCGTCCCATGACAAAAAGGGGTGCAGAGGACATCGTTCGGCTGATGCTTTGACAGACTCAGCACTCGCATCCTTCGGCCCGGCTCAGGGCACATCCCAAGCTTGTCGAAGAGCACGCCGAACTCCCCACACCCCACAGGACCGGGCAGGCGTCTAGCCGATCTCTAACACAGCACGTTTGCCTTTTCTCACGGCCGCCACCCGGAGCAAAGTGCGCATGGCGTTAGCTATTCGTCCCCCCTTACCAATGACACGCCCCATATCCTCCGGAGCGACGTGCAATTGATAGATGATCTGGCGTGCCCTGACGATTTCCCTGACATAGACCTGTGAAGGGTCATCAACCAGCGCTTTTGCCACGTATTCAATCAACTCTTTCATGAGTATCCTCTTCCTCAGTCAACTCCGGGCGCTTCTTCAGCTTTAGCCTCAGCTACCTCCTCCTCAGCGGGGCCTGCTTCCTCAGCTTCGGCTAGCTCCTCCTCAGCGAGTCTCGCCTCTTCAGCTTCAGCCGCCTCCTTTTCGAGAGCCGCCTTTTGCTCCGCCATCCTTTTCTCGGCAGCCGCCTTCTCCTCAGCTAGCTCCGCCAGCAGGGTCTCCATATCTGCACCGGCTTTCAGCCTGGCCAACTTGTCCATGATGCCCAGGTTCCGCAGCATTCTGGCCACAGCATCACTGGGCTGGGCTCCATGCCGAAGCCAGTGTAGGGCCCGCTCCGCTTTGATCTCAACAGTCGGCGGGTCCGTACGAGGGTTATAGATACCGATGGTTTCGATGAAGCGGCCATCGCGGGGAGACTCCGAATGAGCCACCACCACTCTGTAACTGGGTTGTTTCTTCGCGCCAACCCGGCGCAGTCGAATGCGTACCATTCTTTTTCCTTTCTACTTGTAATCCTCCCGTGGTGGGGAGAAAGTATCAATGACAAGAGTTCGCTCGATCGCTCTCGCCCCGTGCTCCGCGTCACCCGGCAACAGAAGGCTGTCCCCTGCACCAAGCACATGGGTCTGCCCTTCAAGTTCCACGGACAACCGGCCTTCGATAACGTAGGTGATCTGCTCGTGGGGATGGCGGTGGACAGGGACCACCACTCCTTCTTCCAGGGTAACCTGAACGACCATCAACTGCTGGCCATAGCTCAGGGTACGCCGCCAGAGACCGGGTACCACCTCCACCGGCTCGACTTTGGCCGCCCTGACGGGCACATTTGTCATTTCCTTTGCCTCCTTCATCACTAATTTTCCCTGCCTACCTCAACATTGACAGCAAACCCCGTCCCCGTCCGCTGGCAAGCTGTTTCATCATGCGCTGCATCTGGCGAAACTGGCCCAGCAGCGTGTTCACATCTTGGACGGTGGTGCCTGAGCCCCTGGCGATGCGCCGCCTACGGCTGGCGTTGATCACCCTGGGGTTGCGCCTCTCCTCAGCGGTCATAGAGTTGATGATGGCTTCGACCATCTTCATTTGTCTGTCGGTAAGCTCGGGCGTCAGCTCGGCCTTGAACTGCGAGAAGCCAGGAATCATCTCCAGCAATTGACTGAGAGGGCCCAGCTTCTTGACTTCGCGCAATTGCCCCAAAAAGTCCTCCAGGTCAAATTCACCTTGAATCAACTTCTTGCCCATGGCCAGGGCTTGCTCCTGGTCCAGGGCCGCTTCGGCTTTCTCGATCAGGGTGAGGACGTCGCCCATGCCCAAGATGCGCGAAGCCAGACGGTCGGGGTGGAAAGACTCCAGGGCGTCGAGCTTCTCACCCACGCCCAGGTACTTGATGGGCACGCCGGTCACAGCCCGGATAGAAATAGCTGCCCCGCCACGAGCATCGCCGTCAATCTTGGTCAGGATCAAGCCCGTGAGCCCCACTCGTTGGTTGAACTCGTCGGCCACCCGCACGGCGTCCTGACCGGTCATGGCATCGGCCACCAGAAGCACTTCCTGGGGTGAGACTTTTCTCTTGATCTTCTCCAACTCGGCCATCAGTTGGTCGTCAATGTGCAGCCGCCCAGCCGTGTCCAGGATCACGACACTGTAGGCCGCATCGTCGGCCCGCCTCAGAGCGTGGGCACAGATAACCGGCGGGGGCACCTCGGTCCCTTCGCTGTGAACGGGGATGTCCACCTGCTGGCCCAGCACCTCCAACTGGGTGACGGCCGCCGGCCGCCGGGTGTCGGCCGCGACCAGGAGAGACCGCTGGCCCAAGCGGCGCAACTGCAGGGCCAGCTTGGCTGCTGTGGTCGTCTTGCCAGAACCTTGCAGACCAACCAGCATGACCACGTGGGGAGGAGAGCCAGAGAGGTCAATTTTGGCTGGCGCACCCAGGGTGGTCATCAACTCCTCGTTGACAATTTTGACCACCTGCTGAGCGGGAGTCAGGCTGCGCATCACCTCGGCCCCGATGGCCCGCTCCCTGACCCTGGCCACGAAATCCTTGGTCACCTTGTAGTTGACGTCGGCTTCAAGAAGGGCCAGCCGCACCTCGCGCAGGGCAGCATCCACGTCACCCTCGGAGAGCTTGCCCCGGTTGGCCAACTTTTTGAACACGCCCTGTAGTCTATCCGACAGGCTCTCAAACATGCGACGACCTCATCTCCTCAATGCCAATATCTGATTTTAATTTACTTTGCCCGTTTCGTCAAGTTCAGACGCTGAGAGGTGATGCTTTCAGCGGTCTCACCGAGTTCGGCGTACTCCGCAATTGAAGAGGAGCCTGGAGTCGAAACCCCAGGCTCACAACGGTTACCAGAATAGTTTTCACACTTTATGTATCTTGACAACTTAAATCAGGCTCTGAGCGGGTCCGTGACCCGCGAATTGCCATACACGCCGGTCGCGGACCGGCTGCTTTATGTTAATCTAACTTTGTCAAGCTACGACGTGCAGCATAGCCAGCCAAAACCAGCCACAGCCCGACGACGACCAGCGGCCACCCGCCGGGTGGAGCGCCCGTCTCCGGCAGGTGCGTGGGAAAGACCAGCTCGCTGTCCGATGCAGCC
>JBGVTF010000176.1:0-5227 GCA_041862415.1 Anaerolineae bacterium | reverse complement strand
GTAAATGCCTTCGGTAGCCAGATAATACACCCCCAGCGATCCCAGCAGTACGCCCAGGATGACGCCTATCGCTCCCAGCGTGGCCGACTCCATCATGAACATGGCCATGATCTGCCGCCCCTTCAGCCCCAGCGCCGCCAGGATACCCATCTCCCGCGTGCGCTCAAAGACGGACATCAACAGCGTGTTGGCGACGACGACGGCGACGATGGCCAGCACGATCAGGTAGATCAGGTATAAGAATCCCATCGCCGATTCCATGGCCTGCATCATCAACTGGTTAAGGTCACGCCAGGTCAGCACGTCCAACCCCGGTGCGCGCAGCGCTGCAGCAACCGCGTCGGCATCTTCCTGATCGTGCAGCAGAACTATGACCGCGCTGGCCCGCTCCCCCGCTCGCGTGAACGCCTGCGCCTTTGCCAGCGGCAAAAAGATCGTCGCCTCGTCAAAGGCTGGGAGGCCAGAGTCGTACAAGCCACGGATTTGGAAAATCGCCTCGTCAGGCTGCTCGCCTGACGTGTTGACCAGCAGGCTGACGTCATCGCCCACGGCCAACCCCAGGTTGTTGGCCAACCTCCGGCTGATGAGGACGCCGCTCCGGTCATCGGGGGCCAGGAACTCGCCGGCAACCAAACCCTCCCGGAAGGACGCCTCTACTTCGGAGAGCGGGTCTATGCCAAACACCCGCACGCCGACCGAATCTTCGACCGTGCCCAGGATGCCGCTGGCCCACAACACCGGCGCTGCTGCTCGCACCTCCGCCAGCATCTGCGCCTGGGCGGCCAATCCCAGCGGCTCCTCCAACAGATCCTCCCACTTGAGGCTGACCTTGTCCGCGTCGTAGGATTCTCCGCGTACCTGCACGTGACCACTCTGCACGCGAATGTTGTTCTCGACGGAACCCTGCATCGCACCCATCTCAAAGCTATGAAGCGCGATGAGCAGCGCCAATCCCATCATCACCGCGATCAGCGTCAACGCCGATCGGCGCTTGTTACGTCCCATGTCGCGAATTGCAATCCTCCACAGTTTTAACATAGTATCTTTCCTCCTTACGTTTCACGCTTTTACACCGAGTTGCACTGAGAAAACAGAGTTACACAGAGAAAAATTACACTATAAAGCGACGAATGCCATCCTTGAGTAGCTTGACGTTGAAATTGAGCAACAGGCCAATTTTGCACCTGGAAAACTTGAGATAGGATAGCACCTGAGCCTCGTGAACTGGAGCGATTTGCTCAACGACCTTGATCTCTACGACCACCTTTCGCTCCACGAGCAAATCAATGCGGTACCCTTGATCTAGGCGGATTTCCTTGTAGACTAGAGGAAGCGCTTTTTGTCGTTCAAAGCTCAGTCCAAGTTGTTGTAATTCGTAAGCCAGACAAGTCTCATAGGTTGATTCCAGCAGGCCCGGCCCTAAATGACGGTGTACTTCAATAGCTGCACCGATGATCTGTTTTGTCAGTTTGTTCAACTCGGTAAGATTGCTCACAATGTCTCTCGGATGCCGTTTATCCGCCTTCTCTTGTTTTCTCTGTGTATCTCTGCGTCTGCTCTGTGTGACTCTGTGTAGACGAATCACGCATCAGACATAATGTAGGGCCTCGGCTGGCTCCCGTTTGGAAGCTTGCCAGGCCGGGTAGAGCGAGGCCAGCGCCGCGATGACGCCGACGCTCAGCGCCCGTCCCACCAGCACATCTATCCCAATTCGTAGGTAGAGTCGATCACCCATCAGTCCGATCAGTGGGCTGGCCTCGCTCATGTCTACTCCTCCATAAAGGGCCATCCAATCGATGCCGACTCGTCCATAGTAGGCGCCTATCACCCCACCCAGCACGCTGCCCGCCAGCGCGCCCAGCAACCCGATCAGCACCCCCTCCAGCAGGAACAGCGCCACGGTCTCCTGTCGCTTTAACCCCATGGCCGCCAACAGGCCGATCTCGCGCGTGCGCTCGAACACCGCCATCAGCATCAGGTTGAGGATGCCAACGCCGGCGATCAACAGGATGATCAGCCCAAAGATTTCCATTACTTGAGCCTCTATCTCCATCATCTGCTTCATCGAGGGATCCAGCGTGTCCCAGGCATCCACCTCGTAGCCGGGCAAGGCAGTTTGCAGCCTCTCGACCACCGGCGGCTCCTGCCCCACCTGTTCGAGGTGAACGGTAACCTCGGTAGCCTGATCGCGCAAGTCAAAGAGTGTCTGCGCTTCCAGCAGCGAGACGTAGACCAGGCTCTTTTCCACCTCCGCAATCCCCAGGTCATAGATGCCGACGATCGTCACCGTGCGGCGGCGCATCTGCTGGTGGGTGGCGCGCCCTACCAGCGTGACGCGGTCGCCCACGTTCAACTCAAGCCGTTCGGCCAACTCCTGGCCGATGAGGAGGACATCTTCGTCGTTACCTCTCAGCCAGCGGCCCTGGACAACGTTCTCCGCCACCAGGCTCACTGGCGCTTCCTTTTCCGGTTCGATGCCGGTGATGACGACCGCCATGGTCCCCTCGCGGCTGCCGACCATGCCGCCGGTTTCGACGCGTTGCGATACGACGACCACCTCCGGCTGGGCCAGCGCTGCCTCCACCGCCGCGCCCGGGTCGACCAGAGGCAGCAGCGGCAGCCTGTTCGCCTTTTCCCGGAAGCCTGGCGCGTGTACCTGCACGTGGCCGCCCTGCAGCTTGACCGTGTTGCCGTAAAGGGCCTCGTTCATCCCGCTCAGCATGCCGTCATAAAGGAGTATGAAAGCCAGCCCCAGCGCGATGGCGATCCCAGCGATCACCGTCCGCCTCCAATTGCGCCACACGTTACGCCACGCCATTCTCAAAAGTTTTCCCATCATTCACCTCCTTGCTATTGATGCGAACTTTTTTCCCCCGATGGAGTCTAATCTTCAAACCAGGCGGCAAACGTCTGTTCATCTATGATCGGCAGGGAGCCTGGTGGTGCGCCGAGGACACGTTCAATAGCTGTCTGCACCGCCGTAATCTTGCGCCGTGCGAGAGCAGCAGGATCGTCATATTTGTCAGGGTTCAGCAGGGTGTCA
Organism: Anaerolineae bacterium; assembly: GCA_041862415.1. Classification (GTDB taxonomy): domain Bacteria; phylum Chloroflexota; class Anaerolineae; order E26-bin7; family E26-bin7; genus E26-bin7. Next base: position 2,184 of record JBGVTF010000176.1, on the reverse strand, counting down.
TAGATTGTGTCACGCAAGGGTTGCGTGATCGCTAGAGCTATTTCAGCAGAATCCTGTATAAACTCTGTTTCAAACACGCCTTCTTCAACACCTTGAGCAATAATTTTCGCTAATTCTGGTGACAGCACCTGTGTCGCTTGCATCCACATTTTATGCTGTAACAGGACATTTTCATCTTTTTGCAGCAGGCGCAAAAGGGCTATCATTTCGTCTTTGCGCTCGGTCTTCCAATTTCCGATCACCTGAGATGCCTGTATCCACTTTGGTATGGCGGCGAGCGTCTCGTCAGCCACGATCTCTTGCAGGATGGCTTGTGCCTGGGCAATTAACTCGGCAACCACCGCTTCGAGAACGGCTGTTTTCGAGTCAAAGTAGTAATAGAATGTGCCTTTGGCAACGCCAATCTCATCGACGATGTCGCGCACCGAGGTGCTTTCATACCCCTTCGAGTGGAAGAGTTTTTGTGCGTAGGCGATTAGTTCGCTGCGCCGTTCGTCGGGTGCTTTTACGATTCGTGTCATAGGTATTTACTCCTTTACCGACTGACCATCAGTCAGTAACACCATTATGTATTAAATAAATCGGGTTGTCAAGTCAGACGAGTGATGAGCTTGCTACCCCCTTCACACCTCTGATTTTACGAGCATCCGTGGCTCATTTCGTCCAGGAAACCATTCGCTCGGCGACGAAGCCGTACTCGATTGGCAAACCGTCCAGAGCTGTCTCGAACATGGGGCGCTGGTCGCTGCCATCGGCGTTCATGACGTACAGCTCCCATTTACCGTTGCGGTCGGTGAAAAAGGCGATGTGACGGCCGTCAGGCGACCAGGCCGGAGACACGTTGTGGGGTGGTGGTCCGGCAAAGGGCTCTTCGTGGGTCAGCCGCACCCGGTTCGACCCATCGGCGTTCATGACGTAGATCTCCCAGTGGTCGTGCTGGTTGAACATGAAGGCGATCTTGGTGCCGTCGGCGGTGTCCTGATGGTTCGACAGGCTCACCACAACGGCCTGTCGAAGGGGTGACCAGGCCGGCGAGGTGTCACGGACGTCCGTGGAGAGGGCATAGAGGCTGCGGTCGTAGGACTGGCCTCCGATGGAGCCATCCTCGCTGGTCAGGTGTATGCCGAAATCACTGTCGTAGGCGATGACCTTGCCGTGGGGTGACCAGGTGGGGGAGAAGCTGTGGTCGTAGCACAGAAGCTCGGTGAAATAGCGGTCCTCAACCCGCACCAGGCCCAGCTTCCACCAGGGATGCGCTGGCAGAACCCAGCCAGGGAATATCTCTATGTCCTTTTCTTGCCCCCCGTAGCGGCGGGTGAAGGCGATGTGGCTGCCGTCGGGGGACCAGGCCGGGGCTTTGGCCTGACTCCAGCCGAAGAGGAGGGTCTCGTTGCTGCCGTCCTCGTCAATGACGTAGATGCCCCGTGGGTCTCGCCAGCGGGCGAAGGCTACCTTCTTGCCATCGGGGGACCAGGCCGGGTCCATGCCGTCGGTCAGGCGGCGCAGGCCGCTGCCGTCGGCGTTGATGACGTAGATGTCGCAGCCGTTGCACACCTGGAAGACCAGCTTGCCCGTCAACTGGGGCGTAGGCGTAGGGCGGCTTTCCATAGCCGCCTCAGGCGGTGGTGGAGCGGAGACCTCCGGCACCTCTGCCAGAGAGCCGGTCAGGTCAACGTAGGCCGCTGCGACCCAGCCTTCTTCTCCGTTGTAGACGATCTGCAGCCAAGTGGCGGTGGCGTTCTTCCCCACCACCTCCACCTCATCGCCCAGTCTCAGCCCGCCGACGATGGCATAGGCTATGCCAGGGCCGCTTCTCACGTTCAGGCCGTAGGCAGTCACGGTCGCAACCAGAGGCGCCCCAGCAGGCCCAGATGCGGCATAGCCTACCGCCTGCCCATAACCTGTCACCAAGAGCGCAGTGACTGAAAGCGCAATAGTTAAAACAAGGATTCGTCTATTCATCTTCCAACCTCCACCTTCCAATATCCAATACCCAATCTCCTTTGGGGGCAAGGCGGTGCTGACTCCTACTTGACTCTGCCCCCGACTGATTACTGGGCTGTGATCTCCACATCTACGCTCATCCCCCAGCGCAGGTCTGGCGGTTGTTCGTCCAGTTCGACTACGACGGTGTACACCACATCGCCACCAATCTTGTCCGCCTGGTTCGCGATGCGCAGCACC
>JBGVTF010000175.1:0-13392 GCA_041862415.1 Anaerolineae bacterium | reverse complement strand
ACTGATAGAAGCTGGCCGCCAGTTCCTTGGAAGGCTCGATGGCCCCGGTCATCAGATTGTGGGCCAGGATGACGTGCCCTCGGGCGTTGCGTGACTCCAGAGCGGTCTCGGCAAAGATGGGGCACCCCAGGCGACAGAAGCCGCACTGGATACAGGCCATCACCTCGTTGTCAATGGGTGTGCCGTAGCTCTTGACCTCATCCGGCCTCTCGAGGAAGTCAGTGAAAGCGAAGTAGTCGTAGATGTCTTTGACCGTGTCGTCCAAGCCCATCTTGCCCGGATTGAGGATGTTGTTGGGATCCAGGGCCTTCTTAACGGCGCGCATGACTTCTATGCCCACTTCTCCCATTTCCCGGCCAATAAAGGGCGACTTGGCTATGCCGGTGCCGTGCTCGGCAGTGAGCGTACCTCCGAGCTCGATGGTGAGGTCTATGAGATTGCTGGTGATCTTGCGGGCTTTCTCCCAGTGCTCCTTCTTTCGCGGGTCCATGATAAGCACCGGATGGATGTTTCCATCGCCCACGTGGCCGAAAGTGGCGATGGGGAAATCGTACTCCGCCCCGATTTCCTGGACCGCTTTGATGATAGCCGGTATCTTGGTGATGGGCACGCCGCTGTCTTCGACGATGGGAATAAGCCGCTCGCCCCTGATCCGCTTTGAGAGAGCAGGCGTCAGTCCTCCACGGGCCTCCCAGATTTTGAGCATCTCTTGCTGGTCATCGGTCCATACGATGCTGATGCTATCGTGTTTCTCCGCTACGGCACTGATCTGCTTCATGTGATCTTCAACTGCGGCCCTGTGACCATCTATCTGAAGGAACAGAATGCAGCCGACCTCTTCGGGGATCTCCAGGCCCATGACCTCCTTGACCACATCCAGGGAAACCGAGTCCAGAACCTCACACTTCGAGAGCAGGATACCGCTGGTCAGGATCTCAGTCACTGCGTTGCCTGCATCCTCCAATTTCCTGAATCTGATCTGGCTGAAAGCCATGTACTCGGGTGTAGGCAGAATCTTTACCGTCACTTCGGTGACCACCCCCAGTGTGCCCTCTGACCCAATGAAGAGATGAGTCAAGTCAAAGCCCGACGAACTCTTGGGGCTCACCGTTCCGGTCCTCAGCACCCGGCCATCGGCCAATACTACCTCCAGACCCAGGATCCAGTCTTTGGTGCCACCATACTTGACGGCACGTTCACCGCTGGCGTTGGTATTCGCCGTGCCTCCTATGGAGGCCAGAGGTGCGCTGCTGGGATCGGGAGGATAGAAATGGGTGGGGGCCAGGGCAGCGTTCAGGTTGTTCAGGATCACTCCAGGCTCCATCACCGCGTACCCATCTTCCCGATTGATCTCCTTAATGCGGTTCATCCTGGACACATCCAGGACGATGCCCCCTGTAGGGGCCAGTACGGCCCCTGTCACGCTGCTTCCCGAGCCCCTGGGGATCACGGGTATTTTCCGTTCATTAGCCAACGCCATGATCTTTGATACCTGTTCCGTCGTGTTTGCAAACACGATGACATCGGGGACACCTACGTGAACTGACATATCCCGCGAATAGGCCTGGCGCTCGACCAGGTCGTCTCTGACGTTCTCTGCACCGACTATCTTCTCAAGCTCTTGGATGCAAGCCATTCATGGACCTCTCTTTCCAGCTAGATAACCACGCTGAATCTCGGCACTGCGTTGCTCGCAGAATACCGCGACACCACAGATGCCCGCTCCTTGGTCAGGTTATATGGATTAGATCAGAATAAAACACTCTTGTCAATGCGATTGTAAATTAAGTGATAAAAGATAGGGGGTAGTAATGTTCTTCTCCTCACAGAGTAGCGAGAACCATTGGCAATGGCTTCAGTTCCCGCTTCAGTGGGGCGAGGACAAGCCCGAGCATCTAGAGGCTAAATGCACCCAGGAGTGTTCAGAGCTACTCAACCAACGTTTGGCTTGATCCCTGAGCGCTTACAAGAGTGCCATGCCTTTTTTCGGACGACCTTGAGTGCTGGCATCCAGCACGAAGACAACGCTGTCTAAGGTCCTGCGCCAACCGATGTTGGCCGCGTCGTCCGCTAGCACAACCCCCTCGCGGCTAATTTGAGTGCCAGTCAGAAAGTCCGTGTTGTCGGCCGACGAACATGCCCCTTGGCTCAATCGGAGCTATCGCTGACCCTACGTCAGCGGCAGCTCAGAGGTGCAATGTGCGCAACGGGTGGCCTTGATTGGGATGGTGGACAGGCAATATGGGCACTCTTTCGTTGTCGGCTCGGCGGGCGGCGCTTCCTCTTCCCGCCTCAGCCGGTTGATGGTGCGGATGAGCAGGAAGATTACAAAAGCGACGATGAGGAAGCTGACGACGGCATTGATGAACACGCCGTAGTTGATTGTCACCGCGCCTGCCGCCTGCGCGTCGGCCAGCGATGCGTAAGGCGCAGCTGGAGAGCCTGCCCTTAGCAAGACGAAGAGGTTGGCAAAATCCACACCACCCAGCAGCAAGCCGATGGGCGGCATGATGACGTCATTCACTAGCGACGCGACGATCGTGCCGAAGGCCGCACCGATGATGATGCCCACGGCCATATCAAGCACGTTCCCACGCAGGACGAATTCCTTAAACTCTTTTAACATGTCTAGCCTCCTTTTGTAATTAAGGATTCATCATAGGCCTGGTGACGATAGTCACCTTGCCACCCGAGTCATACCGGGTCTCTATTTGTCACCTCCCATCTGAGGCAGGCAGGACAATGCGCAGGTGCGACGCCCTCAGTCCGGCTGGACTGAGGGTACGAACTGGCCCTTTGGCGTGGCAAACTCGGCGTCTTGGAAGGCGCAAGTGCGTCGCACCTTAACAGTTCACTACTTCTCCTCGTAGCGCGACCGCAACTCGGTGTGCACTATCTTGCCCGAGGCCGTGCGGGGCATTTCCTCCGGCTTGATAAAGTCCACGCTCTTGGGCCGCTTGTAGCCAGCCATCTTGCCCCGGCAGTACTCAAGGATCTCTTCTTCCATGGGCGGATGATCGGGGTCCTTGGGGATCACCACGGCCTTTACCGCCTCCCCCCATTTCGGGTCGGGAACGCCGATGACAGCCACGTCTAGGACGCTGGGATGGGAGCCCACCACGTTCTCCACCTCAGAGGGGTAGACCTTCTCGCCGCCAGTGATGATCATGTTGTCCTTGCGGTCCACGATGTAGAGGTAGCCGTCCTCATCCCGCCGAGCCAGGTCGCCAGCGCTGAAATACTCGCCCCGGAAAGAAGCCGCCGTCTTTTCTGGCATCTTCCAGTATTCGTCGAACATCATGGGACCACGGGAGTAGAGTTCTCCTACCTCGCCCACGGGCACCTCGTTGCCCTCTTCGTCCAGAACCTTGACCAGGTCTGTCCCGGCGCAGGCCTTGCCTATGGAGCCCAGCTTGGTCAACTGTTCGTGAGGTTTGAGCAGGGTGACCAGGCCGGCCTCGGTGGAGCCGTAGGCCTCAAAAAGGGCCGCGTTGGGGAACATTTCCATGATGCCCAGCTTGGTGTCCTTGCGCGCCGGGGCCGACGAGATCAAGAGCTGCCGCATGGAGCTCAGATCGTACTTGGACTTGATCTCGTCGGGTAGGTTCAACATCATGATGTAGTGGGTCGGCACCAGGGAAGTATAGGTCACCTTCTCCCGGTCTATGATCTGCAAGAGCTCCTCGGGGTCGTAGGCTCTGGCCCGGTGGACGTAAACCCCACCGCCGATGTAGGTGAACACGAAGGAATAGAAAGTAGAGTTCACGTGGCACAGGGGCATGACGATCAGCCCAATGTCATCGAACCGGAAGCCAAAATCCACCTCGTTGATGAGGTAGAAGGCAACGTAAGACTCGTGAGAGCGGATGACCCCCTTGGGCTTCCCCGTGGTGCCTGAAGTGTAGAGGTGGATCCAGGTCTCCCTGGGTTCGACCTTGATGCCAGGCTCCTCCGGCGACGCTGCCGCGATGATTTCCTCATAGTTGACGTAGCCCTCAGGCGTCTTGTCAGTGGGGCCAATGAACATGAACCGGCCCGCCGCCACTCCTTCAAAGTTCCCTCTGACGGATTCGACCTCTTTCAGGAACTCCTCGCTGCATACAAAGGCTTTGGCCTCGGAATTGTTGACCACGTACTCGATCTCGGGACCTACCCACCGGAAGTTGATCGGCACGATAACCAGACCTGCCTTGGCCGCAGCGGCATAGATCTCCATGTACTCGACGACGTTGTAGAGCAAGACGGCGATCCGATCACCTTTTTTCAGACCCATGTCCAGCCAGGCATTGGCCAGCCGGCAAGTTTTTTCGTCATATTGGGCAAAGGATAGCTCATTGAATCCATCCTTTACTGCGATCCCTTTCACTGCCATCTTGTCGGGGAATTTGGTGGCATTGACTCGCAACATTTCCCCCATGTTCAACCAGACTGCCACAATCCTGTCCTCCTCTAGCAATCATCTGAGCCCTCGATTCATTCTCCGATCATCTCTGACCCGCGCTATGGATCAGCGATGCCTGTACGGCAACAGTGGTAGATAGTCGAAAAACTCGCGAGGCTCAGTCCCAGTAGCAAGCAGCAAGTTCACTTCGAAGTCCCTTGCTGCTTGCTACACTGTGCTTAGCGCTCCTTTCAGCTAGAAACCAACTTCGCGCTTGTCAATGATGCGGCGGGCCTTGCCCATGCTGCGCTCGATGCTCTTGGGTTCCACCACTTTGATCTTGGCCCCGACCACCAGGACGTCCTGCATTTCTTTGGCGATTTTTTTCTCGACCTCCTGGATCTGCTCTGCCCCTTGAGCGAAAAGCTCATCAGAGGCTTCTATATGGATCTCCAGGGTGTCCAGCTTGTCCTTCTCCCGGTCAACGTAGATCATGTACTGGGGTTCGACCTCGTCAAAGCTCAACAGAACGTGCTCGATCTGTGAGGGGAAGACGTTCACCCCACGCACCACCAGCATGTCGTCGGTCCGTCCTCTTACCTTCTCCATGCGCACCATGGTACGTCCGCACTTGCACTTCTCGGCGTGCAGCACCGTCCGGTCCCTGGTTCGGTAGCGGATCAGAGGCAAACCCTCTTTGGTGAGGGTGGTGAAGACCAGTTCGCCAGGTGTGTCGTAGCCCAGTGGCTCCCCCGTATCGGGGTCAATGATCTCTGGCAAGAAATGGTCCTCGGCAATGTGCAGGCCATTGTGATAGGGACACTCCACCGAGACGCCAGGGCCAATGATCTCCGCCAGGCCGTAGATGTCGTAGGCCTCGATGTCCAGTTTCTCTTCAATCTCCTCCCGCATCTCGGGAGTCCAAGGCTCGGCACCCAGGATACCAATCCGCAGCTTGAGGTCCTTAACATCAACCCCCATCTCCTTGGCCCCTTCTGCTAGCACCAGGGTATAAGAAGGGGTAGCGACAAGGACCGTGGTCCCAAAGTCTTGCATGATGGTGATCTGCCGTTTGGTCAGGCCGCCGGAGACGGGCACCACCGTGGCCCCGATCTTTCGGGCGCCGATGTGAAAGCCCAGCCCCCCGGTGAAGAGGCCATAACCATAGGCATTGTGGATCATGTCATTGGATGTCGTCCCGGCGGCGGTGTAGACCCGGGCCATAGTCTCTGCCCAAACGTCCATATCGTTTTCGGTGTAGCAGGTCACCGTCATCTTGCCGGTGGTGCCGCTGGTAGCGTGGATCTGTTTGATCTCGCTCATGGGCACAGCATACATGCCAAAGGGGTAGTGGTCGCGCAGGTTCTGCTTGACGGTGAAGGGCAGCTTGGCGATATCCTGCAGCGCCTTGATGTCGTCGGCCGACACCCCGGCATCAGCGTAGAGTTTCTTGTAGAAAGGCACCCGCTCAGTCGCATAAGCCACCAGCTTCCTGAGTCGCTCGAGCTGCAACTTCTCGAGTTCGGGCCGTGGCATGGTCTCGAACTCTTCGTTCCATATCAGTGCTTCTTTCTTGGCCATCTTTCTCCCTCCTTTTTATGAACGATATGATTTTGGGAGCAGCTTCGGCAGTCGGTCCCACAGAGACGGTCGCATTACATTGCTGACGTTCTGCGAATTTTGGCAACCGGGTCCTGGCGGCTGGCCCCGCTGCAACCTGTGAATAACCGCTATTTGGAAGATCTGGCCTCCCTCCCCGCCTGGAAAGCTCGCTTGTTCAACTCGATGAACCTCTTGGGTACCCGCTCTTCAATGGACTGTAGCCACACGTCTGGCGGGACATCGTCAATGAAAGTGGAGAGGGCCCCCAATAAGACGACGTTGTGCGCCCGAGCATTGCCCAGTTCCTCAGCCAGCCGGATACTGGGTATGAAGTGGTAATCATCGGTCACCTGGCTCAGGACCCGGCGCATCTGCTCATCGTCCGGGTAGACGTCATTGCCAGAGCTCACAGAGAGAGGAGGGATGCTCAGGTCGCCCACGATGGCCGTCCCCCCGGGACGCAGCATCCCTACATAGCGCAGGGCTTCCAGCTTCTCCAGGGCCAGCAAGTAGTCCGCTTCCCCCTGGCCGATGAGGGGTGAGTAGACCTCGTTCCCCCAACGCACCGTACTGGTGACACTCCCTCCGCGCTGGGCCATGCCGTGCACCTCTGACTTTTTCACGTCGTAGCCAGCCCTGACCCCCACATCGGCCAGGATGTTGCTGGCCAGAAGCGCCCCCTGGCCACCAACGCCAGTTACCAGGAAATTCATCGTTTTCATGCGCTCTCTCCTTCCTTGACCATCTCTTCCTTGAAAAGGATAGCCTTCCTGGCACATACCTGGGCGCAGATTTCGCACCCCGTGCATAGCAGCGGATCTATGCGGGCCTTGGCCCGCCCAGTCTTTTCGTCCAACTGCTCGCTCTTGACGATGGCCGGACAGCCCACCTCGAAGCAGAGGCCGCAACCGTTGCAGCGATCCTCGTTGACCCTGAGAGTTATCCACAGCTTCCTGGCCTGGGGCAGGAGGGCGCACTCACGGCGGGAGACGATCACAGCAGGCCCCTCAGCCTCCAGACAATCTCGCAAGGCCCCTTCCACCTCCTTGAGATCGTAGGGGTCAACAGTGTGCACCCGTTCGATGCCAAAGGCCCGGGCCACGTCCTCGAACTGGACGGCCTTGGTCGGCTCTCCTTTCAAGGTTATCCCCGTGCCAGGGTGCTGCTGGTGACCGGTCATGGCCGTGGTACGATTATCCAGAATGATGGTCACCGTGTCGCTCTTGTTGTAGGCCACGTTCAACAGGGCTGGCAGGCCGGTATGGAAGAAGGTGGAATCGCCGATGACGGCAACGTGCTTCTGGGCGATGCCAGCCTTGCTCACTCCGTGGGCCTGACCAATGCTGGCCCCCATGCAGCCACAGGTGTGCAAGGCCGAAAGGGGCGGCAGGAAGGCCAGGGTATAGCAGCCGATGTCGCCGCTGACCACCATCTTGAGCTTTTTGGTCATCAGGAAGACGCCCCGGTGCGGACAACCCGGGCAGAGGATGGGCGGGCGCAGGGGCAAAGGAATCTCCAGTTCGGGTTGTCTGACCTCCACGGCGGCCGAGGGGGGCAGAAGCCTGGCCTCGATGGCGCTCTGGCGCACCACCTGGGGGCTAAATTCGCCGATCATGGGGAAGATGTTCTTGCCCTCTACGGCAATGCCCATCAGGCGAATCTCCTCCTCGATGAAGGGATCCAGTTCCTCAATGACGATGAGCCGGTCTACCTTAGAAGCAAAGTCACGGATCATTTTCGGCGGCAGGGGGTAGGTCATACCCAATTTGAGAAAAGAGGCCTCGGGGAAGACCTCCCTGGCGTACTGGTAGGCCACACCGTCGGTAACAATGCCCAACGAGGCGTCGCCCATCTCCACTTTGTTGGAAGGGAAGGTCTCGGCGAACTCTTTCAACTTCTCGATGCGCTCCTCGATGACCGGGTGCCGCCGCCGGGCATTGCCGGGCACCATGACGTACTTGATGCGGTCAATCCGGTATTCGGGTGGTTCCGTGTGCTCCTCGACTTGACGCTCTCCCAGCTCGACCAGGGTATCGGAGTGGGAAATGCGTGTGGTGAGGCGCAACATCACGGGGCTGTCGAACTCCTCGCTGATGTCCAGGGCCACGCCCACTAGGTCCTTGGCTTCCTGGCCATCACTGGGTTCCAGGCAGGGGACGCGAGCGAACTTGGCGTAGCGGCGGTTGTCCTGTTCATTTTGAGAGGAGTGCATGAAAGGATCATCGGCTGAAACGATCACCAGCCCCGCCTCCAGGCCGGTCATCGAAGCGTAGAAGAAGGCGTCGGCGGCCACATTGAGCCCCACGTGCTTCATTACAGCCATGGACCGGCTGCCGGCGTAGGCAGCACCGATGGCCACGTCCAGGGCCACCTTCTCGTTGGGGGCCCATTCTGAGTAGACCTCGTCGTACTGGACCAACGTCTCCAGAATCTCTGTACTGGGGGTGCCCGGATAAGCCGCTGCCACCCGTACCCCGCTCTCGTAAGCTCCCCGGGCAACGGCTTCGTTACCCGACAAAAGTACCTTCATTTAATGGATTACCTCCTTCAGATAAGCGATTGGCACCAGACAGTCCACAACCAATTTGATGTAAGTGGGAGTAAAAAGGGACAAGTAACCAAGTCCCTTGTCCCTTGTCCCTTACCTGTACCCCCTCCCCAAATAAGCGCTCTGCACCCGTTCGTCAGCCAATAGCTCTTCAGCCGTACCTTCCAGAGCCACCTTGCCTGTTTCCAGCACGTAAGCACGATCGGCTATCCTCAGAGCTGCCTTGGCGTTCTGCTCCACCAGCAAGATGGTGGTGCCGTGTTCCCTGAGTTCGGCCATCACCCTGAAGATCTCCCGCACCAGAAGAGGAGCCAAGCCCAGGGAAGGCTCATCCAGTAAGAGCAGCTGGGGCTTGGCCATCAGGCCCCGTCCGATGGCCAACATCTGTTGTTCCCCGCCGCTCAAAGTGCCGGCCATCTGCTTCTGCCTCTCCTTCAGGATAGGAAAGAGCTCGAAGACGTACTCCATGTCGGCTTGGATGCTCTCTTTCTTCTTCCTGCCGTAGCGGTGATAGGCCCCCAGGATCAGGTTATCCAGGGTGCTCATGGTGCCAAAGACCTGCCTGCGCTCCGGCACATGGCTCATACCCAGGCGGACGATCCGCTCCGCGGGGAGACGAGTGATATCCCAGTCGCAGAAAATGACCTTGCCCTCTCTAGGGGGATGTATCCCGCAGATGGTGTTCAGAAGGGTGGTCTTACCCGCCCCATTGGCCCCAATGATGGCCACGATTTCCCCTTCGCCTACTTGCAAATGAACGTTATCCAGGGCCTGAATCTGCCCATAAAAAGTGCTCACATTTCTGGTTTCTAACAACGTCTCTTTCCTCCACCACTGTTGCGCCACTATTGCGGCACAGGCGGTACAAGCAACACTGAGCCGAACTCTGAGGGGCAAGAGGAGGAGGTCAGGGAATGCCCCTTGCACCCCAGGCTTTCGCTGTGCACGCCTCTTATGGACGCAAGAAAGCGATATCCTCTTCGCCCAAATAGGCGGCAATGACCCGGGGGTTGTTTTGCACCTCGGCCGGGGTGCCCTGGGCGATCTTTTCCCCGTAGTCCAGGACGATGATGCGATCAGCGATACCCATCACGAACTCCATGTCGTGCTCTACCAACAACACAGTGACGCCCCCCTGACGGATCTGCTCTATCAGCCGGGCCAACTCTTCCTTTTCCGCCCTGTTTAAACCTGCCCCAGGCTCATCCAACAGAATGATCTCGGGCTCCGTAGCCATGGCCCGCGCGATCTCCAGCATCCGTTGCTGGCCGAAGGGCAGACTCATGGCGTTTAGGTCCGCCCGCTCGGCCAAGCCGACGATGCTCAAGTATTCCCCAGCCTTGGCGAGGATCTCTTGCTCTTCAATTCGGGCGTGGGGCAGGCGCAGGGCAGCAGCCAGAAGACCATAACTGGAGCGATGATGACGACCCACCATCACGTTCTCCAGAACGGTCATGTTGCCGAAGAGTTGCACGTTCTGGAAAGTGCGGGCGATACCCAGGGAAGAGATGATGTGAGGCTGGAGGCCATTGAGCCTGTGACCCTTGAAGTAAATCTCACCGCCGGTCAGAGGATGAACGCCGGAGATGAGATTGAAGAGGGTGGTCTTGCCTGCCCCGTTGGGGCCGATGATGGCCAGGATTTCCTCTCCTTCCACCTTAAAGCTGACGTCCATAACAGCCACCACACCCCCAAATTCTTTTCGCAAGTCCACAGTTTTCAGAATGGCTCTGTTCAATGCTCTTCCTCCATGTGCAGAGTGGTCACTAACCAGGTTGTTGACAGCGCTCAAAAGTGATAGGGCGGATCAGAGCCTTTCAGAACTGGCTGAGGTCCTGCTGGAATCTGAGGTAGCGGCCTTGGCCCTGGGCGGCTGCTGTACGGTGCGCCGACCAGTTCGCCGCAGGGCTTTCACCAGCCCAGCCGTTAATCCCTCGGGCATAAAGATCATGATGACCACCACGGTGATGCCATAGACAATCATCTCATGCTCGCCACCGGCACCGTGTAGAACAGCGTGCAACCTGGCCCGCAGCACCTCGCGAACGACATATATGAGTGTCACCCCCAAGGGAGCACCCCAGATGCTGGCTATCCCCCCCACTACTGACATCACCACTAGCTCCACGGAAGCCACAAAGCCAAAAGGGGTGGGGGCGATGAGAGCCTGGAAGTGGGCATAGAGGCTTCCGGCCAGGCTGGCAAAGACCGCACTGACGACCAGAACCTGACTCTTGTATTTGGTGGTATCCACCCCCATGGTGTTGGCGGCTACCTCGCTGCCGTGGATGGAACGCAAGGCCCGGCCCACCCGTGAATTGACAATGTTGAGAGCGATGATAATAACCACCAGGGTGAAGGCCCAGACCAGGAAGTAGTATCTTTGAATGGGCCAGATCCGAAAGCTTCCGATAGCCAGGCGCGGTATACCGGCTATGCCGTCGTTTCCACCGGTAAAATCTTCGCCTTCTCTGAAGAGAATATACAATATAATACCCAGGCCCAGAGTAGCCATGGCTAGATAGTTGCCGCGCAACCTGAGGATAGGCCTGCCGATGAGATAGGCAAAGCCTCCCGTGATGACCATCCCAACCACCATGGCCAGCCAAGGCCACCACCAACTTCGCGACACTCCAGGCAACACACCGTGTCTGGAAGCCAGAGTGGTCATGATGGCCGAGACGTAGGCCCCTATCCCATAGAAAGCAGCCTGTCCCAGGGAAATTTGGCCAGCGTAGCCCATCAATAGATTGAGCCCCACTAACACAATGGTCAGAATGCCGATGCGAATGAGTGTGTCAAAAGTCACCATGCCGCCAGTAAAGTCCCTGAATCTGATCCCAAAGGGCTGTGCCGATTCGATCCAACCTATGGCCCCGATCAAGATCATGAGAACGACAACCCCTAAAACGTTCAGACGCTGGCTCCAATCCCTTCCTTTCACCTTCTGCTCCATAGCTCAACTTTCCTCCACAGCCCTCTCCCCACCGCCGATGAGACCCTGGGGCCGGAAGAGAAGGATCAGTATCAAGATAACGAAGGCGACAATATCCTTATAACCGGCTGAGGTGACGCCCGCTCCGATGTTTTCCGCTGCGCCCAGGATGAGTCCCCCCAACACGGCTCCTGGAGAACTCACCAAACCGCCCATAATGGCCGCCACAAACCCTTTCAACCCCAGGATCAGGCCCATGTCGTAGGTGGGCCTGGTGGCCGGAGCCAGGACGATGCCGCCGATGGCCCCCAGGGCGGCCGCCAGGGCAAAGGAAAGGAGCGACATGCGGCTAGGGCTGATGCCCATCAACTGCGCCGCCCTCCGATTGACGGCACAAGCCCGCAGGGCCTTGCCCATGACGGTGCGCTCGAAAAAATAGAACAAAACAGCCAGAACCACGGCCACCGTCCCCCAAATCCAGAAGCTCTGGGCCTTCACGATCAATCCCCCAAAACGGAGGGTCAGATCCCCCATCTCCATAGTGGTGAAGGCAGGCACCCACTTGGCGCGGGTTCCCCAAGCGAGAAGCGCCAGGGCCCTGATGGCGATAGTGGCCCCGATGGTGATGATGATCAGGGCTACGACAGGAGAACCCCGCGCTGGATAGATGGTTGCCCTCTCCAGGATGGCTCCGAGCAGGGTGGCTGCTATCACCGCCAGGACAATGGCTGAGATCAGTTTCAAGACCGGAGGCAGGGGAAGATCGGAATGATAGATCGTGGCACAAAGCATAGCCCCCAGCATGACGAACTCACCCTGAGCGAAATTGATAATGCCGGTCACGCTGTGGATGACGACGAACCCTAAAGCGATAAGAGCGTAGATGCTCCCCCCTCGGATACCATCTATAGCTAACTGCAAATAATGCTGGGTCTTAAAGTGCTTTCTATCACCGAGGAACAGAATAAGGGCTACTATTCCCAGGATGGCAGCCACCGTCACCAGTCTTCTCGCTGATTCGCGGTACACCTTCCATTTCCATTCAGTTTTCTCAATGCTGGCGCTTTGTTTCATCCAATGCCCTCTTGTTTTAGGCTTGCGCAGTGGAGTCTAGGGAGCTTGAGGCCCCCCTCCGTTTCAAGAGGAGACCAGGGGCTAGGGGTTGCCCCCTGAGCCCCTGATCTCAGACCTATCTGTCTATTACCACTCCTCTTTGGGGAACGGCACCCACTGGCCATCCTCCACCTTGAACCAGGTGAAAGACTCCACGGTCAAACCATAGTGATCATCAGGGCTGAGAGTGAACACCCCCGCTGTGCCAGGCCAATCTTTGATGTTGTTCTCCAGATAGTCCCGCACCACCACTCGCTGCTCCTCCAGAGTCAGCCCGTCCGGCAGACTCTTCAGAGCATCCAGCACCCACATCAGCCCGTCCCACCCGTGACCACCAAAGGTGCTCACCGGCTCACCGGTATAGTCCGTATAGGCCTTCTTGAACTCCATGAAGACTTCCTTCTGCGGATGATCATCGGGGATGTCCTCGGCGATGATCACTGCACTGCAAGGCAACTCCACCCCCTCCGCCGCAGCACCGGCCGTGGTGATAAAGTCATCGGTGCACACACCATGACCGTGGATGATGGGAATGTCCGGCAACGCATCCCGCAGGGCAATGGTCACCATCGAAGCTCCAGGCGGAATCGCACCCACGACCACCACGTCGCAGCCAGAAGCCTGCACGCCGGCCACCTGTGGGAACTCGGTGTCCGTCCGCTCAAAGGAGTCGGAGTAGGCCGTCGTGAAACCCGCCTCCTCCAGAGCCCCCGACGAGCTATTGAAGCAGTCTTTGCCGTAGCCGGTGTTCTCGTACAGGTAGCAGACCGATTCGACTCCCAGCGTCTTCAGCCGCTCCACCTGCCACACTGC
>JBGVTF010000174.1:0-9625 GCA_041862415.1 Anaerolineae bacterium | reverse complement strand
CCCAGCAAGGAAAGTGACAGATGTGCCATTGTTCTTCTCCCGAAAAGGCTCGGAGCAACTCAGCGCCTATAGACATTATACCTCAAAGAAGAGAATTTCTCAACCTCCACGTCTTCGCCACGTTCTGGCCACGTTCTGACCACCTTTGTTTGCTATACTGAGTTTGAAATCAGCCCCCAGAGGTACATCTAACGGCTTCAAGGAGGTGGTGCTCATGAATGACAAGTCTATTGGGAGACAAGAATCCAGAAATTCCGAATCTAACAATCAAGGAGGTAAATGATGTCAGCAAATTCACATGTTGTCAAGCGATGGTTCAAGCGATTCTTGGTCGCTATCGGTATCTTGGCGGTCGGATTGATCCTGGGTATCTTTGTGATCACCCCTCCGCCAGCAGAAACCGAGTCGGCCGCTGTGATTATCGAAAATGAGGACAGCATACAACGGGGTATTGATGCCAGCGCTGCCCGGTACAGTGCCATGGCCGCATCCTATGCCGCAAAGAACGACGGCCTACAGCGAGGTATTGATGCCAGCGCTGCCCGGTACACTGCCATGGCCGCATCCTATGCCGCAGAGAACGACGGCCTGCAGCGTGGTATTGATGCCAGTGCCGCCCGGTACACTGCCATGGCCGCATCCTATGCCGCAAAGAATGACGGCCTACAGCAGGGTATTGATGCCAGCGCCGCCCGGTACACTGCCATGGCCGCATCCTATGCCGCAGAGAACGACGGCCTGCAGCGCGGCATTGATGCCAGTGCCGCCCGGTACACTGCCATGGCCGCATACTATGCCGCGAAGGAAGAATGACGGCCTATAGCGGGGCATTGATGCCAGCGCCGCCCGGACAGGCGGGAAGGTAGTCCGTGTGGCCCTTTCTTCCGTGAGGGGAGCTAGGAAATAGATCAAAGCTGGTGCTACCTCAGCCTAACAAGGCAAAGGAGACCCTAGCCGCCCTATGATCAGGGCGGCTTTTTGCTTTTGCGCCTATCGATCAACTGTCGTGAGGCCGTCGTCCGCAAAGACCGCATCCAAATCAGGCTACTCGCCCCCACCAGAACTTGGCCACGGCCCCGCCACCCCTCTCGTAATATTCGACCTTGATGTCGTGCTGCCCGGCGTTGGCACTGCAAAGGGTTGACTTTCGCGCCAGGTTGGGCTATACTGAATGTGGGTCAGACGCAAACATGGAGGCCTCGTAGCCAAGCCCAGGGCAGAAATTCCGCTTTGCTTCATGTTCGGCCTGTTATGCGCCCTTGCGAGTTCTAGACCCTCTTGAGCTTCTATTACAGCGGGAGTCAGGTATGAAGCTCCCCAATCGGGAAAACGCCCACATTGCGCCACCCAAATTGCACGATTATCTGCTATCGAGGACACATTCCGTCGGCAGGTTGAAGGCCAGGTTCTTTCGTGCCCTTGGCTTTAACGAAACGAACGTGGACGTGCTGGAGCAACGCTTGATAGCCATTGCTCATTCCGAAGATGTCAAGGATGTCGTATCGTCGGCACATGGCACGAAATATGTTGTCGAAGGTTCGCTCCAAACCCCGGCCGGCAACCTTGTGCAGGTGCGGACGGTGTGGATCATAGATGCGGGTCAAGATCGTCCACGCTTCGTGACCGCTTACCCGGTATAAGCAAGTGATTGGGAGGTGTAATTTGATTCATGAATTAGATACAGTCGTCCTTACGCATGACATTGATGAATACGGCCTGAAACAAGGCGACATAGGGGCAGTGGTGCACTGCTACAGAGATGACGCCGCCTTCGAGGTCGAGTTTGTGACCGCTGAAGGCAGGACGATTGCACTGCTCACGCTCAACCGAGCGGACATTCGACCAATTGGCGGCAGAGAAGTCCTGCACGTTCGGGAATTGGCGCAAGTGGTAGCATAGTTCAGCTCATAGAGTTAAGGATAGAGCAACATGCAAATCAGGCTACTCGCCCCCACCAGAACTTGGCTACGGCCCCGCCACCCCGCTCGTAATATTCGACCTTGATGTCGTGCTGGCCGGGGGTGAGGTGCACCTCGGCCTGGTAGTGGCGCGGCGGGTGGTCGTGCCATTGGTCAATGATCAACCGCCCGTCTACCCAAACCCGCACCCCGTCGTCGGTCAGAGCGTGGAAACGATGGGTGCCAGCCTCAAAGGTCCGCTTCCCCGTCCAGCGCACCGAGAATTGATCGCTGCTTATCTCCGCTGCCGGTGAACCCGTCCCCCAGTTGAAATCAATGACCTCATCGTCACGCACCAGGGCCGGTGGGCCACTGAGGGTGCGATTGTTGAAATACTCCCCGCGGAAGGTCTCGACCCTGTCCCGCCGGACCCACCACAGTTTGGCCAGGGCCAGACCGGTTTTATCGTAGTATTCCATCTTGATTTCATGCTGGCCTGCGCTCAGGGTGACTTCGGCGCTGCGGTGGGTGGCCGGGTGATCGTGCCAGTCGTCTATGACCAATTGGCCGTCCACCCACAGCCGAACGCCGTCGTCGGTCAGGGTGAAGAAGCGGTAGGTGGCGGCGGCAAAGGTGGCCCTCCCCGTCCAGCGGACCGAGAAGTAGTCCGCCCCCAGGCTAACGCCAGGTGAGCCAAGACCCCAATCAAAATCAATGGCCGCCTCCTCGCGGGTGAAGGCTGGCGGGCCCGTCAGGTCGGTGTTGTTGAAGTATTCCCCGTGAAAGCCCTCGACCTGCGGTTCCAGCTCCCACCACAGCTTGGCCACAGCGAGACCGCCGTTTTCGTAGTATTCCATTTTGATGTCGTGCTCGCCGGCTGTCATGGTCACGTCGGCGGTGCGTTCCCGGGCTGGATGGTCGTGCCAGTCGTCTATAATCAGTTGGCCGTCTACCCACAGCCGCACCCCGTCGTCGGTCACGGTGTGAAAGCGGTAGGTCCCGGCTTCGAACGGTTGGCGACCGGTCCAGCGGACTGAGAAGCGGTCTGCAACCAGGTCAGC
This sequence comes from Anaerolineae bacterium, assembly GCA_041862415.1. GTDB lineage: Bacteria > Chloroflexota > Anaerolineae > E26-bin7 > E26-bin7 > E26-bin7. Next base: position 6,666 of record JBGVTF010000174.1, on the reverse strand, counting down.
ACCCGGTGAGCCAGTACCCCAGTCGAAGTCAATGGCCGCGTCGTCACGGACAAAGGCCGGAGTCCCGGACAGGTGGGGATTGTCAAAGTACTCTCCCCGGAAGCCCTCGACCTGAGGCCCCAACTCCCACCACAGCTTGGCCACGGCCAGGCCCCGGTTCTCGTAGTACTCCATCCTAATCTCGTGCTCCCCGGCGCTCAGAAGTATGTCTCCCGTGCGCTCCCTGGCCGGGTGGTCGTGCCAGTCGTCAATGATCAGTTGCCCATCCACCCACAGGCGCACCCCATCGTCGGTGACGGTGTGAAAGCGGTATCGTCCTGCTTGGGCAAAGGTCCATCGCCCCACCCAGCGCACCGAGAACAGGTCCACCCCCAGGCCAGCGCCTGGTGAGCCTTCCCCCCAGTCAAAGTCTATGGTCGCCTCATGGCGAGTGAAAGCCGGCGACCCGCTGAGGGAGATGTTGTCATAGTATTCGCCTCGGAAGCTCTGATGGGGTGGTTCTTCCGCCCGCTCCAGCCAGGCGTATTCGTGGTGCTCCAGGGTGGTCCGCAGGGCGCTGGTGCCCCTCAGTTCACCGGCTGGACTGCCGTCGCGGTGATACCTGCTCCCCCAGTAAGCGAAGGGGACATCCAGGTCAAAGTTCACCGGCCGACCGGCGATGTTGTAAAGCAGAACATGGTCCTTGCTGGCGACGACGTAGCCCTCGTGCGGTTTGTTGATCCCCAGTACCTCGCGCCAGAAGCTGCCCAGTTCTCCTTGGTAGGTGTCGGAGAAGATGCGCTCTATATCGTGGTCTGAGGAGTACAGGACGCCGCCCTCTGAGGAGGTGATCCGGGTCAGGTAGGGGGTCACGGTGGCGGTCTGGGGGTTGGGCAGAGCCGAGACCAGCAGGTTGGCCACGGACCGTTTGGCCACAACCGTGCCGCCACCGGCCAGGAAGGTCCGCAACAGGGATAGCTCTTCATCGCTGAGGTGGCGGGGACTGTAGGCCAGGAGCAACACGGTGGCTATCCCCTCCAACTTGTCGGCCGTCAGGTACAGGGTAAGGTCGCTGTTGACGTCATTCCGCGCCAGGGCGTTCAGGTCCCAGAAGCGGTAGTTGGAGAAAACGTGGAGCCAGGTTTTGGTGCTGCCGATGATCTCGTAGGTGTGGGCGGCCGGGGCAAAGATCAGCACCCGTACCGGCTCCGAGCCGCTGGCCATCGCCGCCCGCGCCCACAAGCCCGCTCCCGACACCCGGTGGAACATCTCATCAGGATGGTAGACGATCGGGTTGGTGTCATTGTAAAGTCCCTGCTGTTTGACGTTATAGTTCCAGAAGGCGATGCCCTCCAGATGCCCCCCGGCCTGAGCTACCAGTTGTGCCAGGTAGAGGGCGTTGGCTGCGGCGTCGGCAATGTCGGCCTTGTCGTGGCTGGCCTGTCCCAGCCCCCAACTGTTGGCCGTAGACCACAGCCACAGGGGGCGATTGTAACGGGCCGAGTATCGTCCCAGGGCGCGGGCCAGGATGAACAGTCCAGTCATGTCACCGTCGGTGATGGGGTCGGTGTAAGAACCGTCCCGGGGATAGGCGTCAAAGGCTACGGTAAAGCTGGCCGGGGTGCCCCTGAAGAGGGGCTCGATCTCGGGCAGGAAGTGGGCGTAGCGCGCCAGGTGGCCGCAGAAGGACATGGTAGTCCGCACGCCGGGAGCCGTGACCTGCCAGAGGTTGGCGCTCCAGATGGCGTATTCCACAATGTAGCGCGCCTGGAAGGCTCCCAGGGCTTGCAGCCGCTCCCGGTCGGCACCGACTTCCCTCATGCTGTAACCGTATCGCTGGTGGAAGACCTCGTCGGCGTGAACCGAGTAGTCGGCCCCCTGCGGCTCGTCTGACAGGTTCACCATCATGATGATGTCCTGGTAGGGAACCACAAACTGCTGATAGGCCCAGCGGTAGTAGGTGCGGATGTCGGTCTGATAGGCCGTTGAGAAGAGGGAGGCGCTGTGACCGCCGATATTCAGCGGCTGCCCATTGTAGTCGGTGGTCAGGTCGCCGGGGTGGGCCTGCTGCCAGGTCTCTCCCATCTGGATCTGGTAGCCCACGGGGAGGACGACGGGCATACCTTCCGCCCGGCAGGCCGTCAGCAAGCGGTGCTGGGCCTCCACCATGGCCCGCGCCTGGTCGTGCCGTGGGTGGGTGCTGTCGGTGTAGGCCTGGTAGACAGCGTAGGACAGACCCGGCTCGACCTTGTGCTGATCCACCACTCCCGGGTTGTTGTGGCCGATCCAGACCACGTTACAGCCCTGTTCCTTCTGGCGGCGGACGATGGCCTGCATCTCCGAGGGGCTCATCTCCGGGTAGGCTTCCATGGCCCAGCCGGTGTAGAAGGGTCCCGCAGCCGCGGCCGCAGCCGTTGCGGCGGGCTGTTTCTCTCTTTTCAAAAGGCTCAGAATGCGCTCTAGCATTGATCCTCCTTTGACGTGGAAGTGCGGAAGGCCGGAGCACGCGAATCGCCCTCCCTACCACATCTCTCCCAATCGTATCACCTAACGAGGTAGGGTTTGTCAAACTTGACCGGATTTCACCCGCAGCCACTTCGTCGTAGCGCACCAGCCCCAGCAGGATAGGTCGCTTGGGCTCTCGCCCTTGGTCACGGCAGGTGGATATGCTCTATCAAGGAGACGCACGCTCGATAAGGTCCGCCAGTTCGGCCCGCGCCGCCTCCCACACGTCGGGGTCGGTGGACCAACTGATGTCGGTGAGCAACCAGGTCGGGTCCTCGGGATCGCTCGCGCCGTATTCCCACAGCACCTTGGGGACTATTTCGTTGACGATTTCAGCGGTGCGGGTTGGGTTGACAGCCGCAGCCAGCGTGAGGTGGTCCACATCTTGGATGCCGCGCCGCCAGTGCTTCAGACGCAGCGAGGCAAACGGCCCTTGTACGCCGTAACTGTCCTCGGGGAAATGCGTGTCGGTGCCAGGGTAAAACAACACCCCATCGCCATTGAGATAGTTCCAGCCTGTCTCGCCCAGCACGTCGTCGAAACCGTCCAACTCGCCATACGTTTGCGCCTGTTGAAAGACGTTGGTCTGACCGGTGTTGCCCTGATAGTTGTTGTAGTACGTGGACTCCCAGTAAAACCAGCGGTCAACCCCCATCTTATACTGCCCCCAGGCTAATTCACGCAGAGCCACTCCCTCGTCTTCGATGGCGAACGAGCCGGAACCGGGTCGATTGCTGTTATACATATAGAACCGTTTGTCGGGGTTGGCGGCATAGCTGTCGGCCGCATTCTGCCACACGTCGGTGAGGCCCACCGAGTACCAGGAAGTGGGCACGCCGAGGGAAGGGGTCTCCACCGCTGCCGTGGGCAGGCCAATTGTTGCCATGGACATCAGGCGTTGGCCGGGACCTGGGTTGTCCTCTATCCACTGCGCCCATTGCTCAATCTGGGGGTAGTCGTCGGACTCGTCTATGAGGTAGAGAAAGTAGTCGCTGGGTGTGGTGAACGCCTGGGCGTCGAACCAGTTGACCCAGGCATCGGTGTTAGTCCACATCTCTTCCTGCGTGCCATCTTGCCACGGCCAGCTACCGTAAGTGCCGATCGAATACACGTTGTTACCCACTTCGACACCAACACCGTCGTAGCCTCTGGCAAGGGTGAAGAGTTCGCCATTCAGGCGGGCGGTCCAGGTATTATCCAACTGCTCGATGGAAGCATCGCCGTCAATGAGTGAAATCTTGTGACGGTGAGCGAGTTGGAAGTGGCGGGCAACCAGTTCGAGGGACTGGATGTACGCAGTAGTCCCAGGCTCAGGATAGGCGTTGTCCTCACCCAGGTAGCGGTCGTTGATGCTTTCGGGACTATAGGCCAGCATTGTCCTGGCATTGGGCAAATCGGGGAGCGTAAAGTCCCGCACGTGTAGGCGGATGGGAACCTGCCAGGTAAGGGCCCCGTCTTCGGTGATGGCGATGATGCCAGTGTAGAGGCCTGCAGGCACTGTCTTGGGGATGTAAATGTCGCCCCAGATGGATTGGTTGGTGCCGGCCGCAATAGTGAAGGGCGAATGGAGTTCGAGCGGCACGGCGATCTCGGGGTAGAACTTGTTGTGGCACGGTCGATCTTCCCACGTGCCGGTGCCCTGACCGTCGGCATCGTAGGGGCGGCGGCAGCGCTCCGGGATGTGTCGCTCGTCGTAGTCATAGCCGGCATAGAACAGGTCCGTACTAAGCCCCTTGATTTCCAAGTAGCGCACGTAAAACAATTCGAAGTTGCGTCCGACATAGTTGAACACGTCGTCACCGCTCGCTGGCCGGGTGGTGATGCTGGCACCGTCGGGGCCAGTCAACTCTGTGGGGGTCACGTCCACGTTGGTGGCGTCTGTCGTGGAGGCTTCGAGCACCAGGTTGAAGGACACCGCTTCATTGTGAGCGCCGAACAGGGAAATACTCGTGCCATCCCACACCGAGTTGAGCACCGCATTGGGGTCATTCGTGGCCCGCAACTCGTCGCGTGTCACCTTGTCGCCCCCTTCGTTGGCCCACACCTGAACGACATTGCCGGGAGCAAGTGGTGGGCTGGGTTGGCCAGCCGCTGGTTCAGGACCAGGCGTATCAGTAGGTTGGGCGGCTGGCATTGGCATGGCCGTCGGTTTCACCGGCACAGATGTCGGTGTCACCTCCGGCCCACAACCGCCGAGCAGCAAGCTCGTCAACGTTAGAGGAATGAAAAGTTGCTTCATTTTTCTGAACCTCTTATCATTGAGCGGTGTAGGTCTTGACCGCCTGGTCAATGAAATCCGCGAATAGAGGGTCGATGGTCTGGTTGGCCAACTCGTCCGGTTCTTATCAAAAACCGGGTTTCTGACAGGGCGACTTTTGCGCTACTGCGTAAGGTTTGATGGCCGTATGGTGTTGCGTCCCCAGTACTTGACGATGACGTCCGTCAGGTCGCTGGAGGCGACGTCGGCGTGATGGTCAGGGTCAGGGCCGTGGCGGAAGTTGAAGGCATCGTTCTCCTTCGTCCACGGTTTCCATGAAGGGTCCCATGCCCACAGTGCGTGGTTCATGCCGCGTTGCTCGAACAGTTCTATCTGGTCGTCCATGAACTCTGCCGCGCCAGGCACCCAGCGCACAAGGGCAAATTCATTGACCGCAACCGGCATGCCATGCGTTGCCGCAAAGTCATCAACCGTCGAGAGCAGATTTTCCAAGCAGGCTCGGTTGAACTGGTCATCGTCCCCGTCCCAGTCCGTATCGAACACGCCTGGGTAAGTGAGTTCCGGAGGGGGCCATTGGTGCGTATATTGAACTGGCGCGTACTGATGCACCGCGTAGACCGTGCGCGGGTCCCCTGTAGGCCGCAGGTAGGGCAGCCACGCGACGGCGCTGTAGCTCATGGCGCCGATCAGGAGGGGCGTGTCGGGGTCCACCTCGCGGATAGCGGCAGTGATGCGCGGATGGAGCTGATTCCAATCGTATAAGGTACCGCCGTAATCCGAGTAAAACTCTTCCGGCTCCCAGAGGTCCAGCCACACTTCGTTGGAGTTGGGCTCGACCATCAGGTCATAGCCGACGACGATGGGATGATCCCGGTAGCGCTCGGCAGTGTAGCGCCACATCGCTGCCCAGGCATCCTGCGCTGCCTGGTCCTGCCACATAGAGTCATTGAGATAGTCATCATCGAACCAGTCGTCTCCAAGACAGCAAACACTGAACTCGGCGCGGCCCGGCCCGGTGCGAAAGCTGATTACGGCGAACATGTCGGCCTTGGCGATCATTTCGAGCAGGGCGTCCAGGCTGTCCTGGATGTCCTGATCCACGGTGTAAGGCGGGTTTTCGGTGAAGAGGCCAGGGTGGGAGATATTGACGTAATTGGCGCCCAGCGCTGCCAGCCGGTTGAAATCTTCCTGGGTGTAGGGCGGTCCGACAGGACCAGGCCCCATGAACTCTGGCCCGTCCAGTTCGGGATAGACGCGGCGCTGGTAGATGTTAGCGCCACGCAGGTGGGTGCCGTCGGCCCACAGCGCCCACTTGTCAATCCCAGGTCCGGCGTGAGGGGGAATGGCCGATTCAGCGAGTGTGGTGGGAGGCGGCTTGGGCTGGGTAGGCATTGCTTGTGGGGAAGGAGGTGGGGCGGTGGATGGCGGGTGCTCTTCTTCCTCTGTCAGAGGCAACGGGCCACAGGCCAAGACGAAGAATATCAAGGCCACAGGGATTGTCATTCTCTTCATGCTTCTCCTCCTTCGATGAATCAGATTGGGTCAAGCCGGTTCGTGGCCGGGGTTGATGGCCAACTGGTCCAGGTCGCGCACGGTGGCAAAAGGTATATACCCCTTGGCGAGGGATTTCGCGTAGACATTATCTATGTGAGACAGCGCTCTGTGCAATAGTCTGATAGCTGCTTATAGCTCACCACTTGAATGCCCTTCTCAATTGCGCAGTCGAGCATCCCTCTGATGACGAAACCATCCTCATCATTCGTGGCCACTGCCCAAGGATGGCACACGGGTGCATAGGCCAGGTTGTTTTCCAGGGCGAAATCCAGGTGCTCCAGACGTATATCAAGCTCCTGGCGCAGCGTGTGCACTTTTACCTTGGTGGTCCTCGATTGTCCCTTCAAAGCGTTGTCCGTCCAACCCTGAGTGGGGATCTCCAGCAAATCGGGGTACTGGTCTTGGTCGTA
>JBGVTF010000173.1:0-4100 GCA_041862415.1 Anaerolineae bacterium | reverse complement strand
TGTCCCTGCTGGTGCTCCTCGTCGTTGGTCTGGGCCTGTCCGCTGTCCAGATCATCCCTACTAATGAGCTGCGAGGTCTCTCGATTCGTAAGGGGGGACTGCCCTACGATTCACTGGTGTCCTTCTCGTTGCCGCCCTGGCAACTGGCTACCCTGCTGTGGCCGGATTTCTGGGGGAAACCTCTCACCACCTATCGGGGACTCCCCAATTTCTGGGAGTTTTATGTCTATATCGGCGTTCTGCCTTTGATGCTCATCCCTTTCGCCTGGGGGCGGCGAGCCAACGCCCACGTGTCGTTTCTCTTTATCATGGCAACTGTGTCCCTTGTTTTGGCCTTTGGTGGCTATACGCCGCTATACGTCCTGCTGCAATACGTGCCAGGGTTCAACTTCTTCCGGGCCCCAGCCAGATGGTTGTTTGTCACCGCCTTTTCTCTTTCGATCCTGGCGGGCTTTGGCTTTAGCGCTCTAATCAAGCTGACAAACAAAACCCTGAAAGAACAGGCCGCCAGGTGGCCCACTCTGTCCAAAATGATGGCCCTCACCTTCCTCGAGGTGGCGGTCGTCGCCTCGGCTTTCCTTCTCGTATTGCAGCCGGGCGACACTCTTGGAGACAGGTACAGGATGGCCTCAGCCTCACTTCGCGCCAGCGCGTGTCCCCTGTTGTTCTCGACCCTTTTGATCGGAGCAGGCTTCTTGCTCCTCACAGCCTATCTGCAGTGGGGGCTCTCCTTTCGTGCTTTCCAAATCATCAGCGTGGGGCTCGTGGCCGTTGACCTGCTCTTCGCCAACAGAGACGTCAATCCGCTTAGGGACCCTTCCCATTTCACGCAGGAGTACGATTCCACTGCCTTCCTCCAAAAGGACACAAGCCTGTACAGGATACTACCGATGAGCGATGATCCGCTGGATGACATACGGAGCCTGATGTACGACGTGCCAGCCATGTATGGCCTTTTCAGTGTCCACGGCGGGTCCGCACTGGTTACATCAAGATACGCTGCCTTCATGGACAAAGTGGACCTCTCCGACGGAAGGCTGGTGGGATTGCTCAACGTCAAGTACGTAATTGCCCATAAAGATGAACCCATACCGGTCACGCTCCCTGTCGCCTACGAGGACGAACATCTGACTATCTACGAGAATGAGGCGGTTCTCCCGCGGACCTTTGTCGTCCACGAGGTCGAAGTCATCCCCTCCGGTCAGGCTGTCCTGGAACGCCTGGTCAGTGACGATCTCGATCCGCAGCAAGCTGTCATCCTGGAAGAGCGGCCTCCTCACCCCATTGCCGGAGCGAGTAGCCTGCCGCCTGAAGACAATTGGGCGCGGGTGATCTCCTATTCGCCTCACGAGGTCGTGGTCGAGGCGCAAGCCTCTCTAGATGGCTTTCTGTTTCTGGCCGACGCTTACTATCCGGGTTGGAAAGCTTACGTTGATGGAGAAGAAGAGAAGATTTACGCAGCCGATTATCTGTTCAGAGCTGTGTTCCTGCCTCGTGGGGAGCACAGAGTAGAGTTTCGATACGAGCCTCTATCTTTCAAAATCGGTTTGGCCATCACCTCGCTGACCCTATTGGTGCTCTGTGTGCTTGTCCTGACCAGAACTGTTATGCGCCAGCTAAGATACCCTGACGCTATGTATGGACTTTCGGATCGTGTCCAGAAAGGATTGAGGGGAGAATAGCGGTGAACTGCTCAAGCAAAACGACCCCGATCCTTGGCCGCGTGCCTGTATGGATTGCCCTTTTGATCTTCTTCCTATCCCTGTATCTCCTGACGGCTAATGGGCGGATTGATAGCGGTGACGGCGAGGCTATTTACCAGGTGACCCGAAGCATGGTGGAAAAGCGTGCGTTCGCCATTCCCCCTCCTCCACCTGAAGAAAAGTTCTACGATTCGTTTGGTAGGGAGATCCCTGAAGAACTCCTGGACGGTGGAGGTGCCTACGGAGCCTGGGGAGCAGATGGCCACTACTACAGCAAGTACGGGATCGGCCAGTCACTGATAGCCATCCCCCTCTACCTGGGTGGCCTGATCCTGGGGAGGGCTGGGCCTTACCCTGGTATCCATTTCTTCACCCGCCTCTCGACAGCCATGTTGAATCCCCTGGTCAGCGCTCTGGTATGTCTGCTGATCTTTAGCTTCTTCGCCCAGCTTGGCTTCCCAACCAGATCCGCCTTTACTCTGACACTGGTCTACGGGTTGGGCACCATAGCCTGGCCTTACTCCAAGACTTTTTACAGCGAGCCACTGGTCACGATGTTTCTCCTGGCTTCTGTCTATGCCCTTGTTTTTCGGAAGGGTGCAGACCGGATAAAGCTCCTGTTAGCTGGAGCACTCTGGGGAGCATCCATCATGGTCAAGCTGACGGCTCTCATTGTCGCTCCGGCTTTGCTTCTGTACTTGATAGCCAGGGGGCGGGAGAAGGGTCAACACTCCCGCGACCTTGTAGGTAACCTGGCCCTTCTGCTTGCTCCAGTGTTGGGCTCGATGTTGGTGATCTTTTGGTATAACGCACTCAGATTTGGATCGGGCTTTGATACCGGCTATCGAGCGGTCAACTGGAGTCTTACAGGGGGAGCTATGGGGCTCTATGGACTTCTATTCAGCTCAGGTAGAGGTCTCTTCCTCTACATGCCAATCGTCATCCTGTCTGTTCCGGCTTTGCTAAATTTCTACAAGCAACACAAATGGGAAGCCACTTTGTTCTCCCTTATCATCGCTGCTTATATCCTCTTCCATTCAGCTTACAGTTCCTGGGAGGGTGGCGGGGTCTGGGGGCCCCGCCTGTTGCTGCCAATGATCCCATTCTTAATCATGCCCTTGGGCTCTTTTCTGTCGGTCATCTCAAAGCGAAAATGGTTGGAATTCCTGTTTGCTGCTTTTCTGGTTTGTAGTATTCTGATTCAGCTCTCGGCTGTGTCAGTCAGCAACATCAGACATCTACAGGCTGTTTATGCGGATTCTCCGACCAGCTTTTATGAGAGGACTTTTTTTCAGCCGGCCTACTCTCCTCTTCTGGGTCAGTGGCGTAGCCTACTGGAGGTCAGCGGCATCATGAGAAGTGAAGAAGGTCGGGAGGGGTTACGCAATATGCTCCTGGACAGAGCATCGGACAGAGAGAGCCAAGAGTTCTCCGAAGACGAGCTTAGCGTCGCCGTTCAGGGGGACATCAGCATACTCGCCCTGAACGTCCCCGATTTTTGGTTTATCTATCTCTGGTTGCTGGGCATTCCCGGGAGTAAGCTCGTACTGCTGGTGTCGGGATTGGTTGTGATAACTCTTCTGTCAGGATACCTCCTGGTCAGCCAAATCGCCGTGTCCTCCCACAGTAGCATGGAGCGGGGGCAACTGAGCCAGGCTCAAAACAAGGGTTGAGAAATGATGGCAAGGGTGCATGGGCTAAATTCGGACATCTGGTGTCTCCTCGCTTTGATGGCAGCAAGTTGTTTTTTCTTCCTGCCAGCCGTCGTCCATCCAGACAGCATTATCTACCCCTCTTTCGCCCCGTATTCTGATCTAGCTGTCATCCACTGGCCCAAGGAGTTCTTGATTGCTGAAACTTTCAAAAGATATGGCCAGCTTCCTCTTTGGAGTCCCTTGATCCTGAGTGGGATGCCTCTGGCCAGCAACCAACTGGCCATGCTCTTCTATCCGCCCAATCTGCTTTGCCTGCTTCTGCCCATCAATGCTGTTCTTAACGGCCTCTTCATCACTCATCTCTTCTGGGCCGGGGTGGGCCTGTACTTTTTCATGCGCCGGGGACTGGTCGCTTCAGTTGCGGCTTCCTTCATTGCTGCTCTGACCTTCATGTTCAGCGGGAAACTGTTGGCCCACGTAGCTGCTGGTCACGCCAGTCTGGTGGGCGCTCTGGCTTGGCTGCCCTGGGCCCTCCTCTGCACCCATCTGGTCCTTGCCGAGAGGAAGCTGCTCTATTCGGTTTTCGCTGGTGTCATCCTAGCCCTCCAGGCCACGTTGCACACTCAGATTCTCATCTACACTGCTTACACCCTGGCGGCCTATGCCCTGTTCCAACTGTTAACCGTACCCTCTCAGGGTGACAGCCCATGGTGGCGGAAACTACTGAGGGACGGCCTGCTCC
>JBGVTF010000172.1:0-24685 GCA_041862415.1 Anaerolineae bacterium | reverse complement strand
GCGACTCGACGGCTACTGGGAGTTCCATCTGAGCCCCTGGGATTGGGCGGCGGGGGACCTTTTGGCACGAGAGGCTGGCGGGAGGACCAGCGATGTCTCGGGCCAGCCCTGGCGGTTGAAGAGCAGCAACATGGTCGCCACCAATGGCCTGCTCCATGAGGAGTTGTTGGCAGTTCTCAGGGGGAATCCGCCTCAACTTTAGGGTTGAGAGTGGAGTAGCAGAACTTGTTCTGCGCCAATCAAGCGCGAAACCTGTACCGCAACAGCGGCGTAAGTCTCGCTACTCCAGCAGCACAGTTCGGCTGTGCTTACCGTAACCTTGTTCTGCGCCAGCCCAGCGCGAAACGAGTTTCGCTACTCCAAGAAGTTCCTATGATGTCGAGTGAGCGATGGTCAAAAGGGTGAAGAGTCCAGAAATGGATGGTCCAGGGCTAAAGAAAGCCCTTTTGCAGGAAAGAGTAAGGGACAAAGTGCGCTGCCTGACCTGCGAGCGACGTTGTCTGCTCAAGGATGGCGCTCTGGGCTGGTGCCGTACCCGCAGAAATGAAGGTGGCACCCTCTACACCCTCATCTATGGCCTGGTTTCTTCCCTCTCGGCCAATCCTATTGAGAAGAAGCCTATCTATCACCTCCATCCCGGCAGCGTAGCTCTGACCGCTGGCAGTTGGAGCTGCAACTTCAAGTGCCCCTGGTGTCAGAATTCGGACATCTCCAAGCGGCCCCCTTCTGGTGGACGCTACATGTCTGCGGAAGAGTTTGTGGCCCAGGCCGTCGCCTGGCGGTGTCAGGGCACTTCCATCAGTTTCAACGAGCCAGCGCTGTCACTGGAATGGTCGCTGGACATTTTCCCTCTGGCCAGGGAAAAAGGGCTCTACAACACCTATGTAACGAACGGCTACATGACTCCCGAGGCTCTCAATCTGCTCGTTGAAGCCGGGCTGGATGCCATGAACGTGGACGTCAAGGGTAACGCCGAGGCGGTGAAGAGGTATTGCGCAGCAGACGTCGAAAAGGTATGGCGCAACTGTCGGGTGGCCAGGGAGGCCGGGGTGTGGGTGGAGATCACCACCCTGGTCATTCCCATGGTGAACGATGGCGAAGGGACCTTGCGAAGCATCGCCCGACGCGTCCGTGATGAGTTAGGCCCTGAAACTCCCTGGCACGTCAGCGGCTATTATCCGGCTTACAAATTCACCGTTCCGCCAACGCCTATACGGACGTTGGAACGGGCGCATGATATTGGGGTGGAAGAGGGGTTGAGTTTTGTATACGTGGGCAATGTGCTGGGGCACCGCTACGAGAACACCTACTGTCCTGACTGTGGGGAGCTTTTGATCCAGCGGTTTGGGTTGAGGGTTGCTCAGAACCGACTGGAGGGCGCAAGATGTCCTGCCTGCCAGCGGCTGATCCCGCTGGCGGCAAACAGGTTTCTACCGTCGCCGCGCGACTTTGGGAACGGGTTGGAGTCTGTTTAGATGGTCTACTCAACTTCGGCTAGATGGCTCAGCCTTTGTGGACGAGGAAACTAAAGCTCGTTTCAGCTATCACCTCTTTTGCTCTGATAGGCTCTTCTGGCAGTCCCCAATATGGGCCGGTGGCTATCCCATGCTGCGTCAACTGCCAGGGACCGAGCAGTTTCAACATGTCCTCTTCTGAGCGGGGGAAGAGAGGCATGCTATCTCTGACTAAGACTTGTTTCAACTTTGGGAATCTCTCCACCCCTCGGCTGATGGTCAAAACGGCTATGCAACTACCCTTGGCTGCCCATTCGTAAAGAATGGCAAAACTCCTGGCCAACCTTTCGTCAGGCAGGAAATGGCCCAGTCCACTGAAGCCCATGCCCACCCGATGGTCGTCGCCGAACATCTGAGACATCACTGGAGCACGAAGTAGCTCGCTGGGGTCGGCAGCATCGCACTGCACGTAGCGGACGTTGGGGTTGCTGGCCAAAATGTACTGCCCCTGAGTGACACAGGTGAGGTTAGTGTCGGAGTAGATGACTTTGGCAGCGGGATTGATAGCCTGGGCGATCTCATGGACGTTGCCCTTGGTTGGCAGACCTGAACCGAAGTCAATGAATTGGTTCAGACCCAGTTCGCGGGCCATGTAGGTCACCGCGCGTTGTAAGAAGCGCCTTTGCTCGCGCGAGATTTCGGGTGCTTCAGGGAGAATTGCCTCTACCTGTCTGGTCGCAAGGCGATCTGTGGCAAAGTTGTGGTAGCCCCCAAGCCAGTAGTCTGTCATGCGGGCATAATTGGGCTTGAGGCAGTAGAGTGTCATCTCCTCTCCTTCCCTTTTGGGTGAGCTGTCTATTTGAGGCAGGGTGAAATGAGAAATGACCTCTGCTGCGAGGGCATCTCCTGGCAGGGAATGTGTGGCTCTTTGAGCGCTCACAAGGGCGCCCCGCTCTGAGCAAGATGGAGGACACTGGCCTCTACTCCTCACATGCGACTTTGCCATTTCCCTACCTCATAGTCCGTGGCCGGGACCACTGCTGTCCTGGCTTCCTTTCCATATGTGTTGCGACGAGTATAGCGTAGAACTGTGGATTGTAGGGCAAGGTGCATCTTGCCCTACGTCGCTACGGCCGTGGCTCAGATGATTGGGGAGAAGTACCCACCATGGCTTTCTGCAAGAATATGAAGGCTCCCACAGCGACTAGGACGTCCCCCAGGCTGAAAGCGCTAGCCACCGGGAAAGGCGGTGGGATGACGAAGATGTCCGAAAGCGCCCACAGCGCCGTTTCTTCCCTCGGCAGCACAATGCCTTTGGAACCGCTCATGCGCTCCACGCCATCCCGGTGGACTATCAAGTGTTGGTCCTCGATACGGGCCACGGCCTCCGGTGTGACAGGCATGAAACCACCGTTGGCCACCATGACCACCAGATTCAGCGTCAAGCCCAGACCGATGAGGGCCAGGCCAGGGGTGCGACGGTTGCGCCAGACCACGGGCAGGAGCAAAAGGCTGGAAGCAATCAGCGCCCCCCGTTGCAGGTAGATATCCCCCGCGGCCCAATAGACAGCCGCTATTTGTAGGGCCAGGGCCAGCCCCGCTAGCCAACCCCATTCCAGGTGGAAATCGGCCAGGTTTCTCAGGCTGCCCCCTCGCAGAAAGGCCACGAAAAGGGTGACTGCCAGAGCCAACAGCAGGATCATGACAGGAAGTCAAGGGCTGTATCTATCCCGGCATCGGGGTAAATGGGACGGTGTGACTGTGCGCTCAGCCACTGATCCACTGCGGCAGCAAAACCCTGCAGCGAATCCGCTTTGATGTCCAGGACAAAGCGGTGTTCCTCGTCCGTCAGTTTGAACTTGGGCAGAAGCTCCTGACGTGTGCCGTTGAGTAAGAGCTCGCAGAACTGGCTATCAATCATAGCCGTACCCAGCAAAGTCTGTAGTGCCTGGGACATGAGTTCCTCCCGTTTCTCCACCTGGAAAGAAAGAGGTAGTGGCCAACCGCCACTACCCTTTCCCCTGTCGGTGCGTCGCTGGCACAATTACCCACTACCCCAACCCTCGGGGGCTCCGCTGGCGATCACCAGGGCCACGATGGTCAACAGCACGTAGATCGCCTTGAGATACCATCTCCTCCAGATGCTTTTCATCACCCTATCCTCCCTTTACGTAATTTATTACTTCTATTATAGCAAGCGAAAGTCACAAATCGGTCACAGACGTTGTCAGGGATGGGAAAGGGTTTTCATTTGCGTGGATGTCTATAGAGGGCATAAGTCGGTCCGCCTCAGCAAAGCGGAACGGACTGATGCTATAACGAAATCTGGTGAAGAGAGAATATGGAGAGGGGAGAGCAAATGGGATGGCTGCGAGGAGTCGCTCAGGGGGCTGTGAGCTGTCGGGGGATGGTCATTGCTCTGCCATCAGTTTCTGATACAGGGCCACCGTCTCTGCGGCGGGCTCCATCCCAAGGTCCTCACCCAACACCCTGGCGCAGCGCTGGTAGACCTTGGTGACGCGTGCGGGCTGGCCCAACAGGCTGTAGCATCTCATCATCAGCCGGTGCATCTCCTCGTAATAGCTGTCCTTCTGGAGAGCTTTCTCACAAAGTTCAAGGGCTTGGTCGTATGAACCTTTGTCCATACTCCAGTGGGCCAGTTCGGATAGAGCGCCGAGGTACTGTTCCTCCAGGTTTCTTCTTCTGGGGAGACACCAATCGGAGTAGAATCCCTCCAGGTACTCGCCGCGGTATAGGGCGATGGCCTGACGCAAGGCTTCGGCCCGGCTTTCGCCGCTCCCCGGACCAGCTTTCAGCAACTTCTCAAATTCATCCACGTCATACCGGTAGCACACTTCGGGATTCAATTCATAGATGCCGCTGCTTCTGTCGAAGGCCAATATCTCCATGTGGATAGCCCGGCGCAGCCGGTATACGGTGGAATGAAAAGTGCTCTTGGCCCTGGTCGGAGGGAGATTGGGCCAGAAGACGTCCGTGATCTGCTCCCTGGGCTGGCCATTGCGATGGGCCATCAGGTAGAAGAACAACTCCTCGGCTGTGGCCGTCTGCCACTCTCCTTTACCCACCGGAGTCCCGTCCTTGAGAACCTGGGGCGTACCTAGAGCGCGGATTTCGAGCCGGGGAAGAGGGATGCTCACCGTGGTGGCCAGGGGAGGGGAGATTTTGCCTTCGGCGGGAATTTCCTGGCTCTTTTTCATTAGCCGGGCGAAGCGGTCCCCACCCAGACGCCTGGAGGCGGCGTACTGGATCAGAGGCCGTGCCCGGCGCGCTTCCAGTGCGATGAACTGGTCGTAGCCCAACTCATCCGTCAGGGCCAGGAGTTGGAGAAGGTGGCGGCGCGCGCTCTGGAATTCCTTGAGCAGAAAGTGGGCCTGGGCCAGGTGGAAATGGACCCTGGCCAGTTCGTGCTTTGCCCCGCTCCGTTCCATTCTCTGGCGGGCCTTCTCCAGCCATCCCAGGGCCTCTTGGGCCTCCCCTCGTTCGTAGCAGATCACGCCCAGGGAAAGCTGGGCCAGCCCGGTGTGAAAGCTGAGCTGCTGCGCCTGGCTGGCGGCTAGTGAGGCGCGGGCCAAGTCCCACGCTTCATCAAGGTCTCCTGCCAGCCGTCGGGCTTCGCTCGTAGCGTTGAGAGTGTAGATTTCCATGACCGCCTCACCAGCTTGGCGGCTCACTTTCAGCGCCTGCTGGTACAGGTCCAGAGCCCGGCGCAGGTCTCCCAGGTCACGGTAGACGTCCCCTAGACTGGCCAAGGCGTGAGCTTCGCCCCTGGGGTAGCTGGCTTCCTGGGCTATCATCAGGGCTTCCTCAAGGGTTTCCAGCGCTTCGGCGTATCTCCCCCGACAGTGCTGCCGGACCCCCATGTTGTTGAGGGCCATTGCCAGGGTCCCTGTCTTCCTTTCGCGACGCCAATGCTCAACAGCGCGCCCCAACTCTAGATCGGCCCTGGCCAGATTGCCGATTTTCCATTGAGCGAGCCCCAAATCCTGGCGGGTCCAAGCTACATTGTGGTCGTCGCCGCACCGTTCATACAATTGCAGGGCCTTTTCTAGTTCGCCTGCACTCTTGTGATAATCGCCTTGCATCCCGTAGCAGATGCCCAGATTTCTGTACGCCATGGCAGCAATGGAGGGATGATGACCATCCAGGTCGGAAACCACGGCTTGGCAGTCTTTGATCGCCTCCTCTACCCGACCGGCAAGGCGCAGGGCGATGGCCCTTCTAACCAGGACGCGGCTCACCCCGGCCCTGTCACCTCTTCTCTCGAACTCGGCGTGGGCCATGCCGAACGAGGCCAGGGCTTGGCTCAACTGGCCCACTTCGGTGTACACCCTGGCCCGGAACCAGGGCAACTCTGGATTGGAGCGTGTTATCTTGTCTGGCAGGGAGTCAATCCAACTAGCCAAGGTCTCCCACCGGCCGGCCTTGAAGGTCGCCTCTGCCACCTGCTGAATTGTCCCGGCGGCGTCAGCGTAGGCCTCGGCCTGCAGATAGTGACGGATGGCCTCCTCGTGGTTGCCCATCCTTTGGAGTACTTCGGCCGCGCGGCAGTGCAGAGCGTTGAATCTCTCCTGCTCTTCTAGCCGTAGTTTATCCTGGAGGAACTTTTGGAAGAGATGATGATAGCGATACCAGGGCTCGGCTCCCTCAAGCCTGGAGATAAACAGGTTGCGCTTTTCAATGAGCCTCAGCATTTCCAGTGAGTGGCGAGAATCCAGGAGGGCATCGCAAAGGGCCGGGCTCATCTCCCTCAAAATGGACGAGTCCTTCAGAAACCGCTGGATCTCGGGGGGTTGCTGTCCGAAGACATTGTCCGCTAGGTAGTCGTACATCTGCCCGCCAGCCCCTCTGGCCTGCACCATGCTGCGGACCAATCCCTGCCATATAGTATGGGTGGTCAGGAGGATGCCGGTGATCCAGCCCTCCGACTCGCGGGCCAGTTCCTCGGCCTGTTCGGCGGGTATGTCCAGCTTATAAGCTTGTTTCAGGAGGGTCTGGATTTCTGCGGGGGTGAATCTGAGTTCGGCGGTGCCTAACCCGACGCTTTCCTGGCGGGCAATCAGCCTGCTGAAGGTCAGAGAGGGGAGTGTTCGACTGGAAATGATCAGGTGGCAATTCTCGGGCAGATAGCGTAAGAGTTCATCCACGAGGGTGTTGACTTCCTGACTCTCGTCCGCGAAATGATAGTCATCAATGATCACCGCAAAGTAGTCGGAGACGTCGTAGATGTCATTGACCAGGGCGCTGGTCAGGGTCTTCAACCGGCCATTGGCCTTGGCCACGGTGCTCAGAGCAGATTCGGTTCGTGGTCCAAAGTCGGGGAACTGCTGGCGGATACTGGCCATCAAATATTCCAGAAAGACCCTGGGGTCACGGTCAGCCTCGTCCACGGAATACCAGCAGATAGGGAGGTCAGCATCATGGGCAAAGTCCACCAGGAGCGAGGTTTTACCGTAGCCAGCCGAAGCGGAGACGAGAATCAACTTGCGGTCTATATGCTCGTGGATAAAGTCCACCAGACGCTGGCGGTGTAGAAGGCCAGGTTGCCTGCTGGGAAGAAGGACCTTGGTGATCATGACCGTGGAAGTGTCTGGCATCTCGGTCCTCCATGCCGAGGATTTATTGAGTGGGGGAAGTGTTCGTAACTGGCCATGAGTTCTTGTGAGAATAACGGTCAGAAAAGCGACAACTGGGTTCCCTGTGTCTTGATTTCCTCTCCTCCAGCCACTCTGTGGGCCCACCGTGTCGTCTCTGGCAGCCGATAACCCTGGCAGCAGTTAAGAACATAGTTGATAGCAGTCTCCAGGTCTATCTTATGTCCAATAGAGACATATACGGGTTGGACCTCACTGCGGCTTCTCACCACCGCACCGATGATCTCGTTTCCCTCGCGGAGGTGAGTGTAGGCACCTCTCTCAGGACCGGGCTCGTGGTGAGTGCCACAAAGACGCGATTTAGCACAGCCAATAGAAGGTCTGTCAATGATAAGGCCGATGTGAGTAGCCAGACCCATGCGGCGAGGATGGGCCAGACCCTGAGCATCGAAGACAAAGAGATCGGGCTCTGTGGCCAGCTTTTCCAGGGCGCTCAGGACCACTGGCCCCTCCCGAAAAGCCAGGAGTCCAGGGATATAGTGGAAATGCACAGGCTGTTCAGCCGTGCTTTGGTCAACAGGGGTCAAATCGGGATAATTGAGCACCACTACGGCTGCTTTGGCTACGTCGTCCTTCACACTGACGTCAACTCCAGCCACAGTGTGCACCTGGGCGAAACCGGTTTCCTGGGACACTTTATCCCGTAAACGTTGCTGTATGGCCATGGCTTCAGCAGGAGAGACGTCCCAGGGATGGAGGGCGGTGATCTTCAAGATGACTCTCCTTATTCTGAGTCCAAAGTCTTCCTCATTAACTTTAACACAAAAAAGGCAGCTTGGCAAGTTGCCTCGGTGACGGTGACTTGACAAAGGTTCAACTTCGGTGTAATATATAAATGTTTCTTTATGCATTGGCGCGGCGGCAAGGGGCGTCGAGAAAGGGATGGATGGATGCCGGAAGGAACGTCATCGAGTGACCAACGGAGCGATTTGAGGGAGCTCAGAGGGTATTTCAAGGCTTTGAGCGGTATCACCCGGCTGCAAATCATCAAGCAACTGGCTGGCACTGAGGAATTGAGTGTCTCAGAGTTGGCTATCGCTCTCAGGCTCAGCCAGCCTCTCGTCTCCTGGCATCTAAGTGGGCTTAGGAAGGTCGGTCTGGTTAAGGTCAGAAGGGACGGACGTCAGGTTCTCTGTTCCCTTGACCGGGAGAGGTTGCGACAGTATGAGCGGAGCTTTGCCAAGCTGCTGGGAGAGAACTGGGTTTTGAGTTGATCTATTACTCGTATAGGATTGCCCTATGCTAACTGATTTGGTCAGAAAGAGGATGCGCTGGCTGCTGGAGCCTCTGGCTCGCTTGATTAACAGGACTGGGATATCACCCAATCTTCTGACGCTCATAGGCTTTGTTCTGACGGTGGGGGTGGCTTATGTACTGGCTACAGGTCACCTGCAAATCGGCGGGGTGTTACTGGCTGTAGTTGGGACCTTTGATGCCCTGGACGGCACTTTGGCCCGGCTGGCGGGCAGGAGGAGCCGCTTCGGGGCCTTTTTGGATTCCACCGTGGACCGGCTCTCCGAAGCGGCCATCTATCTGGGGTTACTGGTCCATTACACCCAGCAAGGTAGCCAGCAGGAGAGCTTTTTGATCTACGCTACCTTCGTCGGTTCACTGATGGTCAGCTATGCCCGCGCTCGGGCCGAGGGTATCGGTATCGAGTGCAAGATGGGTATTTTGACCCGTTTTGAGCGGGCAGTCGTGCTGGTGGTGGGCCTGATCCTCAATCAGATGCTTATCACCTTGTGGATTATGGCCATTCTTTCTAATTTCACTGCTCTGCAACGCATGTACCACGTCTGGCGGGCCACCGGCGGTGAGAAGGGGGGATAGAGTGAATGTTACCGCCCTATTCCCCCAAACCAGCTAGGGCCTGAATGGCCATAGTGTAGTTGGGGTTATACCGCACCGCCAGTTCAAACTCGGTCTTAGCCTTTTCCACCTCCCCCAGGCCCAGGTAAGCCAGGCCACGCTGGTAGCGTATCTCTTCAACGTCAGCAGCCTGGGCCAACACTTCTTCGCTCAGCGATAACACCTTCTGGTACTCCTCCAGCGCGTTGTAGGCTTCCAAAGGCCCGTAGTGGTACCACAAGAAATGGGATGGGAAACCCATCTCCAGGGCCCGTCCATAAGCATCAGCGGCCTTCCTGTACTCTCCTAATGCCAGGTAATCATCCCCTAGATTGAACCAGGCATAGTTGTCCCTTACCTCTTCCACCTCTCGTTGGGCCGAAGCCAGGGCCCGCTGATACATAGCTTCATCTTCCCAGTTGGCTCCCAGGATGGCCCTGACCACGGCCTCCTGCTCAGGGAGATAGACGGGGATGTAGCAGCGATTGAAAGGTCGCCAGCGCTCGTCAAACAAAGCGTAGGAAAAGCGTACCTGGGGTCCTGTGTAGGGGTCATTGACGATGATGACTTCCGCCCCTTGGTCGTAGCCGCGCACGACACGGTAGTGCCCCACCAGCACCCCGTCGTGGGGCCGTTCTAGCCATTGCCCGACGATGACCGGGATGCCGTTGGAGACCAGGGCTATGAGGACTGCTGTGTCCCCGTTGAGGCGGGCTTTGCCCCGCAATCCCACCTCGGTCAGGTAAGCCACCATCTCCTCTGGACTCACGTTCCTGTCCTTGTCGTAGCCCTTGACCAGCAGGGCGATATCGAATTGAGTGCGCTTTACCCCGTAGTAGCTGAGGGCTACAGCCAGAGCCACGGGACCGCAATTGTTGAGTTTCTGATACTCGTGGGTCATGGGGGCCAGGAAGACCCTCTCGGCCAGCGGGGTGAGGGCTACCGTCGGCGTTGGGGTAAGGGTGGGAGTGGGGGTGCAGGTAGCGGTCAGTGTAGGGAGGACTGCTGGTGCGGCCGTTGCTGTAGGCCAGGGTGGTGTCCGGATGGCGGCCGGCATGGTGGCGGTCGTCGGGAGCTTGGCGGCGTTCGAGCAGCCGGTGACGCCTAACCCCAAAGTGAGCCACAAAATATTGGACATAATCCAGCCGAAAGTTGCCAGTTTGCCGTTCACCTTGAGCAAATACCGCCTCTGGGGAAAAAGAAAAGAGAGAACCACAGGATAGGGGTATCTCTCCTCCACCTAAGTATATCCCTCATGGAGCCACCCATCGGACTTGAACCGATAACCGAGCGCTTACGAAGCGCTTGCTCTGCCGATTGAGCTAGGGTGGCCACTAACAGTGAGCTGTGAAGGATTCGAACCTTCGACACCCTACATAAGAGGCAGGTGCCCCACCACCGAACTGCACAAAGAAATCGAGCTGTTCGATGTAGTTCTGATTATACCATGATTCATGCCTCCGTGCAAACGAGCGTCCGATGGCGTGCATACTTTCGTTTACCGCACGGTCTCCAGTGTTGTAACAAGAAATTCGTCGGCTGTCTGACAGGCATTTTGTGTTCTCAGATGAGCGTAATGAGATAGCACTATCTCAACATCGTCATTCAGAATGTCCACCGCCGTCATGAAATCGGATAGTCTCCCTCTTGAGTGTTGTTGGCTTGCTAGCCACTACGTGTGCTGCCTTGCTCCCTGGATCGCAAGATCCGGGTTTTGGTGGCAGATCTGGCGACCCCGCCAGAGCAGAACATCGAAGACCTGGAACGCTTTATCGCCCTCCTGCGCGGCCGCGATACTCTCTTCACCTGAAGTTCGGCAACGTGCTGCGGGCCTTCCGGCCGGTGGGAGCGTAGTTCATGGAGACACAAAGGAAAAGGAGCGCAGCAGGGATCCTAAGCTCCTTTTGTATGTTCCTGCTCCAAGAGAACCGGTTCGCGTGTTCGCACCGACATGAGCGACAAAAAAGGCCAGGTGCACACCCGGCTTATCATACGGTCTCCATATTCGGCTCCCCAAGAACCCAAGCTCAGTCTGGTATCACTTGATACACTGAACCTTTGCGAGAAAGCCGATAGTGAGCTTCTACCTGAGGATTGGGGTCGGTCAGATAAATGGGATACTTCCCAATGTTGTTATCAATAAGTGCCACTGCTAAGGGCACCAACTGGCTGCCTGGACTGGGGATAGCAACGTGAGTATACAACCGCCTGACACTCTGCTGATACCAATCATACCTTAGCAGGGTCGCGTTAAGGACAGCCACATCTGGCCTCAACCCCTCCGCGTAGTGAAAATACCAGAGGGCAAAAGTATGCGCATCGGTATCTGCTACGACGATGGCGTTGGCGGGCAGGGCGCTCAGAACCCTCGCTCCGTATTCGGAAGCAGTCTGATCCGAGCTCAAGTCGAGAGCCCCATAGTTGTCTGCCAGAGAGAGAAGAGGAAGGAGCAAGAAGGCACACGAGCTCAGAAGCAGGAAAGTCGAGCTGGGACTCAACGTTCTCACTATCCCGCCCTTGTCCTGAGCGTAGTCGAAGGGAAGAAACTCCCTGAGGACGGCCAAGGCACAGTGCACACCTTTACCCAGCCACAGCGCCATGACGAGGAAAGAAGGGATCAAATAGACGTAAGAGTCAGTGGTGTTGTAGCCAATGGCGTAGATGGAGCCTATCACCGCGAGAATCGCCAAGAATCCACAAAAGGTACGATCTTTATCCCACCAGAGCCACAAGCCGATCAATCCCAGAAGTAGTCCCCACCAACCGAACTGCTGAACCAGCAAGGCCGACCAGGCGGATACCCGGGCAGGTATGTACTTCCACGGTAGCGCAAAGACGAACCGTCTATAGAGTTTGGCCGAGACAAGCCAGGTAAAACCCAGCCTTGTATGAGGATCCCCCCAGTTCATGGGTGGATGTTGAGCTGCTCGTAGCGGCAGGTAGAGATAAACCGAGAGCCCCAACAAGAAGAATGCGAACGCAGTGACCAAGGTCTTGGTCTTTAGAAAGCGACGAAACTCGCCCCGGAGGCCTAAGAACAGACCGGCGGGGAGCAGAAGGAGCATCGAGAGGTGATTCCCCAAGCTTAGACCGTAGACGAAGGCCAGGGAATAAAAGAGACGAGGGCCATTGGAGATAGTCCTTGTCCTGGCACAATGCGAGAGCAAATATATCATCAAAGCGACGAAAAAGGCGTTGAGGGTGTACACCTCAGCGATGACCGCCTGAGACCAAAAGACAGGGGAGAAGGCAAAGGTCAAGGCCGCTGTCACGGAGGCCACTGACGAGGCTATCCTGTCGCTCCACCCTCCCTCTGTCTTCCCCATCACTAGGGGGGAGGAGGAGAGCGTCGGTGCCAGCAGGTTCGAACTGGTGAGGTACACAAGAGGGACAGTGGCCGCCGCGAAGAAGGTAGACATCAAATTCACTCGGTAGGCGATATCACCCCAGGGCAGGAAAGTGAATAGCTTGGCCAGGAGAACGTACAGCGGGTAGCCGGTGGGGTGGGGGATGCCTAAGGTGTAGGCGGCGGCAATCAGATCACCGCCGTCAGCACCGTCGTGCTGCCAGGTGATAGAGGGAGCCAGAGTAGCCAGATAAATACAGAGGGGAAACAAGAATAGGCTGACAAGTGCACCCACTGTCAGCCTTTCACGAATCGCTTTGCACATATAGTTCAGCTTCCGCTAGTTGATGTTGTGGTGGCAACGACGCCAGGAGCACAGCCTTCCTGAATGACGGAGACCGTATTGCCCCGGTTGGTCACCGCAGCCCCGAGGGTGATGGTCATCGTTTCGCTGTAAAACAGAGGCTGAGTGGGCACTGTAGAAAAGACGGTCGGCATCAAGTCAACGCAAGGAGTTGCTACTAGAGGGGCAGGGTAGTTCCCGCAAGCCTAACCCACGACGGTAATCTGCTTGGTATTGGGTTTGAAGAGGTTGCTGTGAGTATCAGTAGCCTCGAGATTGTCGTCGTTCAGACTGTACCAGGCCCGGCCTTCGCCATCCGCACCAGTAGCCTGCTTAAACATCAGACACTCTGTTGTCTGTGCCCTACGCCGCCTTTCGAGGGGATAGCCTCGTAAGCACGCGGTCTCTCCATCGCGGGATGCTACGCAGGCCCCGAAGCCAACGGTAGGGATAGTACAGTGGCACCAGGAGCGGGTGGGGGATGCGGTAGCGGTCCTGCATGTAGCCTGCTGACGGAAAGAGAACGCACCACGCAGAGCGCAGCCGCGGTCCCCAACCTGGCGTGCTCGCCAGGTGAGCCCAGAGGCGCTGCACTGGACGGCGTGCGGTGGTGAGCCAATTGAAGAGCCGCTTTTCACCACGCGAGGGGCACAAGGCACGCAGCCGCTCCAACACGTCGGTAGGAATCGGGGCATGCCACTCGTCTCCTACGCGGGTCAGGATCCACTGTACCGGCAACACCAGGTCGTATGCCTGAGCCTGGGCCAGCAACTGGTCCCAGTCAATCTGTTCCTGGTAGAAAGCGATCACCTCCGCCACGTCGTGCAGCCAGAGCAGTCTCGGTTCCCCCTCGTGGCCGTGATGCAGCAGCATGTGGCTACACAGATGGAGCACCTGCGCCTCGGGACCCAGTATCCAGGTAGGGACGTCTCCAACACTGGCGGGCAGCGCCGTCTGCCAGAACCAGTCCATCGGGACGGCGTGCTGATAGTAGAGGGGGCTGAACAGGCTCCAGTGGATCTCGATCGGAACATTCACCTCTCCAGGCTTGACCAGCATCACCTCATTCCTGTAGGTGACGACGTAGCCAGCGCGGAATTCGGCATGGGCAGGCTCGTAGCCCAGCGCCGAGAGGACGCGCAGCGCGGTGGACACGTGCTCCCGCTGCACCAGCAGGTCTAGATCGGCCATTGGACGCACTGCATCGTTGCCGTAGACTGTCTTGGCCAGGGCAGCCCCCTTGAGGAGAATGACGGGCACGCTCTCCGCCGCCAAGTGGCCTACTACGTCCTCCAGTTTGTGGAGAAGGAGCAAATTGCGACCGGCATGGTAGTAACAAACGAGGCGCAGGTCCTGTTTAACCGACGGTGGAAGCAGGTCCTGGCCGCGCGCGATGTCATAGAGCAGCGGGGCCACGCCCTCAATGTAGGCGACCCAGCGTAGGGCATCCCAGTCAAAGTCGCTTCGCGCCCTCAGCGCCCGTGCGACCTCCAGCGCTGCAGGGTCCCAGCGCCCGCGCAGGCAGAGGCGCAGAAACTGGCCCACGCTCTCGTCTTGTCTGCTTTGTGCCTGCTCAGCCATATTTACCTTCAATTGGGGTGATGATCTGTTGGTTGGCGACCAGCGAACGGTAATAGTCGTTGCTCTCCAGAAGCTCCTGGTGCGTGCCCGTCGCGATCAGTCTCTTCTCATTTAACAATATGATGCGATCCGAGTTCTGAATGGTTGACAGCCGGTGCGCTACTACAAACAAGGTCTTGTCCCGGACCAGTGTTGGGAGCGCGTCAAAGATCGACCTTTCCACTAGGCTATCCAGCGCGGACGTTGGCTCGTCCAGCACCAGGATGTCTGGGTCCTTGATCAGCGCCCGGGCAATGGCCAGGCGCTGTTTTTGCCCTTCTGACAGATTGACGCCTCGTTCGCCAACCGGGTAGTCGTACCCATCTGGCAGACTGGCAATAAAATCATGGATGCCCGCTGTTTTGGCAGCCCGAGTGACCGTCTCCACGCTGGCGTCAGGGTTCCCATAACACAAATTGTCCATAATCGTCCCGGATAACAGCAGCGTGCTCTGCGACACGTAGCCGATACGCTGGCGCAAGGAACCCAGCTCGTACACTGACGCCGGCCGGCCATCGAACCAAATCTCGCCCGCAGTCGGTTTGTAGAAACGCAGGATGAGGCTGACCAGCGTCGTCTTGCCCACGCCGCTGGGTCCCACGATGGCGATCTGCTCTCCGGGGCGGATGAGGCACGACACGTCCTGGAGTACCGGTTCACGGCCATCGTAGGAGAAGGAGACGTTCTTGAACTCGATCTCGCCACTGAGCCGCTCGACCCTTTTGCCAGTGCCCAGATTTTCTTCCGGAACGATGTCAAAAAGGGCCGAGACCCGTTCCAGCGCAGCCAGTGCGTTCTGCAGTTGCAGGTTGGTTGTAGCCAGAAATTGTACCGGACCGTACACGTACCCCAGGTAGGCCTGGAAGGCCAGCAATGACCCCAGGCTCCAGTCGCCCCCGATCACCTCGTAAGCGCCGACGACCAGGACCACGAGCCTGGCGACATCGCCCAGGGCGCCGATGGTCAGATGGGCGATCGAGCCTACCGCCACGCGCTCCAAAGCGATCTGGAAGGCAGCTTGCAACTCGGACATGATGCGATCTACTTCGCGCTTCTCGGAGACAAAGGCCTTGATCAGCGAAGTGGCGGACAGCGATTCCTGCATGCGGCGTAAGATGTTGGCTTGTTGTTCCATGCCCTGGTGGCTCAAGACACGAATCTTGCCGGAGAAATAGCGCACGCCGATCACCAGCCCAGGGAGGATGACCAGGGCCACGATGGCCAGTTTCCACTCCAGGTAGAACAGCAGCGCCGCCCCGCCCACGAAGCGCAGGGCATTACTGATGACGTAGACAATCGTACTGGAGAAAAACCAGCGCAGTCCCCCCACGTCGGACGACAGGCGCGACATCAGGTAGCCGATATCTTTTTCGTCGAAAAAGGACATGGGGAAGCGCAGGGTACGGTCGAGGAGGTCGTGTTGGATGTCGAGGATGACCTCCTGCTCAAAGCGGGCGAAGTAGAACTGCTGCAGCAGGCCGGTCAGCGTTCCAAGCACCTTGACGCCGGCCAGCAGCAGCACGGCCCCGGCCAGCAGACCCAGTTGCCGGCCCAGGATGACGTCGTCAATCAGGTAGCGGGTGATGAGGGGTTGAGGAAGACCAAGCAGGGAGTTGAAAAGGATGAGGAGAGCGCCCAGCCCCCCCTTGCGCCAGTGCCGGGCGACGAAAGGGCGCAGGTTGTGGAGATTGGCTTTTGTATCGGTGTAGCCTTCCCGACCGGCGATGCGGTCCTCCGGCAGTTTCCGGGAGAGCCCCCGTTTCAGGTACGAGAACCAGGTATCCATACGTTACTCCGCGCCATCTGGTCTGGGAATCACCAAGTCGTACGGCTTCTGGCATTCGAAGCGATTCTGATGAGGCCACCAACGGGCTACCGTCCGCCCGCCGCACACATACTTGACCAGCGGGCCATTCTCGGTCGCCAGACGTACTTTCATGACAGTCGGCTGCCACAGGCGGGGAACTAGGCCGCTTTCTCGCAGCCAGCGGTACGGCCCACGCCCTAGACAAGCGACCAATCCCCGTACCTGCCTCCACACGTGGCGACGGGCGTGGAGAACCCGAGCGTGCAGTAGGCCCAACCGTCCGCCACGCACGAGGCGCGTTCTACCATCGCGCTCGACGTGCGTCACCCGCCCCAACAGGTTGTCTGCGGTCACCAGGGGCATGTCGGCGCAGGGGTTGTTATCGCCGTGCGCGACCAGCCCGCCGGGCGCGGCGGCCACTACCCGGTG
Organism: Anaerolineae bacterium; assembly: GCA_041862415.1. Classification (GTDB taxonomy): domain Bacteria; phylum Chloroflexota; class Anaerolineae; order E26-bin7; family E26-bin7; genus E26-bin7. Next base: position 8,166 of record JBGVTF010000172.1, on the reverse strand, counting down.
CACCAACTCTTCCGTGTCTCCCTGGTCATTCGGCCCGCGATAGACCACGACGTCGCCAGGGCGGACGTCGGCCAGGGACACAGGTTCCACAGTCAGGCAATCGCCAGGGCGAAAGGTGCCCCCCATGCTGCGGCCGTGGTAGAAGCGGACGCTATCCTCAACTGGCATCTATCTCACCATAACAGCGTCAATGGCATCCCAGTCCACGTAATCCTCCGGGAAGCGCATCAAATACACCGGCGCTTGATAACAGACATCATGGAGAATCTCAAAAGCCTGTATCCTGAGCTTCTTGGGCAGTACTCGCCAAAAGTGCATGTGCTCGTTCCAAAGGAATTGCAGGACATCCCGTGGTTTGATAGGGATGAGTTCAAAATCTGACGCTTTCTCCAGTAGGAAGAAACCACCTACCCTAGCCCGTTGAGGCCCATTGGTGAGCATCCCCCAAGGAGTGCTGTGGGCCATGACCACGTCGCCCTCCTTCCGAAGAATGTTCCGATCGTCACATAGAATAGTCCCGGCCGTTGCATGTTTCACCACCGTTGTCTTTCCTCCTTCGTCTGGAGCAAGGAACAAAGCCGCTGCACCATCACGGATAAAACCAGAGCTATGAACCATCACCGCCGAGAAAGTGGGAAGGAAACTTGTAAACATACGCTGAAAGCCATTTTCCACCCAATGACCTTTGAATATCTCATGACGTTCAGAAGGATAGAAGATGTCGACCGTGCGATGAACATAATCATGAATAACCACAGAGAAGATATGTAAGGTCAAGCCCACCTGCTCCGGATGACTCAGGCAGCACTCCAACCGGGCTCTGACCGATGGCGACTGCAGGAGGGGGACATTCAGACCATCACGGGGGAGGGATACGCAACCAGAAATACGCTCTTTTTTTCCCCCACTGATCAAAGGGGGCAATGTCAGGGTGCCGCGACCAATGTGGGGGAGGGATACGCAGCGGGAGATACGCTCTTTCTCTCTTTCACTTAATGGGGGTAATGTCAGGGTGTCACAATCAATACCACATATTCGGTGATACACATCAGGCTTCGAATCGTCCGTCAGAAACTGTTGGAAAAAATCATTCTGAATGGGAATGATCTCAACATCGGACTCCGTTCGGAAAGTGATCCCTGCAATCTTGTGCGTAAGAACAAACATCTATCGATAGAATCCTGGTTTTGGGTAGAGTCTCCCTGTAGTAAACAGCATGAGCAACTGGTTTTATGCCATGCTCATGTTGTATCAGCCCTTGGGGCTGCTTGCTTCCCTCCCATACGCAAGCTGTGACAAGGAAAGCAGGTTTCCTACGAAGGGCACACAGAAACGCTATCTCCCCCTGATCGGGGGGACTGGCCTGCGTACTCATGCCGAAACTCGGCGAGGTCTCAACCTAAAAGTGCTTACCACCACTCACGCAGCCCTCGACAGCGACTTGTCCAAGATCACAATAGCCAATGTCGGGAAGCAGTCCGTTGGGACTGCAAACACCTCCTCCTGGGAAATCCCCGAGCGGTGTGCATACCTCAAAAGTTAATTCTGAACCATCGACACACATCCCCAGCGGCCCTATCTGGCCGCTCACGCCGAAGGCCGACAGGTCTCTAGCCCGAGGCGGTTCGTACAATAGACGTTCACTTTTCTTCATCGTGCTTCTCCTTCTTACTGTTCAGTTGCTTTTTCCGTGATACCGGGAAAAGCCCCAACGCTTCCGCACGGTCACAGAACTGGTATGGGACACTCAGCCTCCCCGCCACATGCAAGTTATCGGCGACACAGTGCCCTTGACAGATGTCCCGGTGAAGGCATTGCCCGCAGATGCCCCCCAACCGCGCCGGGATCTGCTCTCGCAAACGGACCAGGCCGGGGCTATGGCACCACACCTCACGCAGGCCGTCGTTCTCGATGTGACCGTAGATCAATGCCGGGACCGTGACGCCAATCCCGCACAGGGATAACTCACCGCCCGCCAGCATACCCAGGATATTTCTGACTGAACACCTGCCGAGACGATCGTTGAGCAGCTTGCGGATGGAGTAGAAGGCAAAGGGAATATCGAAATAGATTCGCACCTTGCTCCGGGGCACGAGCTCGTTCTCCACCCGATGATACAGTTGGATGATCTCCGCGACCTCCAGCCCCTGCTGTCTGGCAAACTGCTCCCCCCGGCCCACCCGTTGTACGTGGTTGAACTTGACGGACCCGCATCCCAGTCTTTCGGCCAAGGCCACGATCTCCGCCGTCTGGGAGACGTTGCCTCGGTGCAGGGTGCAGATGAGCTGGGGATGGAATCCGGCATCAACCAGGGCCTTGATGCCGGCCAGGGCGCGTTTGTAGCTCCCCGGCACGCCCCGCAAGGCCTCGTGCGTTTCCGCTGTAGTCCCGTCCAGGCTGACCGAGATAAAAGAAACGCGCGGCCTCCCCTTCAGGAATCTCGCCAGAGCGTCGTCTACCAGGGTACCATTGGTCTCAATGTTGATGCTCAACTCCGCATCGTTAATCAGGGTGACGAGTTCCCGAAACTGCGGGTGGAGGATTGGCTCGCCGCCGCTCACTTTGACTGACTGCAAACCCAGCGGTTGGGCTTCGTGGATCGCCTTCCGCACGTAATCGAGTTCGACGTGCTGACCTCCGTCGCCGTCAGGCTGGTAAGTGGGGCTGATCCAGCAATGGCGGCAGGCCAGGTTGCAGGCCCCTGAGATATACAGGTACAACGAGGTCAGCGGCGGAACCGCTTCTGGCAAATCCAATGCCACGTCCGTCTGGTCCAAAGCCTGGACGGACATCTCTTCAACTTCGCATGGCATAGTTTCTTCCCGTTTTCGTCAGAAAGCCCCGGTAGCAATCCTGTCGATTAGCGCGGTTAAAGTCGCCGGTCAATTCGTACGCCACACCGGGACAACCCCCATTGCAATGGGGAGCCCATTCACAGTCTTCGCAGCCCGGCACCTGCTGCATAGGGATGCACCGTCGTTCCCGCAGCGCCTGCAGCGTGGGATGCGTGCGCCAGATCTCCCCCAGAGAATCCGTGGCGATGTTGCCCAGGGCCAGTCCGTGCAGTATGTGACAGGGAACGATGGTGCCGTCGTGGAGGACATCTAACTTGGAGAACACGCCCCCACAAGCACTGAGGTAGCCCATGGTCCACGAGGTGGATTTCTCGCCCGTCCGCCGGGCATGCTCCATCTGTGCATACGCTTTCCTTTTGGCCTGGGGGCCGGCCTGGGCCTTGAGGCGGCTCGGGTAGCGTTCCGACAGCCGCTCCAACGTCTCCATGGCCTCCAATTCCTCGGCAGAGGTGAGGGAGATTTGCCCCTGATTCTGACAACCAGCACCGATGAGCGCTGCCTCGTTGGTGGCAAACGACGGCAGCCCGATCTCCTCAAGTAGCAAGCGGGCGATGTTCTCCAGATCGTGCAGATTGTGGCGGTTGATGGTCACCCGCACCGCGACCGGGAACTGAGCTTCCTCGAGCAATCGTAGCCCGCGCATCGCTCGCCTAAAGCTGTTCGGGCGACTCTTGTCGTGGATCTCTGCCCGTGAGCCATCAATCGAGATCTGAATGTAATCCAGGCGCAGGCGCCGCTTGCCAATCTCGAACTGTGCCAGCACCTTTTCATCAATAACCGTCCCGTTGCTCAGGATGCTATAGCGCATGCGGTTGGCGATGACCCCATCAATGAGATCGAACAGATCAGGCCGGGTGAAGGCTTCCCCGCCCGTCAGCGTCACGTCCATCACCCCCAACCGGCCCAGCTGTTCAAAGAAGGCCAGCCAGCGCTCGGTGGGCAAGTCGCTCAGAGCCGCCATCTCGTCGGCGTAGAAGCAGTACTGGCAACGCAGGTTACAGCGACCGGTGATGGCGATGCTCACACTGCGCGGGGTGGGTATGACTCGAATATGGCTCATGGTCTTTCAGCCTACACTGCCTGCTCTTCCACGATACCGATGAAGCCGGTAGCCATCATTTCGTCAATAAACTCTGTGACCTGGCCGGCTACTTGATCCTCTGGCACGCCATCAAAGGACTCCCGCATGGCAGCTACGATGCCGGGCAGGTCATGGCTGCCGTCGCACAACTTCCAGACGAACAAGCCGGTCACGTTGAGCACCTTGATCTGGTCAGTGTCAGGATTGAAGAGCAGCCCTCCATCCGGGTCCTCCTCGCGCAGCACGACGTCAGGGTTTCTGATATACCGGGGTGACACGACGGATGTTTCTTCCACGGTGCGATTCTCCTCACCATCTTGATGAGGTTCAACCATTTTGATAACTCCCTGGGCAGACGACTGCAAATATAGTGACGCAGTGCCAGTTACCACGCGCTTCTTGAGATGTCTGGAAGCCTAACATCAATATGCTCCTTTTCCCAAGAGAACCACTGGCACCGTCCTCAACAGGATCCAGAGGTCTGTCCACAAAGAGTGCTCCACGATGTAAGCTAGCTCTAGCTCCACCCTCTGGTCCAGAGAGAGGTCCCCTCGCCCGTTGATCTGCATCGGCCCGGTGATCCCCGGCTTCACGGCCAGCCGTTTTCTTTGCCAGTCCTCATACATCTGCACCACATGGGTCTCTTCAGGGCGGGGCCCTACCAAGCTCATCTCACCTTTCAGGACATTGAAGAACTGAGGAAGCTCATCCAGACTAAAGCGGCGCAACCACCGTCCCACTCTGGTTACCCGTGGATCGTCTCTGATCTTCAGAAGCGGTGGCGGGAGATGGCTGAACTCTTGTATTTCACCTTCCATAGCTTCAGCCCCGATGATCATGGAGCGGAATTTGTACATTGTAAATGGCCGCCCACCCTCCCCCACCCTCTCTTGCACGAAGAAGACAGGACCCGGTGAGTCGAGTTTGATCAGGCAGGCGATGAGGGCCATCAAAGGTGCCAAGAGGGTCAGCCCCACGATGGAGCCAATGATGTCCAGGCCGCGTTTGACCGCCCAGGTGAATCCGGTGGGTCCCTCCGTGACCCAGGCCTGGGAAACCACCCCGACTGCCAATCCCGCCGCCAGCGCACTGGCTCGCACCAGGAGAAGGAAGGGGGATACGATACTCACTGGCCGATCTCTGAGTGCAACCCTGACGCAGAAAGGAAGGGCTGTCAGCCCAAAGACTGCCAGCGCAGCCCCAGAAGCACCCCAGGGCAGCATCCCACCGATGGAAAGAAACAGTGTGGCGATCATGACAGGCATCAGGCCAACCTGGACCTTAAGAACCTGGGGCGTGTGGGAGTCTCTCAAAAGCTTGTCAGGGTGCTTTATATGGACAAGCACCTTCCAGTAGCCGATGTGGAACTTTTTCCTGGCATAGGCGGCCACTGTGCTGGCGTGTTGGTGATAGACAACGGCCGATGGTTGAAAAATGAGCTTGTGACCGGCTTTGGCCAGACGGAAAGAGAGTTCTTGGTCTTCATCAATAAGGAAACTGGTGTCAAACCCGTCTACTTTGCGGAGAACATTGCGTCTGTATCCGGCAGAGTAGGTGTCAACAAAGTCAATGTATTGGTCTCGAGCCATGCGATTGTACTTGTCCTCGTATTCCAACTGCACGAACCGGGCGACCAGGCTCTTTTGCCGGGTGCGATAAACGCCTTTGACGCCACTCACCTGCGGATCCTCGAACGGAGCACACATCTGCTCAATCCAGTTAGGTGCAGGTTCACAGTCAGCGTCGGTAAAAAGCACCACTTCGCCCTGGGCTGCCGACAACCCTCGGTTCCGGGCTGCAGCAGCACCCTGCCGACTCTGGCTTAACAATCGGACCGGATAATGACGAACCACTTGTGCTGTGTCATCCGTGGAGCCATCGTCAACTACGATGACTTCATAGGTATCCCGGGGAATCGCTTGGTAGGAAAGGGCTTCCAAACAGGCCCCTATCTGGTCTGCCCCGTTATGGACTGGCACCACAATAGAGATATGCACAACACGCCTCTACAGATCACAACTTGAGCCAGGCGGCCATCCCACCAGCCATGAGGAGAGGCATCACCACGACAAGGTGCAATAGCACGCCACAGGCCAGGGCTTCGCTCTGCCCCACGTCATAAGCTGACAGAGCCAGCACAACAAAATAATGATACAGTCCTACGCGCCCGGGCGGAGCTGGAAGGGCTACCCCGGCATAGATGGCAACCAGGACCAAAAGCGCAGCGGACCAGTGAACGGACAACCCCAGAGCGGCAAACACTGCCCAGTTCGTAGCAGTGCCCAGGGTCCAGACGGTAGCCGACCACAGGCCCATCCATAACAGGCGCCCATCGCGCCGGGCAGCCATCAGGTCCTCTGCCAGCTCTGCTGCAGGCATAAGAAGACGATAGGTCAGCCAGTCCAGGGGGCTACCCCCTCCCAGGGTCCCCTGCTCTCTCCTGCGTTTCCAGACAGAGGCACCCATCAGGCTGACAGCGACGGCGACCACGGTGAGGACACCTAGCAATATCCCCGACCGCGACAGCCAGGCTGGCCATGGCCCCCAAAACAATAGCACTGCCAGGCAGGCCAGCAGCATCAGCACTTCCCAAGACTTCTCGATGACAACGGTGTAGAAGGTGAAAATAGAGCCCACTGTTAACCGCTGGCCGACCAGATAGGCGCGGGCGAAATCCCCGGCCCTGGCTGGCACGAGCAAGTTCAACGCCTGCCCGACCAACAGGCCGCGCAACGCTCGTTTCAGCGGTAGCCTCGCGTGACCTCCCAGGATGACCTGCCATCTGAGCGCCTTGACCAACTGGGTAACTGCCACAAGCAACAGGCTTAAGGCCACCGGCCCCAGAGTGGCGTGGGTAAGAAGAGTCCATACCTCACCCAGATGGGTTCCCCGCAAAGCGAGAGCAGCAGCCAGCAGTCCCAGCGCCAGACCCAAAGCCAGTCGCCAAGCTTGCCCTGAGACCCTGCCCTGCCACGGCCGGGTGGCTACCTGCCTCACAGAGCTCTCCGACCTCTTTTCAGGGGTGCTCATGGAATTAGGGTAAGAGTGGGGGCCACATCCTGTTCTCAAATTGTCGAGCAATCCTCTAGGTCCCTTTCTCTTCCGACAAGCCGCAACCTGCTGAACCAGATCAGCCCTTGCGCTGCCTCCTCCTGGCAACATAGAGCCCTGCCGCCAGCGCCAGCAGGAAAGGGGCGCCAGCTATGCCCAGGAAGCACGTAGGGCTGCTCGCTTGCCCCGGCTGACTCGAAGGCGATGGAACGGACGTCGTCGCTACCGTAGTGTTACCTGTTCCGCTGGATTGGGGAGTGAGTGTTGACACTACCTGCTGCCTGGGCCTGTCCTCGGACATATTCATCCCTTCGACTTTGCTCAGGACAAGCATCAGAGCCAGCCCTCCCGGCTGGTCGAACTCGGCCGAGACCAGTTTCTCTTTGGGGTCCACCTGGCTGTCCAGGGGAACCCACTTGTGTGCGGCCGCATCATAGTGGGCTATGGTGAGATAGTCGGCTCTATCCCCTCCAATTTCCACGTCGGTCTGATTGTAGCGGATGGTTACCGTGTAGGGCCTGGCGAAGATAAAGCTGGGGCGAGGGCGTCCCCCGACCGAGAGAGCCTCCAGAGTAAAGGCCACACTTCGCATCTGAAGCCGGGCATCCGAGGGCGGAGCAGCCGTCAATGGCCGGGGGGCGAGGCGCAAAAGGGTATCCTCTATCACAGCCCCCATCGGGACTTTGACCAGCATACGACAGGGGTTCAACAGGTCGAGTTCGCCACCTCTCAGGGGAGAGACCGTTTTCTCCAACGGCTGGCACATCTGGTCGACCGCGGGCCTTTCCCTCGCGGGGGCCGGTAGCAGAGTGAGCTGTGCGGCCTGCCCGTCTGCAGGCACGGGTATGGCCGGAACCGGCGGGACCGTCGGTGTGGGCACACTGCACGTCCGGATGACGGTCACGTTGTCGCTACCTCTGTTGCTCACGTAGAGCCGGCCCGTCCCTGCATTGAAAGCTACGCCCTGCTTCGGATCGACACCCACGTCTAGGTCGCAAGGAAGCCAGGTGTTTGTGGCCCCGTCCAAGGTAAAGACTTTGTGGACTGACACCTCATCGGTCGCCACGGCATATATCCGGTTGAGGCCAGGGTTGACGGCCACCATCCATATCGGCACGTCCAGCGGTGGCGCGATGTAGATGGGCGGGGCATCCAGGTTGTTGCCATCAATGACCACCA
>JBGVTF010000171.1:0-3387 GCA_041862415.1 Anaerolineae bacterium | reverse complement strand
GTCGTCTGCAAGCCACCCAGGTGGAGAACCTACGGGTCCTGACCAGTGGGCCGCTGCCTCCCAACCCTTCGGAGCTGTTAGGGTCGCAGAAAATGAAGAGCCTCATCGAGAGCCTGAAGGGGAAAGCTGACGTCGTCCTCTTAGACAGCCCGCCAGTCCTGGTCGTGACCGACGCGGCGGTGTTGGCAGGACAGGTGGACGGTGTGCTTCTGGTAGCCGACGCAGGCAACACGCGACGGGAGATGGCCCAGCGGGCCAAGGAGGATCTGACCAAGGTAGGGGCCAATGTGTTGGGCGCAGTGCTGAACAAACTCTCGCCGCGTGGGGCTGGCTACTACTCGTACCATTATTACTACTCGCGAGATAGTGAAGGTCAGAAGAGGTCCAGGAGGAGGAAAGCGGGGCTGAGTAGGATCCCGGGTTTGAAGCGCCTCATACGTTGAAGGCATGACGCAGGGAAAAAACGTACGGTTCAACTGCTTGAAACGCTATGAGCCGTCAGCGGTTCAGGAGGCAGGATGACAGATTGCGTGGGCGTCGCCGTCAACGCGGCCTGGGTCCTGGGGCTGGCCGTGATCCTGGCCACCTTTATAACTATACCATTGGCTTTTCTGAAAGGCAGGCGGGCTTGATCAGAGACATCAAGCGTAGCCTGGTTATGCCCAACTGGCTGGAGCTCATCCTGGTCGCTGTCTTCCCCGCAGCCCTGTACCTTAGGACCCTGGCTCCCACCCTGACCTGGGCTCATAACGGTCAGGACGGGGGGGATCTCATCACGGCGGTTTATACCTTGGGGGTTCCTCACCCACCAGGCTACCCGACGTATGTCTTATTGGGCAGGCTCTTCGCCTGGCTGCCGGTGGGCGGCGTCGCATATCGCTTGAACCTCATGTCGGCGGTCTGCGCTGTGCTGGCTATTACCCTGGTTTATCTCGTCGTGCGGGACTTGCTCATGGGCGCAGAATCGCCCGCCTGGATAGCGAGGATATCGGCCCTGGGTGCTGCCTGGGCGCTGGCTGTCTCGCCTCTCTTCTGGTCGCAGGCCATCATCGCCGAGGTTTATACGCTCAACGCCTTCTTCGTGGCCCTCTGTCTCTATTGGTTGTTGCGCTGGCGAGCTGGCAGCGGCCTGTCCCGAGCGCAGACGAGGGGAGGGATGCGACGGCTTGTGGGGCTGTCTTTTGCCTTTGGGCTGGCTGTGGGCAATCATTTGACCATTGCCCTGCTGGTGGTACCTGTGCTGATCTACCTGGCCTTTCATCAAGGGGCCGGCACTGAGCACTCTACCCTGAGGGCTCGTGCCAGGAGATATGGGCCGCTGCTTCTGGCGCTGGGGGCTGGTTTGAGCGTCTATCTATACTTGCCCTGGGCGGCCTGGCGAGATCCGCCGTTGAACTGGGGAGACCCGCGGACGTTATGGCGCTTTTTGTGGGTAGTGAGCGGCGGGCCGTATCGCGCCTACGTCTTTGCCCTGCCGCTGGCCCAGGTCCCTGCCAGGTTGAGCGCGACGGCCTGGTTGCTCCTGAAGCAGTTTGGACCCTGGGGCGTTGCCCTGGGCCTGACCGGCCTGGGACGTTTGTGGCAGGATGATAAGCCTTTCGGCCTACTGACAGGTGCCAGCGCCGCCCTTTACTGGGTTTACGCCGTCGGCTACGACACGTCCGATTCCTACGTCTACCTGATCCCAGCTTTCCTCTTCTTCGCCGTGTGGATCGGCACCGGAACCTGGACGATCCTGGTGATGCTGCGTGAAAGGTGGGTCCCGCTGGTCGGGTTGGCCGGTGTGGCCTTGCTGACGATAATCGTGACAGCGGCCTGGGTGAATTTGAGCGCGCTGGATCTGAGCGACGACCGTTCCGCCTACGATTGGGGGGTAGCGACTCTGGAGGGAATGCCAAAAGGAGGGCTCGTCGTCACCAAACGAGATGAGGAGACCTTTACCCTGTGGTATTTACAGTACGTCGAGGGGGTGCGCCCCGATGTCGTGGTCGTGGACAAAGACCTCCTCGGTTACGATTGGTATGGCAGGGCTTTGCGAGCTCGCTATCCTCACTTGGAGTGACAGGGGATGGCATAGCGTTTCTGAATGAGGTCCAGGATGCAGCAAGGGAAGAATAGAATCGGAGTCGCTCTTCTGCTGGTTGGTACCCTTCTTATCCTGGTCTCCATCTGTGGGGCTGGTGTAAGGGCAGTACGTGTGGGGAAGAGCCTCGTCTCGCTGAAAGGGTATCTTGACGACCTGCAGAAACTGGCGGAGGCGAGGCATTCCGGCCAGCCAGGGACTGAGATGATCACGCAAGCGGGGGCTGATTTGACCGGCGCGCGCGATGACCTGGCAGCCCTGCAAACAGAGTTGGGGCCACTGCTGCTGCTCTGTCCCTACCTGGGATGGGTGCCCTTGGTGGGAGGTGATATCCAGGCCGCGCCTGACTTGCTGGAAGTTGCCACGGAGGCCGCCGATGGTGGGGCGTTGCTTTTCGACGGGATGTCACCCTTCCTCGAGCAGTACGAAGAGGGCAGGGGGAGCGCCAGGCGCACCGGCTTGACGAAACAAGGCATAGATGTTCTGGTCAACGCAGAGCCCAACCTGGCTGCTGCCCGGGCGCGGTTCGCTGTGGCGGCTGAGGCACGGCAGCGGATTTGTGTCGAGAATCTCTCCCCGCGCACGGCGGGCCTGGTGGAGCGTCTGGACCGCTACCTCCCTCTGATACAAGCCGGAGCCGACGGCGCGCTGGTCGCCTCCCGCGTCATGGGAGGGACGGAGCCACGCACCTTCCTGATCCTGGCCCAGAACGACGACGAACTGCGGGCCACGGGAGGGCTCATCAGCAGCGCGATCCAGTTGACCGTTCAAGAGGGGAAAATCATTGATCTGTCATTGATAGATAGCTACGACGTGGACAACTTGTCCAAGCCCTACCCGGAGCCCCCGGCCCCTTTCCGGGACTATATGGCCGCCGATCTGTGGCTCTTCCGCGACGCCAACTGGTCGCCCGATTTCCCCACGGCAGCGCGGGACGTCGAGAAGCTTTACGAGTTAGGACAGGATAGAAAGGTTGACGGCGTGATCGCTGTGGACCAACAGGTTGTGCGCCTGGTGATCGAGGCTCTGAGTCCCCTACGCATCGAGGGATGCGATGACCCTGTAACAGGCGAGAACCTCCTTGGATTCATGCGCCGGGCCTGGTCTCCTGACTCTGCAGAGGAAAACACTGGTGAATGGTGGCAACACCGCAAGGACTTTATGAAGAATTTGCTGAGTGCTGTCATGGACAGGGTCCAGAAGGATCCCGACTCGGTGGACCTGATGCGTCTCGCCCAGGCTTTACACCAGAGTATCGAAGAGCGGCACCTTCTCGTTTACCTCCACGATCCTGTGGCGGCCCA
>JBGVTF010000170.1:0-11364 GCA_041862415.1 Anaerolineae bacterium | reverse complement strand
TTGATTTTCTTCGGGATGTGTCCCTTGGAAATCCAGTATCCGTTGGAAAAAGGGTTATCGTAGTCGGGGGCGGCAATGTGGCCATTGACGTGGCATTGACCGCTATTCGCAAGGGCGCACAGGAGGTCTCTTTGGTGTGTCTGGAAGAACGAGATGGAATGCCGGCTTGGGAAGACGAAATCCAGACGGCCTTAGAAGAGGGCGTTGAGATTGTCAACTGCTTCGGCCCCAACAAATTCCTGCAAAAAGACGGGAAATTTTCGGGAATTGAATTCAAGCGTTGCACCTGTGTATTCGATGAAGACGGAGCTTTTAATCCTCAATATGATGAGACAGATCTGGCCAAACTTGAGGGAGATACAGTCATTGTTGCCATTGGTCAGGTTGCCGATCTCTCCTTTGCAGAGAAGCAGGGGATTCCAGTCAATTCAGCAGGCGGCCTTGAGGCCGATCCTATAACCTTGGAGACGCCGATAAAAGGTGTTTTCGCGGGCGGGGATGTATTTTATGGGCCGGCATCCATTGCGGAGGCTATTGGTTCCGGCAGGGAGGCGGCTATATCCATTGACCGCTATATCAATGGCCGGGACCTTCGACTAGGGCGATTGGGTCGAGATAAGGTATTGAAGGCCATCACAGAGCCTCAGAAAGAGACATACGATCCCTCTGCACGCGGCCAAATGCCTCGTCTGGAACCCCAAGAGCGCGTCAAAAACTTTGACGAAATTCAAAAGGGATTTGCGGAAGAAATGGCCGTTCAGGAGGGGAAACGGTGTATCATGTGTGGTGCCAGTTGCGTACAAGCCTGCCCTTGGGATGTCATGCAGTTTAACCACGAAATCCTCAAGGCGGTAAAGTGCGACCTGTGCATTGAGAAACGGGGCAGGGAGGAGGCTCCTGCGTGTACCACGGTCTGTCCTACAAGGTGTATATTCTGGGGGGATCTGGAGGAGTTTCCCAGTGGGATTGAGATGGTCCTCTAAGAGCGGAATGCCCCAAAGCCGTCAGACACGAGTCATCCCGAGCTTGAGAATAGGGATAAGGGCGGAGATGGGTCAGCAAGCCACAAACGGCTGAGAGCAGAACGCAAACGATAGAGCGGCATCGCCACATCGCGATGCCGCTTTCCTGTTTAGATTTTCTTAGCCACACCACCAACTCGAATCACGCCAGGTTGAGTGACCCTAGCATTGATGCCACGCAGAGGGCCGCTATAGCGTGAGTACCTTACCCGGAGCGGCCATTCTCCGCATTGGACGCCCCCGAACGGGGGCTGCGAGCAGTATACGATCTCCCCAAGGAATCCGCCCGCGCCCTCGCTTGATAGGGCACAGGCGGATTTTACGTCGTCTCTCCACTTGACCTGTGCGCCAGACCGTCGGCGCTTTTACTGATTCCTGAGCATGAGCGGCAGGTAAACGTCAAAACCGCCCTTGTGGGTGCAACTGCTTCTTGGCAGTCGTCGTTTTGGTATACTTTATTCGTGAGGCAACACGGCCCCCGACGGCATGCATCATCCGCTTGGAAAATCAGAGTCGGTCTGCATACCTCTGTGAGCTTATTATCTCCCGCGTTATTTGCCCACCGACACGTTATCAGAGGATTTCAACTGAAAACTTGCAGGAGTCGTCAATTTCAGACTTAGTAGCCACAATTTGACCACCAAACATTTCAGGTACTGGAACATCAAACATTCCACGTTTTGTTGGCACCCAATTCAAATACTTGCCTGTATCCGCTCGTAAGGCAATTGTCTCTTCGTCTGACTCTTCGTCAAGATATTCGACTGTGAATTTGGAGAACTTGTCAATTGCAAGACGGTCTTCAAAGAGCTTAGCAGCCTCAATACTATCCCCAACTCGACTCAAATACTTGCCTGTATCCGCCTGTAAGGCGATTTTCCCACCGTGGAGAACAGTAACCGTGAATCTTGAGTATTGGTCTATTCCCCATTTAGCAGCTGCAATTAGATCCGTCTCTTCTTTTAAAAGCCATATTCGACTCAAATACGCGCCCGAATCAGCCTGTAGAGCTATCAGGTCACCTGTTTGAAGCGGCAATCTCTGTGTCTGTATCCACTTGCTTTCAGCGTAACCGCTGAGGGCATCTTTCAGTTGGTTCTTGCGATCGTCATCTCTGCATAGCTTCCAAATCGGCTGAAGACCTTTGGGCCCAAAATCCATAAATACGGGCCGCTCGTCCGTTGATTCATTCCACTTATCATATTCCCCCCTGCAAATATTGAGCCCGTAGGCTGGATCACCTCCAAATACCCTTACTTGGCTAGCAGAATTGCTTTGGAAGTTGCTCACGCTTTCTTCCAGTTCTGATTTTAGTTTGATATCTACCTTGCCGACCAGATTCTCATATGACGCCTGCGCAACGATGCGTAACTGAAGGTCCGATGTATAGTCAATCTCACTAATCGTAGAAGAATAGGTTGCTTTAGCACCAACAATGATCTGGTTCAAATAGTGTGTGCCGTATGTGTCGAAGAGGTCTTTTGGTGCCATAGAGTTTATGTCTTTCTCTACGGAGGGTAATAAAAAGTCCCTAGGCTTAGCCGCGAGCCTCAACATCCAGCGCTTAACTATATCCATACAGGTAACATATCTAAAGGAAGAACGCCTAAATGTACTCATATCAAAGCTCGCATCCAGCGATCCTTTGAAACCCAAGTACTCTCCGCTTATGCCGGCTTCAACTGAGAGGTTCTTTTGATGCTCCTCGATTGTTTCTCCCGTAATTACTCTAAAGTCTCCTTTCCGGATAGGTGTGTGAATTACATTGGCAGGGACATTATACGTGTGCTCCTCATCAATCTGAATCTTCTCCTTGTCGCCAAGCTCAAACAATTGACAAGTCGTGGACAGCGGGCTCGCATAGTCCCCGTCAACGACGTCGTATCCATTTCCTAGACATTCAGATCCAGGGATGTCTCGAAGTCCACCTGCTGCTCTCGCTGTCATCTGGAAACGCGTTTCGACATATTTTACTTCTGATTTCATTTTGGTACCTCCTTATGTGTGGTCTAGTCTCGAGTATGTGCAATATTGCGTCTATCACGCAACTCGTCGGAACGGTATTTTCAAAACCTCATACAGACCTCCTTCTTCTTTCGACGCTACCTCGTCCAATGGACTGTGGACCCCAGCCGGATCGCTCACCCTGTGTTGGTCATTTATCGCCCTTGGCCATCTCTGCCTGCAAAAAGACCCACAGCGCCTCGGCCCGGGCAAAGTGATGGGTCTGGCCAGTGCGGACGTGCTGCAAGGAAGCGCGCCAGCCGCTATGCCGGCCGTCGCGCCACAGGCGCACCAGGTACGATTCGGTCCGCACATCATCGACTTCAGACATTGTCCTATCTGTTTGTGGTGGCTCTTTGGGATTTTGCGTGGGGAGACCCTGAGGGTTTTGCCCAAGACCGTGTAAACAGCATTTTTTCGCCAACGTAACAGCCCTTTTTGCCAAATTTTTGTAGTGGTCAACAACATGTTGGAAAAATGACCATCAACGTGTATGTCATTCTGAGGAGCGCAGCGACGAAGAATCCCGTTCTAGGCAAGCACAGGCCCCTGTTTTGCACAGAACGAGACCCTTCGCTTCGCTCAGGGTGACAGAGCTGTCGGGCGATTTAGTTCAAAGTGTCTTTGACCATTACATTTTTGCCAAACTTTGCACGAAAACCCTTAAGGTCTGGCGACTGACCACGCGAAATCCTGGAGACCCTTTGTGGTTATAGGGGATCGGCGACTGCTGTCTTGTAACACAGGAAAGCATATCAAACCATAATCAGTATAGCATAAGAGCATTAAAGAATCGCGAAAGAAGCATTAATTCAGCCACTCGTTACCCGACATCCTGCTACCAGGCACCTTCAAAGGGTGTCATTCTGAGCGCGAAGCGCGAAGAATCTCGTTGTCACAAGGGCAAATAGCAATCTGGCTACGAGATTCTTCGCTCCCGGAGCCTGCCCTGAGCGAAGCCGAAGGGGTCGCACAGAATGACATGTCGGGTAGTGAGATTCAGCCACAAATCACTGGTACTACAACGAGACTTGTGGCACTCGTCATTCCGAGCGGAACGGAGCGTAGCGGAGTCGAGGAATCTCTCTACGTTTAGCAGTAAGAGATTCCTCGACTCCCTTCGGTCGCTCGGAATGACGTAAACAGCGGAATCTCGTTGCATACTGGAAAACAGGGCCAAAGTGTGCTATAATTACAGATTGGGGGGGATCACCGCGCAAATGACCCTCAACCAACGCTTGAACAGGTGCCAACGTAGTGCCATCCGCTGAACCACCGTTTGAACCTGCCCCCCACAACGACGACCACACCAACCAAGCTCACAGCCAAGCATGAGGCCGCTCAGACCAAGTTTGAGCCTGCCCCCTACAACGACGACCACACCAACAGACATCACTAGAAAACAATTCAGAACACCCTGTCAGGCTGAGGCGGCCTGATTGGCTGACAAATCTTTCTACCTGTGCAATTGTCCTCCGTAGACACGGTTTCCATGCCGCGCATTGAGCGTAGGAGAAGGTCTCGCGAACCCTCAACAAGTTGAGGACTCCCGAACTTGTTCGGGCTGTTTTCGAGACAGTCATCATGAGCTTTGCTTACCCTGAATGACAAAAATGTAGGGCGGATTGCGTGCAACCTTTGGTTGCCTCTGCCTTACCACGGTGATTTTCGGAGCAACTCAAGTAGCCATTGGGAGGGGCGGGATCATGACTGAAAGACTCGAGATCAGGACATTTGGTGGGCTGATGATCAAACAGGGCGAACGTCTCATCGAGAGTAGCCTGGCTCACAAAGCCAAAGCCCTGCTGGTTTATCTGTCCGTTACCGGCCGGGCCCACCCGCGCCCGGTGCTGGCCGATCTGCTGTGGGACCAGGGTTCCGAGCAGCGGTTGATGAACAACATGCGGGTGCTGCTGTCTAACCTGCGGCGGGAGCTGGGGCCGTACGTCACGATTACGCGGGAATCGGTGGCTTTCGACCGGGCCGCTCCCCACTGGCTGGATGCGGCCGAACTGGCGCAAGACCTGGCAGAAAACCTGTCCCGGCGCGACGCGGCCGGCCGGCTGTCCCCCGCTGGCCTGGAACAGTTGGCCCAAAGCCTGAAGCTCTACCGGGGGGAGTTTCTGCAGGGCTTTTACCTGCGCGGAGGGCGCGGTTTCGAGGGGTGGCTGGTTCTGGAGCGAGAGCACTGGCAACTGCAAGTCCAGGATGCCCTGCGCGAACTGGTCGGGGCTGCCCTGATCCAGGGCCGGTACCAACTGGGGCTGGAACACGCCTTGCGCTGGGTGGAACTCGCTCCTCTCAGCGAAGTCGCCCGGCGCCAGGCTATGCTGCTCTACGCCCGAACCGACCAGTGGGCCGCCGCCCTGCACCAGTTCGAGACCGGGAAAGCGCTCCTGTACGAAGAAATGGGCCTGCCGCCCGCCGCAGAAACGGTCGCCCTGTACGAAGCGATCAAGACCAAACAGCTCCCCCCCGTGACCGCTCAACCCGGCGCTCCCCCGGAACAGGGTGAGCCGCTTGCCCCGCCGCCGCTCTTCCTGGCAGAGCAGGCAGCCCCGACGCCCCCGACCATCTTTGTCGGCCGCGAGCGCGAGCTGGCTGCCCTGACCTCCGCCCTACAGAACGCCCGGAGCGGGGCCAGTCAGCTCCGCTTTATTGTGGGCGAAGCCGGCCAGGGCAAAACGATGCTGGTCCAGGAATTTGCCCGGCAGGCTCAGCTCGATGACCCTGGGCTATTGACCGTCTTTGGCTACGGCCATGCCCACACCGGTCTGGGCGATCCCTATCACCCCTTCCGGGAAGCCCTGACCTTGCTCTGTGGCAACGTCCAGGATGTATGGGAGGGCGGGCTGATTGATCGCCGCCAGGCTCGCCGTCTGTGGGAGGCGATGCCGCAAACCATCCCCACCCTGGTGGCCCAGGCCCCCCACCTGGTCGGTAGTTTTGTGCCGGGCCAGGCGCTGTTGGACCGGGCCACAGCGATTGCTCCCCAAGAGGCGACCTGGCTGGAGCAATTGACCCGGCTGGTGACGGGTGAATCCGAGCCAAAGCTGCACCAGAAAGACATCTTTGGCCAAACCACCGCTTTCCTCAAAGCGATCGCCGGCCAGCAGCCACTCCTGCTCATTCTGGAAGACCTGCACTGGGCCGACCCGGCCTCGTGCAGCTTGCTTTTTCACCTCAGCCGGAATCTGAGCAACAGTCCCATCCTGCTGGTCGGCACCTACCGCCCGGAGGAGATCACCCTGAGGCGGGACGGAGAGCGACACCCCATGGCCGGCCTGGTTGACGAGCTCAAACGGCAGCATGGCGATATCTGGCTCGACCTGGGAGAGATGGCCGAGGGCGAGGGTCGCCAGTTTGTGGCCGCCTACCTGGACAGCCAACCCAACCGGCTGGACCAAACCTTTCGAGAGGCGTTGTTCCGGCAAACCGGCGGGCATCCCCTGTTCACGGCGGAACTGGTGCACGACATGCAGGCGCGAGGCGATCTAAAGCAGGACGAGGCCGGCTATTGGGTGGCCGGGGAGAGGATTGATTGGCAGACGCTGCCGACCCGGGTGGAGGGGGTGATCGAGACGCGCCTCCACCGGCTGGACGAGGCGCAGCAAGCCATGCTGACGACGGCCTGCGTGGAAGGGGAGCGTTTTACAGCCGGAGTGGTGGCCCGGGTGCACCGGCTGGACGAACGGGCGGTGGTGCAGCAGTTGAGCCGCGAGTTGGATAAAGAACAGCGGATGGTCACCGCCCAGGCCCTGGAACGGATCGGAGACGAACGCCTGGCTCGTTATCGCTTCCGGCATCATCTGATCCAGCACTATCTGTACCATAACCTGGATGAGCTGGAGCGGGCCTATCTGCACGAAGCGGTGGGTGCGGCGCTGGAGGCCATATACGGGGAGCAGACGCAGCAAGCGGCGATCCAGTTGGCCCGGCACTTTCAGCGGGCCGGGATCACAGACAAGGCGGTGGGGTACCTGCTTCAGGCCGGCCGGCAGGCCTTTGGGCTGGGGGATTATGAGAAAGCCATAGCCCACCTGACCACCGGCCTGGGATTACTGGAAACAGCGCCGCAGGGTCCCGGGCGGGCACAGCAGGAATTGATGCTCCAAATTATGCTGGGCAACGCCATGATTGGCGCCCGTAGCCCAGCAGCGCCAGAAGTGAGACAGGCTTTCGAACGGGCCAGGGACTTGTGTTTGCAGGTGGGGCAAACACTGCAGAACTTTTCTGCATGGTACGGCCTGACCATCTTTTTCATGATGCGGGGAGAGCTGCTGACGGCCCGTGAACTGGGGCAGCAGTTTCTGCGTCAGGCCGAGCAGCAGCCAGAAAGCGCCCCCTTGCTGGCGGCGCACCACATCCTGGGATGTATCCTGCTCTTTCTGGGCCAGTTAACTCAAGCCCAGACCCACCTGGAGAAGAGCGTCGCCCTCTACCAGCCTGAGCAGTCCCAGATACCCGTCACCGACCAGTTCTCCGGTGCCAAGGCTATGGTCAATCTGGCCTTTAACTCGTGGATACTGGGCTATCCAGACCAGGCTTGGCGGCAGGCCGAGGAGGCCTTGCGCTGTGCTGAGGCTGAATCAAATCCGAACACCCTGGCTTACGTTCAGATCTTTGCGACCATGATTTCGGACTTTCGGCGGGAAACGCTCAAAATGCAAAAGTATGCCGAGGCGACCATGGCCCAGTCCGCTAAACACGGGCTGCCCTACTGGCATGCCGGGAGCGCCATCATCCGCAACGCGGCCCTGGTCAGACAGGGAAGGGCAGACACAAAAGCTATTGATCAAATGGACCACGATCTGGCCATCTATCGAGGCACTGGCGCTGTGATCGGTCTGCCCTACATGATGTCCCTGCTGGCTGCGACCCTGGGGAGATTGGAGAGGCCGGACGAAGGGCTGTCTCTCCTGGATGACGCCCTGGTCGTAGTGGAAGAAACGGAGCACCGCACCTGGGAAGCGGAGTTGCACCGGCTCAAGGGAGAATTGCTGTGGAACCAGGGTGCAGCCGAAATCGAGGTGGAGACCTGTTTTCAACGGGCCATTGAGATTGCCCGCCAGCAGCAGGCCCGGTCGCTGGAGCTTCGAGCAGTCACGAGCCTGAGCCGGCTCTGGCAAGCGCAGGATAAAACGGAAGCAGCCTATCAAAGGCTAGCTGAGATTTTTCACTGGTTCAGCGAGGGCTTTGAAACCCCAGACCTGATCGAGGCCAGAGAATTGCAGACCAGCCTGGCGCATGAACAGTCTTTGGGATTGGGGCAGGATCAGACAAGTTCTAGTGCCACGGCCATCCCCCTGGCCTGATCCCGGTAGATCATAACGCTCCTTCCACTTGGCAAGCTCGCCACTTTGAGTAGAACAATCCTTGGCTGTTCGTCGTACAGGCACACAGAATGCCCGAGATTATCGTACGGCCGGTGTGAAATTGGTGAGGTCAGAATGTGGGGTTTACTCTACACGGCGAAGCCCAAAGAAAGGAGTGAAGTACAGTGAAACGGTTTGTGCGGTTTACCTCTGGATGCTTGATTCTCGGGCTATTGGCAAGCGGCCTGACAGCGCCGCTGCGCGCCCAGGGGGATGATCCTCTGACCCTATTGACCACCATCGAGGTGGGCGGCTCGCCCTCCGCCATCGTCGTGGACTGTTTGGCCGGGCGCAACGACGTCATATTCTACGGCAACGACAAGGTGCGCTTTATAGACGGCGACACACTCACGCTGGTCCCCGAGGAGATTTCGCTTTTGCTCTCCCTGGATCGCCAGATCCAGGGATTTGTCGGCGGATCTGGCGATCCCGCCTGAGCAGAACGGGGCAGCAACACCCAAGGGGGAGACTACCTAACAGTGAAATGCCCTGAAAACGCCAGAATGCCCCGCCCTTCCGGGCGGGGCGATTCACTTTTGGCAAATCCGGGCCATAACTGCTGGACTTGGCAATGGTGATATTTGTCCTCCACTTGTGGTAGAACATAAAGAGACTCTCAGGCCACAAGGAGGGCAACCATGGATCAGCAAGCTATTGATCGACTGACCGCGAAGAGTGACCGGCAGGTGCTCTTGATGGAGTTGCAGGACTATCGCCTACCTCCTACCGAGGCTGAAGCCATTGTGCAACAGCTTCAACAGTGCCTTGATGAGGACAATCCTGATCAACACGAAGGCACAAAGACACGAAAGCGTCAGGAATTTGACAAAAAACCTGGTGCCTTGGTGTCTTTGTGATTCTTTCAGACAGGTTCTTAACCCATAATGACTTCAACCTGATGGGTTTTGCCATCCTCAAAAACAGGCACCACATTGCCTGCGATCTCTTTGCCATCCACTTTGACCGATTTCACCCCTCTGCAGACGTGATCGGGGTTTTTGACCTTGATTTGGTAAACCGCCTTCCTAAACTCCCTGGTTACCTTGAAGCCACCCCAGTTTCTGGGTATGCAAGGATTGATTTGCAGCCCTTCATACCTCGGCCTGACGCCCAGAATGTATTGACTGCCTGCCTGATAGGCCCAGGAAGCGGTGCCCGAAAGCCAACTGTTGCGGGCTAGCCCAAACTGAGGATGTTCGTCGCCCAGGATGTTTTGGGGATAGACGTAGGGCTCACATTCAAACTGCTCTATAACATCGTTCTTGGCCACCGGGTTGATCTGATTGTAGTATTTCCAGGCTCGGTCTCCATTCCCGACGATTGTTTCGGCAATGATGACCCACGGATTGGCGTGTAGAAAGATGCCGCCATTTTCCTTGGCTCCGGGCGGGTAGGTGGTAATCCCCCCTTTCGCCGGATCAAAACCGTCGTATCCCGGCGTACTCAGCTTGATGCCGTTACGGGTGTTGAGCCGTCGGTAGACAGCATCCAAGGCTGCCTTGGCCCCGTCGGGCGGGGCAAAGCCCGAGATAACCGGCCACGATTGGCCGTTGGTGTAGACCTGTCCCTCAGCGTTCATGTGGGAACCAATGGGGCTCCCGTCGGCATCAAGATACCTCAGGTACCACTCGCCGTCCCAGGCATGTTCGTTCACTGTCTGCTTCATTGTGTCATAGCAGGCGGCGTATTTGGGTATCTCCCCCGCGTTGCCAAGATGCTGCGCCAGTTCGATCATCTCCAGCAAGGCTTTGCCGTACAAGTTGGCTGCAAACAAGGACTCTGCGCCCGTTCGCAAGTTGACGGTGTCGTTCCAGTCGGCGAATCCCAGCAGCGGTAGCCCATGAGCCCCAACGTTGTTTCCCGTGAACTCGATGGCCCGACGCATGTGGTCGAGGACCGTGCCCGACTCGAAAGGATGTCCCTCTGTGTCCTTTTCATAGTAAGGGACTACTTCGTCCAGGAAAGCAAGATCTCCCGTTTCCCTAAGGTATGCGGTGATGGCCAGAACGATCCACAGATGGTCGTCGCTGTAGTATTTGGGGGCCTCCTCCACTTCTCTGGAGTCGCCCTCGTTGGCTACCATGGTCAAGGGATTGAACTGATGCATGGCAGAGCCGTCTCTTTTTTGCACGTGCAGCAGTTGTCTGATCAGCTCCTTGCCTTCTTGGGGCATGCTGACCAGAATGCCCATCACGTCTTGGGCGCTGTCTCTGAAGCCAATGCCCCTCGCGCCAAGGCCGAGCTGATAAAGGGAGAGGTATCGGGACCAGTTCTTGGTGGTGTGGCACTGCCTGGGGTTATGGAGGTTGAGCAGGCTGTTCATGCTGGTGTCAGGAGTCTCGACCTGCAGCCTGGACAAGTAGGTGTCCCAGAAGGAGGCCATTTCCTTGAGCGCCCGTTCCACTTGCTCCGCGTCCCGATAGCGGTTGATCAAGGGAAGAGGTTTCTCAACGCTTTCATCCTGACCCAGTTGTGTGATCAGCCTGGCGGCCTCACCGGGTTGGATGGTCCCCAGGTGGTGAAGCAGCGCAGCGATGTTGTCCCCGCGTAGGGCTTCGTAGTTGCTTAGTTCCTCCTCTTGCAGGCTAAGCGGGTTGGCCCAGGTGCCATATTCGTTGTCCCCCAGGAATTGCCTGCGATCTGATTCGAAAGAGGATACCGGATGGTTGGAGGTAAAATAGTTAATCCGGGTTTCCTTGAGCATGAAAGGATATTGCGTGAGGATGACCATGCCCTTTTCGTCGCGGTAGGCCTTACTCTGCATGGTTTGAGGCACCCAGTCAGCGTTGGTGAACTGCTTGAGGGCGTCCGGGTGGGTATATTCGACTACGGGGACCGCATCAACCTCCAAGGGCTGGTCAGAGACATTGGTGATTTGGATATCTCTGATCACGCGGCTGTCTCCCAGAGGGACGAAAATTGTCACTTCTGCCCTTACCCCATAGAATTCAGATACAATTCGG
>JBGVTF010000169.1:0-3150 GCA_041862415.1 Anaerolineae bacterium | reverse complement strand
AAATTGGCGTGTTCTAACTTCTCCAGCGTCGCCTGGCCGTTATCTTGGCCAGTGAGAGTATCGCATAAAGAGCCGGTCAATCGATCGAGGACGGCAGTTTGCAGTAAGAAATTCTGGACGCTTTCGGGCTGCTGTTCCAGGACTTCCTCGACCAGATAGTCCAGCACGAAACGGTGGCTGCCGGTAAAAGATTGGATAAAGCCGGTAACATCCTTACGGCCTTGCATTGAAATGGCTGCCAATTGCAGACCGGCAATCCAACCTTCGGTACGGGTTTCCAGCGCGGCGATGTCTTCCGCCGAAAGATCCAAGCCCATCACCTGGTTGAGAAACTCGGCGGCTTCGGTGGAGGTAAAACGCAAGTCCGCGGCGCGCAATTCGGTCAATTGGCCCCGGGCGCGCAGACGGGCTAAAGGCAATTTTGGGTCATCACGGGTGGCGATGACCAAGTGCATCTGTGGCGGCAGGCGCCGCAGTAGGAAGGTGAGGGCGTCGTGGATGGGTTGGGCTTCAATGAGGTGATAATCGTCGAGGACGAGGACAATCCGGTCGGGGATGGCGGTAATCTCGTTAATCAGAGGGGTCAGAACCGCTTCAATCGGTGGCGGCTGGGGGGATTGGAACACAGCCAGGGCGGATTCCCCGACGTCCGCCTCGCTGAGGCTTGGGATCGTCTGCAAGGCAGCGACAAAGTATGCCAGGAAGCGGGCTGGATCGTTGTCGCCCTCATCCAGCGAAACCCAGGCCACGGGCGGCTCGTTGCCAGCGACCCATTCGCTCAGCAGCGTGGTCTTGCCAAAGCCGGCCGGGGCGGAGATGAGGGTGAGTTTTCGGTGCAACCCCGCGTTCAGCCGTTTGATCAGGCGCGGGCGCGACACTAACTCCGGTCGGGCAGGGGGGATATAGAGTTTGGTGGCTAAAATTGAGGTGGTCATAAGCGGATTATAAGCCCTGTTCCCGAGGGGCGACAACGATCAACGAAATCGAAAAAAGGTGCTGGAAGGATTTTCACTGCGAAGAAAACTAATAGCAAGCCAATCAACAGCGACAGTAGATAGCCTGCTTGAGTGCGAAATGAACCATGAGTGGTCCGATATCTGAGCCCAAATATACCAATTGACATGGATGTGATTGATAGCGGGACACGGAACTGACATAGTTCCCAAGCTTGGTCAGAGGCGGCGGCTACCGCTCGTGCCTTCTCGTTCTGCTCACTACGGTGATTCGGTCTTGGCCTTTCTTAGCTCAAAAGCCCGGACGATTACGAGAGCGATTAACGCGAATACAAAGAAGACGAGGAGTAGCATCACGGTGCTTTGAAGCGTTCCTATAATCGTCTGATAAATCTCTAGCACCCAACGGTCTGACGTGAGTGGAACTATTTCTTTATATGGTTCCTGTAGTGTCAGATATTTTTCAAATGACCAAACTCGGACACCACCACCTATCCCGACAACATAGATGGCGAATTTGAGATACCTTGACCATGCCAAGCTTATCTCATCTGGGATGACGCGACTCAAGATGCCCTCAATAGGTTTGGTGAAAATGAGAACGACGATCGAAGCAACAGCAAATGCGACGATGAACGTGACGACCAGGAGAGCGATTATCATGTATACCCCCTTGTCGCAGGACTTTTGGATACCACAATCTTACCACATATCACCCATCCTGGCAAAACTGCTCACTTGCACAGGCACACACAACTCCCCGGCGCGTTAGTCAACCAGGGAGTCAGGACTGGTCAGGTGGGCAGTCTTTTACCTGGTCAGCTGACCAGGTGCTTTACACACTCTCGTTCGCTCAGCAGCGTGGTCTTGCCAAAGCCGGCCGGCGCGGAGATGAGCGTCAGCTTGCGGTGCAGCCCCGCGTTCAACCGCTCGACCAGGCGCGGACGGGGCACCAGGTTGGGCCGGACAGCGGGGATATAGAGTTTGCTTTTCAACAGTGGTATACCCATTGCTGCTCCGGCAAAGCTTGCAAGTGCGTTATTTTACCACTTTTCCGTCATTAGCTCAAATAAAAAGTGGCTTCATTCAGCATTTCTTGCCGTCGAGCTATGATACCCGCTCGTAACAAAAGTCGCACACTCCATTCACCGGGCAGATGCCCTTGACCCAGCTTGTTTGTTTCACAGAGAACTCGACACTCGGCATTTTGCGGCAGCGGCCTAACTAGGCGGGATTATTCTGTCTAATCCCTTATGTGGAAATGTCGGGGCTCTGCCCCCGCATTGACTATCGGCCAGTCAAACGGCAATGCCTGATTCGGCAGGCCCTTCGACCCTTCGACTTTGCTCAGGGCAGGCTCGGCTCAGGACAGGCCCTTCGACGGAGTTTATCCTGAGCAAGGCGATGCCCCCTCATCTGGCACATCCGCGCGCTGGCGGAGACGTTGCAACAGAGGTCCCACAAGACGTTCCGTATGAGTTGTACGCCGGGGGTCAAGGTGGGTCACCGCCACCACTAGATAGGGCTTGGCCACGCGCTGCGCATAGGCGGGCAAACCTTCTTTGGTGATGGTGCGCAGAGCATCGTGGTAATAATCAAAGATGTAGGTGTGGCCTATCTGCATGCCTGCTCGCACAGCGCCAGCGGCGATCACCGATGACACGGACCGCAGCGTGCGGCCCTCCTGATTGGCCACTTGCTGCAGCTGGGCATACAGGCTGTCCAGGCGACTGGCGTCGGGTAGCTCTGCCACATTTTGCTGCAACGTCTGCCAGCTTGTGCGCATATCGTCCAAGTTGAGAGGGGGCACGTCAACCGTTTCTGCCATCAGCCCGGAGGTTTCCTCCAGGGTATGGAGTAGCTCCTCGACCGAGGTGATATCCGTATCGGTCGGCAACAGGCCGTCACGCTGGAACTCGGAAACCAGCACACGCAGATAGGTGCGCGTCCCACCGGTCAGATCAGCGACGGCCGCCAGCAGCCAGAGGGGCGACCAGCCTACCGCTAGAAGGCTGGCCAGTTCGATCACACTGCCGGCTGCCTTGCGTGCCGCCAGTTCTTGCACGTCAACGTCGACGGACGCCAAGACGCCGGTGACGCCGCCGACGAATTCGACCACGAGCCGCAGCAACGTGGCGACGATGGCCTGATAGAGGTGTGAGCGACGGAGCCACTCCGGCAGCAGCACCTCTGTCGT
>JBGVTF010000168.1:0-10038 GCA_041862415.1 Anaerolineae bacterium | reverse complement strand
TAAGAACTTGATTCTGTGTTCCATGATGAGTGTTCCTCACCTACTCTCTGAAATCGGATTAGTCAAACAACCACGAGGGTATCGAATCCAAGCAGCTTCTGTGAACGTGAGACTGACTTCCAAAGGTCGCTCAGCTTCGATATACCCTTCCTCTATGCTCCAGGGCACTCAGTTGGCGCTACCCTAAACGCTTACCCCTGAATATTGCCAGGTAGTCCTACTCGTACCTTAATGTCTCTGCCGCTGGCAGTCGGGCTGCCCCCAGGGCCGGGCCGAGGCTGGCCAGTGCAACCAGCAGGATGGCGAAGAGGAAGCCGGTCAAGACCAGGCGGGCGGTGAACACGAACTGGAGTTGGAAGAGAAGTCTCCCCATCTGGGTCACGAAGAAGCGGCCAGCGGGGTAGCCGATGGCCGTTCCCAGAACCCAGCCAGCCAGACCCAGGGCCAGGCCCTCGGTCAGAAACACCTGGAACAGGCTGGCGTCGCTGGCTCCCACGGCTCGCAGCACCCCGATTTCACGGCGGCGCTCCAACACGCTCAGGGTCAGGGTGTTCATTACACCAACGGCGCTGATGAGGGCCACGATGGTCACCATCGCGCTCAGGCCGATGGACAGGACCTTGCTCTGCTCCAGGGCACTCTTGAACTCGCGGTGAGCGGCCACAGTGCCTGGTCGCCAACGGCGGAATTTGCGCTCCAGTTGGCCCAGGATGCGATTCACTCCCTCCGGGCTGGGGTCATCCAACTGCAAGGCGAAGAAGGAGGCGCGGCCTAAACGCCCCAACATACGATGGGTCACGTCCACGGGCAAAAAGACCTTGGCCGTCACCGTGCTGCCCAGGAAGATGCTGTAATCATCGGCGATACCTACCACGCGGAAATCTCTGGCTGCATCACCTACCTGAACCTCGACCATGTCACCCAGGTGCAAGTCACGGGCGGCAGCCAGGTCAGCGGAAATGACGATGGCGTCTGTCTCACCCTCTCGGTACCAGCGCCCGGCTTCCAGTTGATAGCGGTAGAGAACGGTGTCGGCTGGCAGGCCCCATAGGCGGGCTTTGGCATATCCCACCCAACAGTCGTCCAGTGACCAGGGTTCAACATGGCGTACACCGGGCACGGTCAGCAGCATTGCCCCGAAACGGCTATCCACCGGCTCGTTGAAATAAATCCAAGCGTCAGGGGAGTAGATCTCGAAAATCCCGTCAATGGCCTGGCCCACCGAAGCGTTGGTGCTTTGGGCGGCAAAATAGGCAGCCGTGGAAAGGGCAATGACGATGAGGGTGACGGCGTTGCGGGCCTTACGGCGGGCCAGATTGCGCACGGACATGGCTACCAGCGAGGGCAGCCCCCTCACCTGGCGCAGAGCCCTATCCAAAAGCCCCTGGCCATAAGTTGAGGTGATGCCATAGCCAGCCAGGGCCTCCCCCACCGTGATAGCCGTCCCTGTCCAGGCTGGCCCCAGTCCGGCCAAAAGGGTTACACCCAGCCCCACCAGAGCGCCCAAGAAAAGCCCCTGAGGCGAGAGTCGGAAGGGGACCTCGACGTTGGCCAAACGGCCGATGTAAGCCGTGAGGAACCACTGGCTGACCGATCCGACGAGGAGGCCCAAGACTGTGCCTGCCAGGCCGTAGAAAAGGGTCGTCAGGAGATAGAGCCTCATTACCTGCCCACGGCTGGCCCCAAGGGCCTTCATGACGCCGATCTCCCGCACTCCTTCGGCGATGATGGCCGAAAGAGTGTTGGCTACCAGGAAGCCACTCAGAACCAGACCCAGGGCTGAGAACAGGAACATCAACAGGATCAAAGCGTCCAGCTCCCGCCGCCCCGGGTAGTCCATTGGATCGCGCACCTGCGGCTTGCCGTGTGACAGGCCCCGCTTGGCGATGAGGCGCTTGATCTCCTCCACAGTTTCAGCGACGGCGCTGAAATCGCTGACCTTGACCAGCACCTGATTGCTGCCGGCGATGCCCAACATCTTACCTACTGTGACTGCCGGGGCGTAAGCGATGGAGAGGTTGGTCAGAACAGAGGAGAGATAGGCCGGGCTTTGGGCAAAGCCGCTGACGGTCAGGTAGTGCTCAGCATTGTCTGGCCCGGCCCGGTAGGTGATCTCCTGTCCCACAGCCACTGGCGCGACCTCTTTGACCGAAACCCCCAGCAAACATTCATCCCAGGCTGGATAGCGACCCTCCTTGAGGGTGATCTGGTTGACCTCCATGCCCCCAAAGTCAGCGATGCCAATGAAGTAGATATCCTGCCAGACCTCACCGACCTTCCACTTGGTCCAATAGGTGTTGCGCAACTCAACCTCGGCCACATTGGGAATAGCTTCTAAGGCTCTCCCCAAACTGGGTGGGGCGTCCCAAACCCACAGGGTCACGTCAGCCTGGGAGCTATTGTTGAAAGCCTGGGCCTGGGCATGGGTCAGATTTTGAGAGGTGGAGACAATAGTGACGATACCCACCACACCGATGAGGATACCCAGGACAGTCAGAGCCGAGCGCACCTTACGCCCGGTGATGTCGCGGTAGGCCTTGCGAAGGATGCCAGACATAATCATATTCTACCACGATTCGGCTTTGGAATCAAAGGGCTTGTGCAGCGAAACCTGGGGAGCCTTCGGCCCGAGGGCTTCGACCGAGCTCAGCCGAGGTCCTCAGGCCGAGGGCTTGGGGGTATCCCCTCAACCCCACTTTTCCCCTCCTGACAGCAAGGCTGGTGGGCCAATGTCCCACAGCACGAAAAGGGGGGGATATCGGAGGGACACCCCCCACACCCCCCGACCGTTCGGCTGAGCGCTCACGACGAAGCCTGCTGCGCAGGCCCAATCAAAGAGAGTGAAGATTTGGTTAAGGGTTAGTTGAGATTGGGTGCAGAGGTACTTTTGTACCATTGCGCATCCCTTGGTTGTGTAGTATAATCAATGTACAAGTTTTATCACAGACACCCCCCATAGGCGGTGCAGGAGAACCACACTCTGGGCCTGCTTTGCAAAGTGCTGGGCATAACTGTAAGGAGAATGTCACTGACCATGCATCAAAATCTGCGACGTATCCCCTTCTTCAGCGAACTCCCAGACGATGTCTTGAAGGCCATTTCAGCCAAGCTGCATCTTAAACGCTACAGAAAAGGAGAGGTAGTCTGCGTTGAGGGTGGCTTGGGTGACTCTATGTATCTCATAGAGTCTGGACAGGTGAAAGTCGTCTCCGGCACGGATGAAGAGGAGAGGCTTTTCGCCTACCTGGGCCCAGGTAACTTTTTCGGTGAAATGGCCCTCCTGTTGGGCGAGCCGCGTTCGGCCACGGTCAAGGTGGACATTGATGCTGAACTGTGGGTTTTGCATAAGGCAGACATGGACGAACTGCTTGAGCAGTACCCGTCTATTGCTGTAACCATCAGCCGCGAGCTGAGCCGTCGCCTCTGGGAGACCGATAAACAGCCCACCAGGCGTCACGAATACCGGGTCGTGGCCGCCATAGGTGAGAGGATAGGAGACCTGGCCCTCAGCCTGGCCCGGCAGACAGGAGAACAGGTGCTGCTCTTCGACTTGGAGGGTCTACGCCGCTCCGACCTGAACCTGGAAGCCCTGTCCCGTTCTGGCGTCACCCTGTTGGATAGTCAGTCAACCTCCTACCTCAAAAGAGGTGGTCTGGCGGAGAGTCTGGGCTCTTTGGTCGAAAAGTTCGACCGGGTTCTGTTGTGCATCCTTCCCCAGAAGGGTGAAGTGGCTATCAAGGCGGTCGAATTGGCCGACGTGACCGTCCACATTGGGCTGGGCAAAGAAAACTGGGTAGAGCAGATGGCCATCAAGGGACACTGGCACGTGGCCAATGAACCGGAGGCCATTGACCGCGCCGCCCGGCGCATCGCCCAGCGGCTGGTGGGCCTGGCCCTCTCCAGTGGCGGGGCGCGGGGCATCGCTCATATCGGCGTCTTGCGCGTCCTTGAAGAAGAGGGTGTTCCTATTGACGTCATGGCTGGCACCAGCGCCGGCTCCCTCTTTGGTGCCCTCTACGCCGCCGGGCTGAGCCTTGACGAGATCACTGCCTTCGCCCTGGGCTTGAAAGACAAGGTGGACCTCAGGGGCCGGCTCTGGGACTTTAACCTCCCTCCCCGCTCCGGGCTCATCCGCGGCCAGCGGGCTCTGGACTATATTGACAAGACCCTGGGCCACAAGAGCTTCTCCGACCTCAAAGTACCCCTTTACATCGTGGCTGCCGACGTCATATCTGGCGAAGAGGTCATCTTCGCCAGCGGCTCCGTGGCCGAGGCTGTGCGAGCCAGCATCTCCGTTATCGGTGTCTTCTCGCCAGCTTTCGTGCGGGGACGTTACCTGATCGACGGGGGAGCGGTCAACCCTGTGCCCACTGGCGTCCTGGCCCAGAAGGGCGCGGACATCATCATCGCCTCTAGCGTCATTACCAGCTTGGAGGAACAGGCCCGTCGCCGACGTGAGAAGAAGGAAGAGCCCTCCCCCAATTTCCTGGGGGTGGTGATGAACATGATGGGTATCATGGAGCGGGAGATCATCAAGACCAAGATGATGCCGATGGATGTGGTCATCAATCCCAGGGTCGGTATCTACAGTTTCATGGAGTACGACAAAGCTGAAGAGCTCATCCGCCTGGGCGAAGAGGCCGCTCATGAGGAGATGGGTAGAGTTAAAGAGTTGATCAGTCCACGGCGGGGAGGAGCGTAGTGAGGGACATGGTTTTGAGCGAAAGAAAAGAGCGCAGCATCGAGGAACTGCTGTTTGAAAACGAGACCCTGAAGGCAGAGAACGAACAAATGCGCAAGCGCCTGGCCCGCGATCTCCACGACGGGCCAGCCCAGTTGTTGTCGGCTATCATCATGAGCGTCCAGTTCGCCAAACAAATCCTGACCAGAACCCCTGAGAAGCTGGACAAATTGAGAGCAGAGCTGGAGGAATTGGAGCCCGTGGCTACTAAAGCACTCCACCAGGTACGCACCATGCTCTTCGACCTGCGTCCAGTCATTCTTGAGACCCATGGCCTGGCACCCGCCCTGGAATCGTACGTCAAGCACTTGCGTTTGGCTAGCGACTTTGCTGTCAGCCTGGAGGTAAAGGATTTTTCCGAGAGGCTCGACGCCAAGGCAGAGGCGGCTGTCTTTTCATTTGTGCAAGAGGCGGTCGGCAATGCCAGGAAACACGCTCACGCCAGCCACCTGGAACTGAGAATGGCCAAGCAGAATGGAAATCTGGTGGTCACCATACGTGACGACGGGCAGGGCTTTGACGTAGCACGAGCGGATAGGTCTTGCGACCGGTGTGGAGGCCTGGGCTTGCTCAATATGCGAGAGAGGGCAGAAATGCTCAATGGAGAGTTCTCCATCAAGTCAGCCGTTGGACAGGGCACTTTGGTCAAGCTAATCGTACCCCTCCAGTCCAGCAACGGAACGGACTCTGGCGAGGTGGAAGGATAGCTGCATGTTGGTTATGCTGCGCCTGTTGCTGGCCCACATGCTAGGCGACTTTGTTGCCCAACCCCGGGTGCTGGTAGCCATGAAGCGCAAAGGTTGGCGAGGGATTATCATCCATTCGGCCATCGTGACGGCCTTCACTGCCGCCCTGGCCTGGGAGCAATTTCCCCAATGGTGGGCCTGGACTTTGCTTCTGGGCCTCAGCCACGCTTTCATCGAGCACTTCCGCACCTTTTACGTCAGGGATGGGAGCCGAGGGGGACTCTATTACTTCTTGCTGGACCAGGCTGCTCATCTCGGCGTGATCGTCTTCATTGCTGCTGTAAGCGTCCATTGGCGACCTGCTGAATTGGCTTCCCTCTTTAACGGCACAGCATCCGTCGAGAGTCGGCTCATCGTCTACCTGGTCGCCTTCATCTTTCTGGTCTGGAGTGTGCCTATCCTCGAAGCAGAAACGGTTGCCACTCTGATTGGTTGCAATGACAACGTCGGGGGCAAGAGCGTGCGTGTCAGGCCCATTGACCGGCTTTTGGGTGCCCTCGAAAGGTTGGCAGCCGTCAGTCTGGTGCTGGCTGGCTGCCTCTATCTTGCCCCTGTGTCCTTCCTGCTCCGCTTCTACGTGCAGAGGGGCCAGTGGCGTGATCAGCCCTCTAGGAATCGCCTCATAACAAAAATGGCCACCAGTTTCCTGCTGGCCATGGTGACCGCCCTCGTACTACGCGCCGTTCCCCTGTCCTATCCCCTTCAGGCCATCCGCCAAGCCCTCCGGGTGTGATTCATCATGCGCTCAAAATCCTTCTCATGTTTCTAGCCACGACGCTCCTATCGGCCTACAGAGTGTTCCCGTAAGGCAGAGGGACAATTGACTTGGCGGTTGTAGTAGGGCGGGCTTCGCCTTTAGTCGGTGGGAACACCCCAGATTCGGATGGTGCCATCCTCGCCGGCCGCCGCTAACCGCGTGCCATCCGGCGACCAGGCCACACTGGTCACACTTTCCGTATGGCCCTTCAGCACATGCAGTAGTTGCCCGTTGGCGGCGTCCCACATCCACACCGTGCCACTTACGGAACTCATGTCGCCTGACGCCACCATCGTGCCATCCGGCGACCAGGTTACGTTCTCCTTCCCACCCCTACTGTCTCTCAGCACGCGAAGTTCCTCTCCGCTGGCGACATCCCATATCCGCACCGTGGCATCCCAGCCACTCGCTGACGCTAACATTGTGCCGTCCGGCGACCAGGCTACGCACGATACTCCCTCCGCATGGCCTTTTAGCACGCGTAGTTCCTGCCCGCTGGCGGCGTCCCACACCCGCACCGTGGCGTCATCCCAGCCACCTGCCGAGGCCAACTGCGTGCTATCCGGCGACCAGGCCACACTGGTCACACTTTCCGTATGGCCTTCCAGCACGCGCGATAGTTGCCCGCTGACGGCGTCCCACACCGGAACAGCGCCGTCGTAGCTCCCAGACGCCAACATTGTGCCATCCGGCGACCAGGCCATACTAAACCAAACACTCGTATGGTCTTTCAGCACACGCAGTTCCTGTCCGCTGGCGACGTCCCACACCCGCACCGTGCTATCCCTGCTGACCGATGCTAGGTGTGTGCCATCCGGTGACCAAGCCATACTCCACACAAAATCCGTATGGCCTTTCAGCACGCGCAATTCCTGCCCGCTGGCGGCATCCCACAGCCGCACCATGCCATCCGAGCCACCTGCCGACGCCAACTGTGTGCCGTCTGGCGACCAAGCCACAGCCTGCATAGAACTCGTATGGTCTTCCAACACCCGCAGTTCATTCCCGCTGGCGGCGTCCCACACCCGCACCGTGCCATCGTCGCCACTCGATGCCAACCGCATGCCACCCGGCGACCAAGCCACGCTCTGCACACCACCCCTATGGCCCCTCAGCACGCGCAGCGCCTGCCCGCTTACGGCGTCCCACACCCGCACCATGGCATTCCAGCTACCTGCCGAGGCCAACTGCGTGCCATCTGGCGACCAGGCCACATCAGTCACAGGGTCCGTATGGCCTTTCAGCACGCGCAGCTCCTGCCCGCTGGCGGCGTCCCACACCCGCACCGTTTCATCGTCGCTGCCCGACGCCAACTGCGTGCCATCTGGCGACCAGGCCACACACAATACCCCATCCGTATGGCCTTTCAGCACGCGCAGTTCCCGCCCGCTGGCAGTGTCCCACACTCGCACCGTGGCATCAGGCCAGACACCTGCCGACGCCAACTGCGTGCCGTCCGGCGACCAAGCCACAGCCTGCTCAGAACTCGTATAGCCTTCCAACACCTGCAGTTCCTGCCCGCTGGCGGCGTCCCATACCCGCACGGTGCCATCGTCGCTGCCCGACGCCAACTGTGTGCCATCCGGCGACCAGGTTACGCTTGCTACCCCGCCCCCATGGTCTTCGAGCAGCCGCAGGAGTTCCAGGGTTTCCAGGTCGTACAGCCACACACCCAGGCTGCCCGCCACCGCCAGGGTCGCCCCATCCGGGCTGATGGCAATTTCGTTGACGGTGCCACGCCCCAGGCGGGCCAGTTCCCTTGGCGGCGTGGCGGTGGGCCTGCTGATCGGAGGGACAGAGGTAGGGGTATTGGTAGGAACGGCTGTCGAAGTGGCAGTCGGCGTCAATGCGGCCACTTCCGACGTGGATGTCGACGTCGCTGTTAGTCTGTCCCAGATCTCCGGCGCGATGACCAGCCCTGCAACAACGCACAGGGCAACCACCACGACAACGGCCCCAATCCCCGCTACCCATTTCCAGGGAAGGCCGGGCCGGACAGGGGTCGGGGCGGGGGCAGGAACGACTGGCGGCGGGGCCAGCACCCGCTCAGCTTTTGGGCGGACCGGTGTCGGCGTCTCAAGTGATGGAGTCGCAACAGGGAGCGGCGCTTTGACCTCCTCAACCACGGCCTCGCTCACCGCCGCTTGGAGCGCTACCGCCATCTCCCTCGCGCTCTGGTAGCGCTCTTCCCGCTCCTTGACCAATGCCTTCAACAGAACGGCCTCCACTGCTGGCGAGACATCTGGATTGACCTCCGAAGGCCGGGGCGGCGGCTTGTCGGCGTGGCCGCGCATGATGGAGAGAGGCGTCGTGCCGCTGAAAGGCACCTTGCCCGTGACCATCTCGTAAACCACCACCCCCAGGGAGTAGACGTCGGAACGAGCATCCGGCTCCTCCACCCCCTCTGCCTGCTCCGGCGACATGTACTCCGGCGTGCCAAAGATCCGGCCGGTGGTGGTCAAAGCAGTCAGCGTGGCTGCTTTGGCAATGCCAAAGTCCATCACCGTCACCTGGTCGTCGGCCTCGACCATGATGTTGGAGGGCTTGATGTCACGGTGCACCAGCCCGCGCCTATGGGCATAGTCCAGCGCCGAGGCCATCTGTCCGACCATGTTCACGATGCGCCTGGGGGGCAAAGCCCCTTCCTCGAGGATCACCTCCTTGAGGGTTCGACCCTCCAGGAATTCCATGGCCATGTAAACCGTGCCCGCCTCCCAGCCAAACTCGTGAATAATCACAATGTTGGGATGTTTGAGGTTGGCGGCCAGTTGGGCTTCGCGCTGAAACCTCTCCACGAAGGTAGGCTCCCGCAACAGCCGTGGTTCCAGGAACTTGAGGGCCACAGCACGGTTGAGGGTGGTGTCTATGGCCTTGTAAACATCGGCAAAGCCGCCCCGCCCTATTTCTTCGATGATTTTGTATTTGCCGAACTTTTCTGGAAATTGATCTGCCATTGCTTCCTCCCCCACCCTTGAGGGCTACACCTGGCTTTGTAAGCTTTTAACTATTTTACCATACAACTTTCAAGAAGGCAATCATCTCCTCGATGCCACCTGCCATAGGGCCCTCACTTCCCCCGAACCCAAAGCCAGCGAAGCCACGAAGTAGATCAACCCGCCAAGGGCTATCCCTCCCCCGCCCACGATGAGGATGCTCAGCCCGTGCGTCCCAGCGGCGAACCAACTCACCCCAAAGCCCATCAACCCAGCGGCCAGGACGGTGCGCAGGGTGGAACCCAGCAAGCGACCGCCTTCGAGTCCCTCCAGCCGTCTCCTGATAATCAGCAGCAACCCCACCATTTCCAAGATGGTGGCCGTAGAGTTGGCCAAAGCCAATCCACCGTGGGCCAGAGGCCGGATCAGAATCAGGCTGAGGACCACGTTGACGCTCATGGCTCCCACCCCAATGAGGACAGGGGTCAAGGTATCGTGAAGAGCATAGAAGGCGCGGGTGACAATCTCCACCACGGCATGGGCAAAGAGGCCCACAGCGTAGAACTGCAAGGCCCAGACCACGGCCTCGGTGGAGCTTTCCTCAAAAGCCCCCCTCTGAAAGAGCAGCTGGACGATGGGATAGCGCAGAGCAAAGAGCCCCACGCTAGCCGGGATGGCCAGATACAGGATAGCACGCAAGGTGGCCGAGAGGGTACTTCTCATTTCGGTCACCTGCCTTTTGGCCGCCAACTCTGAAAAAGTGGGGAAGGCCGCCGTGGCCAGGGCCTGGGCAAAGATGCCCTGGGGCAGCAGCATCAGCAGCCAGGCGAAATTCAGGGCGGCCAGGCTTCCATCGGCCAG
>JBGVTF010000167.1:0-4831 GCA_041862415.1 Anaerolineae bacterium | reverse complement strand
AGGGCTGTGTACGTCAAAAAGTCGTCCACCGACATCGGGAAGAAACGTTCCCCCCGCGAGAAGTGCATGATGGGGGCGTACTTTTGATGCAATTCATCGCCTGCCATGATACAGCTCCTTTCCCTAGACACAGGCTGGTGTAGAGTATGACCCTACAAAATTTACGTTGGCCGCGAGGATCAACTGGTTGCGGCCGAAGGCCGCGCTACGTATGGCATAATTATAACCCAAACGCTCATATTGGTAAAGTGTGCGCCGATGCGGGCCTGCGCAAAGCCCGATGCCCAGCCATGGAGCATCACTCGGCACCGTATTCTATGTGAGCTGAACTCTCTTGTCGCTGCTCAGCGATGAACTCAAGGGCGGTCTCCAGGTCGCGGTCCACCCCCTGGCGGATGTCCTCAAGGCGCAGGGGCACGTATATGTTCGGTTCGATCAGTTCGCGCTCATCGCCATCCAGGTCGAGAAACACTGACAGGGGAACCCGGGCTTCCAGGCCGTCAGGCAACTCGACGGTTCCCCGGCTCGGGTTGCCGCCGCCCCGCTGAGCCGTCCGCCCGATGAGGATAGAGCGACCGGTCTGCCAGTGCGGCTGGAGGAAGTGGGCACAAGTCGAGAAACAGCCCCCATCAATCAGGATGTACACCTGGCCCTCATAGTACCAGGGGCCGGGCTCGACAAACAAGTCCATCTGCTCTTCGGGGATGCAGCTCTCGTAGCGGCCATACTCCACCCGCTGGTCGAACAGAAGGCCGTTGACGGCCTGAGAATAGACCTCAGAACCGCCCCCATTGCCCCGCACGTCAATGATGAGAAAGGGGAGGTCGCGCATCTCCCGCAGGCGGCTTTCAAAGAAGGCATCGGGCGGTGGATTGTCATTGTGGAAGTGGGGAAGGTAGATATAGCCCACGTCATCCTCCAGGCGCCTGGCCGACGCTGAGCGCCTGGAGGTGCGAATGAGAGCCTCCAGGCCAGAGGCGCGCTGGGCGTTGACCTGGCGTTCCGCGCCTTCCAGGTCAATGAAAGCGATGTCTACTGTGCTCTGGGCTTCACCACTCAGGAGAAAGCGGTACGACTTCCAGGTGCGGCAATACTCGGTGCCGCAGGCAGTCAGGAAATGGGGCACGCGCTCCAGGGCCTCGCTCACCGGCAGACCATCCACAGCCATGATCTCTACCCCGGTAACCAGCCCCATCTCCTTCAGAGACGGGTCCGTCACCCGACTCACGACGGCTTTACCTTCCACCTCGGCCACCTCCAGAAGAGGTGGCATGGCGTGACGCTCGGCGGCAGCGGGCGTCCAGGCCAGGCTGGCGTGCCCGTCCTGGAGGGCGGCCATGAAATCACGCACCACTCGCTCGAAAGTCTCAGCGCTGGGGTCGGCCACCAGCTCAGCCCTCAACTGGTCCCCGCTGGCCTGGATGTCAACAATGTCTTTGTAGCCCAGGCAGGTGTAGGGGTAGTACTCCGAGACCAGACGAACCAACTCATCGAAGGACGCCTCTCGATCCAGTTGCGACAAATCCCGGGGCCAGGGATCCGTCGGCGTGGGGAGCACTGTTGGCGTCGGCGTGGCCGTAGGCCGTGGAGGGAGCGGCGTCAGGCTTGTTATTGGTGCAGGGCCACAGCCAGCTACAGCTAGGGCCAGCAACAGGATCAGGCAAAAAGCAAAGGATAAGCGTTCAGCCACCCTTGCGAAGGTTCGGCAGCAGCTTTCAGGCCAAGAGTGTCTTGGCCTACCGAGAATCGTCCTGTTGCCAGGGCTGTTTGCAACCTTCGCAAGGGTTTGGCTTGTCCTGAGCATAGTCGAAGGGCGTGCCACTTTGAGACTTTCTCCTTGAGAACCATTATCATACTACACACTTTTGCCGGGCCTGTCTATCCGTAAACCTACGTAATTCGTGCAAAAAACCCCCGTATCTTTCGTACGGGGCCGGTGGTGATGCATGATTGGCTGCTGGTCCATTCTATCGTGCTTTAGGGATATTGTCAAAAGGGCAGAGTTTGGATATAATAGGATAAGCAAGAAAAGGGAGGCCTCGAACCCCCATGGCTATTTACATTGACATTTCCGCAGCGGTGCACGGCCGGGCCGGGCTGGGGCGCTACGCCGAGAGCCTGGCCCGGGCACTGGTGCAGGAGCATCCAGAGCGATTCGCCTTTTTCTACAATCGGGACCGGAGTACAAGTCCTCTGGCCGGGCTGGAGAGGGTGCCCACCCAGACCGTGCGCGCTGGCTACAAGCCCTGGCGCATGGCGATCTGGCTGGGGCAACTCCTGGGGCTCGGCTTCGACCGTCTGGTGCCGGAAGCCGAGCTTTACCACGCCACCGAGCACCTGCTGCTGCCCCTGAGAGGAGTGCCGACGGTGCTGACCGTGCACGATCTCATCTATCACCTCTTCCCTGAACATCACAAGCCCCTCAATTACTGGTTTCTGAATCGGGCCATGCCCCTCTTTGTGCAGCGGGCCAGGGCGATCATCGCCGTATCAGAGTCAACCAGGCAAGACCTGATTCGCTGTTACGGTCTCCCCCCGGTTAAAGTCACCGTTGTCCACGAGGCGGCTGCGCCCCACTTCCGCCCCGTCTCTCCCGAAGCCATAGCCGCCGTCCGCGCCCGCTACAGACTGCCGGAGGACTATATCCTCACCGTAGGGACCATCGAGCCGCGCAAAAACCTCTCCCGGCTGCTGGGCGCGCTCCAACGACTGCAGCAAGAGGGAGATGACGCCCGGCTGGTGGTGGTTGGCAGCAAGGGATGGCTATACGAAGGATTCTTCCGCCACCTGGAGGAATTGCAACTGGGGGACAGTGTCCTGCTGCCCGGCTATATCCCCGATGCGGACCTGCCCGCCGTCTACAGCGCGGCGAAGGTCTTTGTCCTCCCATCACTATACGAAGGCTTTGGCCTCTCGGTGCTGGAGGCCATGGCCTGCGGCACGGCAGTGGTGTGCAGCCGCGCTTCGAGCCTGCCAGAAGTGGGCGCGGACGCAGCCCACTATTTCGACCCCACCAACGTGGAAGAGATGGCACAGACCATACAGGCAGTGTGGCACGACGAAGCGCTGCGGGCGGAGATGGGCAGGCGCGGGTTGGCCCAGGCGGCGCGGTTTTCGTGGGCACGGGCGGCGGAGGAAACGATGGCCGTCTACCAACGCGCCATGTCATTGTAGGAGAAGAAACGAAATGAAATTTAACAAATCGAAACTCAGATCACAGATCGCTGCCGCTGGATTTGCAGTCCAGTGGCCAGGCGGCGGATTACAGATCCGCCGTGAGCAGAAATACGAGCTCCTGAAACTCGTTGCCGGAGCACTTCTCATCCATTTGATTTTCATGCCTGTCGCCCATGCCGCTCCACCAACTCAGGAACCCACCGCCGTTTACACTGTCCAACTGGATGATACCCTGTTTTCCATCGCCAGCCGCTACGACACTACCGTTCAGGCCTTGGCCCAGGCCAACGGCATCGAGAACCCCGATCTCATCCATCCCGGCCAGCGGCTGGTCATCTTCAGAGCCCTCCCTGCCCAGGAACAGGTGCATGTAGTGCAGAGCGGTGAGACTCTCTATCACATCGCCTGGCGCTATGGGACGACGGTGCAGGCCCTGGTGGCAGCCAACAACCTGGCCAACTCCAACCTGATCTACCGCGGACAAAAGCTCATCATACCCATCGCCATGGTCTCGCCGGCCGGACCGCTGCCCGCGCCCTTTGTGGCTATGGAACTCATACCTTCGCCCATCGTCCAGGGCCAGACCCTGGTGGTCAAAGTGAAGGCCGAGGGCATCGTAGGACTGAGCGGTCTGTATGAGGGCTGGCCGGTGGTCTTTGTTGAGGGAGAGGGGGAGCGTTGGGCGTTGGTCGGCATCCACGCTCTCACTGAGGCGGGCACTCACCCCCTGAAGCTCACCGCCACCGATGCTGCGGGCCAACAGACAGAGGTCCTGCTGAGCGTGCCGGTGGTGGATGGCGGCTACGGGGTGGAGAACATTGTTCTGCCGCCGGATCGCAGCACCCTGCTCGATCCCGATCTGCTTGCAGCGGAGCGGGAGCGCCTGGCGCAGGTCTTCGAGGTCTTTGGGAAGCAGCAGTTGTGGGTAGGGCCTTTCATCGTGCCTGCCGAGGGCCCCATCACCTCCCAATTCGGCACCCGGCGCTCCTACAATGGAGGTCCGGCGCGGAGCTATCACGAGGGCATAGACTACGACGCGCCGCCCGGCGCAGCGGTGCTGGCCGCCAACGACGGCCAGGTAGCCCTGGCCGAGCCCCTGACTGTGCGGGGTAACGCGGTCATCATTGACCACGGCCTGGGGGTCCACAGCGGCTACTATCACCTCTCGGGGATAAACGTTCAGGAGGGGCAGCAAGTAAAGAAGGGCGAGGTTGTGGGCAAGGTGGGTGGCACCGGCCTGGCCACGGGGCCCCATCTCCATTGGGAAATCAGGGTGAACGGGATCAACGTAGATCCCACGCAGTGGACGTGGCAGACGATTCCGTAACCTGGGGGCCAGGAGATAAGAAAACGAGGAATGGAATGAGCAGAGAGAGCGCGGCCGAGCCTCTGAAAAGAATTGGTGTGCTGACCGGTGGCGGCGACTGCCCTGGCCTGAACGCGGTCATTCGGGCGGTGGTCAAGACGGCCATCCAACAATATGGGTGGGAGGTATTGGGCATCGAGGACGGCTTCGAGGGCCTGATCCTGCCCGACAAGATCAGACCCCTCACCGTGACCGACGTGAGGGGCATCCTGCCGCGCGGCGGCACCATCCTGGGCACCACCAACCGGGCCAACCCCTTCGCCTACAAGGTCCGCAAGAAGGACGGGC
>JBGVTF010000166.1:0-2559 GCA_041862415.1 Anaerolineae bacterium | reverse complement strand
GTTGTCGGGGATCAACTCCAGAAGGCCGGCCGTGGGATTGATAAGGTAGATCAGGCAGATGATACCCACAATGATACTCACTGCCATTCGCAACCTGGGCGACTGGCCAACGACCTCCGATATAGGCGACTCCTGTCCAAGAGAGGCCTGGCAGTGAGCGCAGAATTTAGCACCATCACGGTTTTCGTAACCACATCGGCTACAACGCACCATCGTAAAACACCTCCTCCCCTTGCATCATTGTTTTAGCAAGCAGATATGGGCATTAGCAATCTCGCTGTTTCTACCTGCTTGATCTTGCGCCTCTTACCGTTACCGCCTCCGGATCACCGCTCGGAGCAATACCAACAGGGCGAACACGATGCCGACGAGTTCCCAAAACAGCCGTTGCGAAATCTGTTGGAGCAAATGGGGATCTTTCCACAGCGATAGGGTCGCCAGCAAGCCCCCTGCACCGGCGAAAAGCGCTTTGGCCTTGCGTACGCTCGCATCGTGACTGGGAAACGCCACGTCCAGGGCCAGATACACTGCCCCGAACACCAGCAGGCCGATGGCCGTCGCTATGACAAGATTGGTATCCATTTCACTTACAATTCCTGGCCGCAGTTGGCGCAAAACTTGGCCCTGGGCCGGTTGCTTCGGCCGCAGTGCCTACAGACTTGGGCGAGATAGTCTGTAATCGTTCTGTCAGGCAGCCCGGGTTGGCTCCAGACCGCAACCGGCTGAGTAGCTACAGTCAACACATACGGGAAATTGGCATAAGGCACCGCCAATCCCGTCACCTGATACTGCCAGTTACCCGCCTGGGCATTGGGAACGGTCACCCCCAAGGGAGGGGCGTTGGAATGCACCTGCCGGTACAGCCCTCCATCAGAGGAGTACACGCTGAGCTGGAGCGTGGTCTCCCGCCCTCGCCAGTTTAGGAGTATCTTCAGGTTAACGCCATTCGGGACGACGTGACTGTAGACGGGCGATGATCCACCAGGATCTATGGAAGCGACCGTCTCCTTCTCGGCCGACAGCCTTTCGGTGGCCAGGAGCTTGACAGTGGCCCTGGCCACTTTGGCCGTGACTGGCTTGAGCACCAAGAAACGCAGCAGTTGGCGCTCCTTCTCGCTCAACTGGGGCTCATTGTGGAACGCGGTGTAAATCACGTGACCCTGACCGTAGTCGAAAGAAACTAGCAGGGGCCTGTCCTCCTGGTGGTCACCGTCCTCAAGAACGTAGGAGCCCCGCAGATAGACGCGAGTGTTTTGGTTGGTGTGTCTGATGGCCTTCCAGCCAGGCAGATCGAAATGCAGTTCCAGGCTTGGCCCGAGCATCTCCCACAGGCCAGGGTCGGTGACCTCGGCAACGACCGTCCCCCTTTCACCACCCTCGTCCGAGAACGTTATGTACTCTGGAAACGCCTCGCGGATGTAGGCTCCCGCCCATTCCGAGACATAGAGAACACCACCCCGCTGGACAAAGCGTTGAAGGCTTCCCCTCGCTTCATAGGCATAGCCTTGGCATTCTTCGGAGCAGTTGATGAAGACAACCGCATAGCGGCTGAGCAATTCCAGTTCACACAGGTCGTCCGAAGTGATGTCATCGTAGGCAAAGCCCTCACCCATCGAGTCAAGCACCGCCCCGATGTCATCGTATCCGGATGGTGTTACAGCGATTTTGGTCTTCTCTTGATCACGCATGTCCTTGTCCTCTCTATGGAGTCCCTTCGCCGTTCTCGCGAAAATCCAGATAGGCTGGCCGTACGGGTACGTTGAAGATGCGTTCGAACGCACGGCGCGTCTCCTCAATGGTCAGCCATTGGCCCAGGTAGTACTGGTGGTCGTTCCCTGTGCGGATCTCAAAGTGTAGATGCGTGAACTGCGTATTGCCAGCGATGCCATCCGGCGTGCCGGATACACCGATATAACCAATGGGCTGACCGGCATGGACACGCTGCCTGACAGTGATGCCTTCGGCAATACCGCTCAGATGCGAATACTTGGTGATTACACCCTGGCCATGATCAATCCAGATTTGTCTGCCGCCCAGTTTCTCCAGCGTTTCAGGTGGCGTGACGTGAAGCACATCAGCATCGGCCAACAAAGCATTGACTTCGGCCAGGCTCATCTCCTGGTAGTCCACATCGGCCCGTAGAATGATGCCATCGCCGGCGGCATACACCGGTGTGCCGACCTCGACTTCCACACCAACGTCTTTGTTATAGAAGTCCAATCCCTGATGGACGCCATAGCGATAGACACGGCGTGAGCCGGGATAGATGGCGCTGCGATCAGGCAGGAGTGCGCCCTTTATTGGCATCGTAAAGTTGTATGTGGCCAGGAGCGACGGCAACTGTGGATCATTAGGCGGCAGGTCGCCGGGGCGCAAAGTAGCCGGGTCAGGTTGCGGTAGCGGT
This sequence comes from Anaerolineae bacterium, assembly GCA_041862415.1. Classification (GTDB taxonomy): domain Bacteria; phylum Chloroflexota; class Anaerolineae; order E26-bin7; family E26-bin7; genus E26-bin7. The sequence continues at coordinate 155 of JBGVTF010000166.1, read as the reverse complement.
TGCAGAACGGGCAGTTGTCCCACCAGCCGTACGGTGCCGGTGATGCCTGTGCTGAGGTCATAGCCGTAGAGGTTGGCGCCAGCCAGCATATAGAGGTAGCCTTCTCTTTCCGCGATGCCATGTAGCGCGGAAAAATCGAGATTGTCGGGCGCCAC
>JBGVTF010000165.1:0-3969 GCA_041862415.1 Anaerolineae bacterium | reverse complement strand
ATGAATGAACTGGGCGTGGACGTGATCGAAGACGTAGAAGGTTTGACAGTGCGCCAGGCCGTGGAGCGATATCTGAGTGCCGCTTTGCACACTCCGGAAGGTCGAAAGGCCAAGGTCAAAATCGCGGTTGCTTCTGATGGTGACGATCTCGAGGCTGTCGTAGGCACCTCGTTTGGCTTATGCACCCGCTTCCTGTTGGTGGATCCGGATTCCCTGGATTATACCGTGGTCGCGGTCACGCCCAAGGACTCACCGGAGGACCTCAGCGTGGAAGCCATCAGAGCCGTGGCCAAAAGCGGCGCTGCAGTGGTCATCACTCCCCGCCTTCAGCCTCGATGTTGTCGAGTCCTCTTTCAAATGGGCATGGACGTGGCCCTGTGCGAGCCCGACATCTCCGTGAGGCAGGCCATCGAACTGTTCAAAGAGGGCAAGCTGGCAACCGCCAATCAGGTCAGTGTCTAACAACTTGCGAAAGGATAAACGAGAGAACTCCGCGAAAAAGGAGGTGATCAGGATGCCAGGGTTCGATGGAACAGGACCTAGAGGGCTCGGCCCCATGACCGGACGCGGAGAGGGCTACTGCGCGGTCGTACTTCCTTCGCCGGGAACAGCGAGGGCTCCCTACGGGTACGCGGGACTGGCCGGTGTGCCGGTGGGGCTTGCCCTGAACCCTGTCGAAGGGATGAACTACCCGTATGGCAGACCTCCAGCCTATGGGCCTGTTTCTCCTGTTGCCACTGCACCCTATAGGTCCTTCTTCGGGAGGCCGCGTCGGGGGATGCGTTTCGTTCGCGGCAGAGGCAGAGGACGGGGCCGACGCAGGTGGTAGAGACAACGTCAGAAACTGAGGCTAGATCATTTCACAAAGAAAGGAGGTGATTGAGATGCCTGCTGGAGATGGAACTGGACCGATGGGCATGGGTCCCATGACCGGGCGAGCAGCTGGCTTCTGCGCTGGCTACGACGTTCCCGGCTACGCCAATCCCGTTCCCGGCCGGGGTCTCGGCCGGGGCTTTGGGCGAGGTTTCTGGGGACGTGGCGGGCGCGGCGGCGGGCGTGGCTGGCGTCACTGGTACTATGCCACCGGCCTTCCTGGCTGGGCTCGCTTCGGCTCTGCACCGGCCTGGGGGATGCCGCCCTATGCAGCCTACGGCGCTCCCTACGCTCCGACGATGACCAGAGAGCAGGAGATCGAAATGCTCAAGGATCAGGCCAAGTACTTCCAGGATGCTCTTGACGACATTACTAAGCGCATCGAAGAGTTCGGACAAGAGGCGTAGGAGAACGCGGCTGGGGAAATAACGTCGGGGCGGGTGAACGGGACCGGAAAGCTCGCCACCCGCCCCGAGCCCCCAACCTGCACGGTCGCCATCAGCGACTGGCAGGACAGGGTACAAGGAGAAAAGGCCGTGGACAGGTTGACAACTTGTCCAAGAGAGGACGGTACCTCTAAATTATACCGTTAATCGGGAGGAATAGCAAATGAAAATTGTTGTAACAGCCAATGGCACCGATCTGGATGCACCGGCCAGCCCGGTCTTTGGCAGGTGTCCCACTTACATCTTTGTTGACACGGAAACAATGGCATTCGAAGCTGTGGACAACCCGGCCATGTCCGCAGCAGGCGGAGCCGGCATCCAGGCAGCCCAGTTCGTCATCGAGCAGGGCGCACAGGCCGCATTGACCGGCAACATGGGCCCCAACGCTTTCAACGTCTTTCAGGCAGCCAACGTGCCGATCTACCTGCTCACAGGCGGGACAGTGAGAGAGGCCGTCGAAGCCTACAAGGCAGGGCGGTTGCAATCCACTGCCGACGCCAGCGTCCAGGCTCACGCTGGAATGGGCATGGGCCGCGGCATGGGCATGGGCCGTGGTATGGGGCGCGGCATGGGTCGAGGTATGGGCATGGGTCGTGGCATGGGTATGGGCCAAGGTGCCTGGGGGGCAACACCTCCGCAGCCAGCACCACCTGCGGCTATGGAAAGCCGCCCTACCCGCGAGGAAGAAGTCTCAGCCTTGAAACAGACAGCCAGCGACCTGCGCAGGCAGTTGGCTGAAGTCATGGAACGGCTCGAAAAACTGGAGCTTGCCCTGAGCCCTGGCGAAGGGAAGGAGAGCTAAGTCATGCGTATCGCCATCTCTGCCGACGATCGGAACGGTCTCGACAGCGTGGTCAGCCCTCACTTCGGACGCTGTCCTCATTACGTCTTTGTGGATGTGGATGGTCATGAGGTGAAAGCTGTCAATGTCGTTGACAACCCCTACTACGGCCAGCACTCGCCGGGGGTCGTGCCCAGTTTCATCCACAGCCAGGGAGTGGACGTGATGCTGACCGGTGGGATGGGCCGGCGAGCTATCGCCTTCTTTGAGCAACTCGGCGTCGAGGCCGTGTCTGGCGCGTCGGGTACAGTGCGCCGCGCCCTGGAACTCTACCTGGGTGGTCAATTGCGGGGTGTCCAACCTTGCCGCGAGAGCATCGAGCATGCCCACGAGGAGATCCCCGCCCTTCGACAGGCTCAGGACATTGCCGCAGGGCAGTACGAGAAGGACGAAGTGGGCCGCCTGCGAGAAGAGGCCGAGATGCTTCAGCAACAGTTAGACGAGGTCATGGCGCGTTTGGGCAAATTGGAAGGTAGACAGTAGTCAGGTACAATGACCAAGGACCAGTGGGGCTATCCGCCTGTTTTGGCGCTACTACTCGTTTCCCTGACACTTCTGATGGGTTGCCAGCCGGCCGCTGTGGGACAAGTTGGTAACTTGTCCTGCTGGGAGCCGTTCAGCCAGGGCCTGCCTAGCCACGCGCTCACCCTGGCGGTTGCTGCCGATCCCTCCCAACCTGGAGTGCTCTACGCTGGCACCTATCACCCACCTGGGCTGTGGCGCTCTGACGATGACGGTCAAACGTGGGTCAGAGATGACCAGGGGCTGGAGAACCAGCCTGTCTTCACCCTCCATTGGGACCCAGTTCGGAGTCGGTGGTGGGCAGGCGCAGGCGATGGGCTGTATTCCCGGTCCATCCCCCCCGCTGTCCCCCCTACGCCTGGGGGGGAAGAAAAGGGGGAGTGGCAACCCGTCCCTGACATTCCGCGGAACCCAGCTTACGCTCTGGCCCAGGACCGCGCTAGTCAGTTGTATCTGGCCCTGGCTGGAGCTCGTCCTGAGCTTAGTCGAAGGGCGGAGCTTTTCCTCTCATCTGACGGCGAAAGCTGGAGCCAGTTGCTGATGGAGCAGCCCAGCGCCGAGTCCAACGTCCTGGCTCTGGCTGTCTCTCCCGGTGGTCAAGACCTGTACGCTGGCACCGCTGGCGATGGCCTGTGGATCAGCCACGATGCCGGAGCGACCTGGTCCTCGGTGCCTCAAATGGCCGGCGACTATGTCTCGGCTCTGCTGGTGGACCCCGAGGCCGGCGCCTGGGCCTACGCTCGGACGCTGAAGCGGGTCTACCGATCCAATGACAGGGGGCGAACCTGGGCCCCCGTGCCGGATTTGGACAGGCGGGCGTATGGTTTCGCTCTGGGAGCCGACGGCGCTCACTACGTGGCTCTGAAGGGGCAGGTAGCTCGTTCTGACGACAGTGGGCTTCGCTGGACGTTCTTTGACAATGGCCTCCATCCTGGGACTGATGTCCTGGACCTGGCAGTGGTTTCCCACGATCCGGCACGGCTATACGCCGCGGCCTGGGAAGGGTTCTACCGGAGCGAGGACGGGGGCCGAACCTGGATACGGTGCAGTGAGGGCCTGGGCAACGTGGAGGTGGATGCCCTGGCCTGGGATGACCAGGGCCGACTGTTGGCTGGCACCAGAATGGGCATCTACCGCCGAGCGCCGGACGCCGATAGGTGGGAACCTCTCCCCTACGGATTTCAGGACCGGTATGTGCATGTCCTGGAGAGCGACCCCGACGGCCGGATATTCTACGCGGGCACTGATGGGGGCCTCTTGCGCAGCGATGACGGAGGCCAGACCTGG
>JBGVTF010000164.1:0-2077 GCA_041862415.1 Anaerolineae bacterium | reverse complement strand
CCGGACCTGAGATACGGCAGGCATAGATCAGGGTCTGGGCCTCGGCCACTTTGACCTGGGCTGTCACCCCCTTTTCTCTCAGCACGTTGGCGAACTCCAGGGCCCCTCCGGTACGACCAGGGTTCAGAATCACCACCTGTTCGTCCCGCAGGTGGGGAGCGCAGACCTCGGCCATGAAGCGGTGCACAAAGGCTGGCACGACGACCATGATGGCGCGGGCCCCGTCGAGAGCTGAAGCGATATCAGTGGTCACCAACTCCAACCGGCCAAACCCCTCGACTGCTCCTTCCACCGTGACACCACCCTGCTCGCGCATGTGCACAATCTCTTCTTCAAACTTGTTGTAGAGGCGGACGGTGAATCCCTTGAGGGCGAGATGGCCAGCCATAGCGTGAGCGCCGTTGCCCGCCCCTAGAACGGCTACCGTAAAGGGCTTATCCACAATCTAGACCTCCTTCAGGTTGTTCTTCATGATATGCAGCCCTGTTCGGGGAGCGATTTCTGCCAGAAGACCCATGCCCCACAAAATGTAAAGAGGATCAATCCAGAACCGGGGCCGTTGCGGTCTGAGCAGAAACGGGTTGCTTCCGTTGAAAAGAGCCAATTGTAAAATCTCCTGAGAACGTGCTGAGTGGCAGAAGATCCCGCCTGTGCCAATCAGATGGCTGATCCCGGTCAGGTCCTTTCCCTCCTGGATGTAACAGAATCCCGTAGGCAGGTAGTGCTCCCGCAAGGTCCCGACATGACGTTCCACGCCCAATTCCACGGCTGCCTTGGCCAGGCCATCGTCAATGGCCTGGCTGCGGGCGGTCTGGGGCACGAAGCCGGTCTCTTTGGCTCGATGGTGGACAGCGCTTTCCAGGGCCAACTCGTCCAGGCCAATGTGGGCTCGCAACTTCACCTTGCCCACCGCTTCCATCAGGGAGATGGCACTGACTCGCAGACCCAGATCGCCTTCCACGGTACGTTTGGCGTAAGGTTCTGGCAATCCGCGCACAACCACCGCTTCACGGCAGGGGTCCCCCCGGGCTATTGAGAGGACATCCGTGGTAGCTCCACCAATGTCCACTACCATCAACTCTCCCCAGCCCGCCTCGTCATGAATCCCTCGCGCCAGAAGTTTGGCCGCCCGCAACACCGCGGCCGGTGTAGGCATAGCCACAGTACCCACTAACGCCTCAGCTTTCTTGATCCCCTTGGCCTCGACGATCTTTTCCATGAAGACCTGGCGGATCGTCTCCCGTACAGGCTCCACGTTGAGCTGTCCCAGGTGGGGCATGACGTTCTCAGTGACGCGAGCCTCCTTGCCCTTCTCCGCCAGGATATCATGGGCATAGTCGGCCACGCACCTATTGCCGGCCACGATGACGGGCGCATTCAACTTTGAGCTAGCCAGAGACATCGCATTCTGCAAGATCACCGTCTCGTTGCCGCCATCGGTGCCACCGGCCAGGAGGATCATGTCAGGGACCTGCCTGACGATAGTCTCCAGTTCGGGCAGAGTCAGTTTGTGGGAATACACTCCTAGGACGCGCGCGCCAGCGCCCAGGGATGCCCGCCTGGCGGCTTCCACCGACAGTTCAGGCACCAGCCCGACGGCAATTATGCGCAACCCCCCCTTGGCACTGGAGCAGGCTCGCCGGTGTTGAAGGGTGGAGAGGTCCCGCCCTGTCTGCTCCTTCAACCGGTTGAGTGCCTGCTTCAAACCGATGGTGATGTCCACGTCAATGGTGGTTGGAGCCTGGGCTCTTCCGAGGATACACTCTCGGGCCATGTCCACTGCCAGCACCTTGGTGTAGGTGCTGCCGAAATCAATCAACAGAGCCGCTTCCTCGTGTGCTACCTCGGTCGGTCCGTCAGATGAGCCAGGTGGAGGTTCCGATTCTGCGAGCTCACAGTCTGCCATCTCCTTACAGCCTTTCGTATCGCTCCACATCCCAGACAAAGATAGTGGCTCCCCCGATCTCCACCTCCATGGGCGAGGACAGATAAGGGGCCTCAGCGGGATAGACCATCTGGGTGCGCGAATGGCAGTGCGTTCTAATCACCTTGAGTACCTCATCCACTCTGTTTGGTT
>JBGVTF010000163.1:0-2692 GCA_041862415.1 Anaerolineae bacterium | reverse complement strand
CGGCTGAGGAGGAGAAGAAGGCGGGTCGGCCCCGCTTCCCGTATCGCCCGCTACAGGGGGTCTGTTCCTGCCCGGGCGGCCGGCGTCGCCGACGGCGCGGTCAAAACGAATAGGGGACACTGTTCTTGTGGCTCCGCTCCTCAAAGATCGCGATACAGGGAGCTCGGTATCCCGAAGAGCTGGAAAAGATGACCGGCCGCTGAGCGGCCAAAAATGTGTTCTCTGGCTGCATTCCGGTCGCCGCAGCAGGCTACAAACGCGAGACAAACGACTGCTACCGTCAACTAAAGGAATTCAGAAAATGGACATCAAAAGAAGTGGCTCACAGCCCTCCAGTAAAGGACCGGCCGAGTATTTTACCGGCACTGTGCGCATTGACCCCCTGTTTCAGCCAAACGATCCGGCGCGCGCGCTCGGCGCCAGTGTCACGTTCGAGCCCGGCGCTCGGACAGCATGGCACACCCACCCGCTGGGCCAGACCCTGATCGTTACGGCCGGCTGCGGCCTGGCACAGTGCTGGGGAGGCCCGATCGAGCGCCCCCTGGATCTGGTGAAAGAAGACCTGAAGAACGGCTATATCACGCTGGAGCAGGCGAACTGGTACTACGGGCTGGACAAGCGCAGCAAGAGCGGATAGGGAGGAACACCATAAGGGATTAGACGGAAATAACTCAGTAACCAGCGGATGAACCCGTCCATCGCCGCCCATGAAGCCCTCCCTGCGGTCGGGCTTCATGGCCTGGCGCTGGCGGATTATCCGCCGCGCCGTTGGGTGGCCTGACTTACAGGGTCACAGTTTCTATTCATATAGGAGGACTTCCATGAACATCAATGTGGATTGGGAAGCCGTCGGCGCGATTTCTACTGGGCTTGGCTCATGTTGTGGGGTGCTCTCAATCGTTCTACTCATCGTGTCACTGTGGTACGTGCGACGCGAGATCCGTGAGATGCGCATAGCTACCTACGCTAGCACCTACCAGGCCGCGAGAGAAATACTCCAGAAAGAAGATGTTCGTGCTGCAAGAAGACTCGTCTTCAACGAGCTATCGGCTAAACCATTTGACACCTGGAGCGAACAGGAGAGACTTGAGGCAGAGAAGGTGTGCCAATCCTATGATTCTGTTGGGCAGATGGTGCGCAATGGATTCTTGCCGAAAGACTACATAGTCGACAATTGGGGTGGCTCTCTGCGGAATAGCTGGCCCATCCTGTCGCCGTTGGTACATTCGTACCGCGCTCAGAGTGGTTTTGCGAAGGGCTGGGATGACTACGAGTGGTTAGCGACACAATCAATGGCATCGGAGTAACCACTGCCAATCCGGCGCGGGCAGGTGAGCTTCTCCGTTAGCCGGATCGTAGCAAAGGTGCGCCAGCCTCAGCCGAACCGCCTGCCAAAGCACTTGGGTGGGACGTTCACCGACCTGATCTATCTGGACGAGGCCACGGGGGAGGTTGGCCTGACCAAAGCTTCGACCACGCCCCACAACTTTGCCATCGGCGTGGAAGACACCCTGCAAAAGTCGGGCATCAACGTGCCCGACACCACCTTCTTCGTCCATACTGTCAAAACTATTGAGAGCATCATTAGCCTGTTTATGATCTGCTGAGGAATATCCAATGAGAAGAGATGATATCTTGCGCGTCTTGGCTAGATTTCGGGATCTCAGACAGGATGAGTTTGGCATTGTCCGCATCGGTGTGTTTGGCTCCGTTGCCAGGGAAGGGAACACTGAAGCCAGCGATGTGGACGTTGTGGTCGAACTCGGCCAGCCCGATTTGCTTGCGCTGGTTGGCATCAAGCAGGAACTGGAGGAGCTATTGCACCGCCCGGTTGATGTCGTGCGTTATCGAGAAAGAATGAATGCTTACCTTAAACGACGGATTGAGCAAGAAGCAGTCTATGTATGACATCGAACTGGTCAAGGAAATTCTCCACCAGATCCTCTGGTCTGCCCAGACCATAACCAAGCGGTTTGCTTCTATTACATCCCCCGAAGATTTCGTGATCTCTGAGGAAGGGCTGGAAAAGCTTGATGCTATTTGCATGCAACTGATTGCCATTGGCGAAAACGTCAAGAACCTCGATAAAGTAACGGAAGGCGGACTACTATTGCGGTATCCACAGATCGAGTGGAAGCGGGTCATGGGAATGCGGGATGTTCTCAGTCATCACTATTTCGATCTCGATGCAGAGGTCGTGTATTCGGTTTGTGAAAATCACATCGAAGTACTGACGCAGACCGTCCAGGTTATGCTTGCAGATTTGGAAAAACGCTAATCTCGCCGCCCGACACACGCTGGAACCAACGCCCACCCTTGCGCTTTTTAGCGCCATACTCTTGCCTGTGATGGTGACGAATTCAGAAAGGAGGAGTTTCGGTGCGAGTAGCAACCGACATCGGTGGGACGTTCACCGACCTGATCTATCTGGACGAGGCCACGGGGGAAGTTGGTCTGACCAAAGCTTCGACCACGCCCCACAACTTTGCGATTGGTGTGGAAGATACTCTGGAAAAATCCGGCATCAACGTGGCTGACACCACCTTCTTCGTCCACGGCTCGACTATCATCATCAACGCCTTAACCGAACGCAAAGGGGTCAAGACGGGCCTCATCACCACCAAGGGCTTCCGCGATGTCCTGGCCATCACCCGTGCCAACCGCCCCGACATTTATAACATGTACTATACCA
>JBGVTF010000162.1:0-31380 GCA_041862415.1 Anaerolineae bacterium | reverse complement strand
TGGGCGTAGGAGTTGATGTCAAGACCGTGTTTACCGTTGACAAGACCGACAAAGCGGGTTATGTTGGCCTGATTCTTGCGTTCCTCGGAAGGCTCCCAAAGCGGTGTCCTGAGCTTGTCGAAGGATGGCTTTCGCATGGAATATCCCCCCTTCTATCTCTTCTGCATAACGAAAAACACCGAGCTATACCGTCTTGAATTTGCTTTGAACATGTCTATCTCCCGTTGCTCCTTGTCAAGTTCCAGAAGAGCTTGGGGCTCATCACTATGTTTTGCTCGAAGCTCATTGATTCGCTTTTCCAAAGGACCGTAGTATTCAGTCCACCAAGTGTCTCTGGGCAATGTGAAATGCCCAAGTAGATCGTAGCCGCAACTAGAGATCTGTTCACGTTTCTTTGTGACATTCTTTGTCTCATCATGAACTACCAGAAACCCATTGGGTTTCAGGAACCGGCGCCACTCTTTGAGGCCCTTTTTGAAACCGATTCTCGATATGGAACCCTCGGCCCAGATGATGTCAAAGCTTTCATCCGGGAAGTCTAACTCAAACATCGAGCATTTCAAAGTCTTGACTCGGTCCGAAAGTCCCGCCTCTTCGATCTTTCTCATCAGTTTATCCAAGAGGGACTGGTCAATGTCCAAACCTATTATCTGTCCATTACTCAACCTTGCCAGTCCCATAGTCGGAACCCCCGAACCACAGCCTATGTCGAGAATGCGGGGCTTATCCAGTTCAGGGAGCATTTGAAACGCCCTTCTCGTGTATTTATTGAGACGCTCTCTAAAAAGATCTTTATCTATCTCGAATAACGTCTCTTTGCTCATTGATACCCGGTACCTTTGAGCAGCAATTTCGTGATGGTCAACAATATGCCGGAGCTGATGACTCACGTGCATGTCATTCTGACGAGCGCAGCAAGCCTGCCCTGAGCGAAGGCGTAAGTCATCGAACGATTAGTTCAAGATGTCCTTGACCATTGCAGAATCTAGCCGTTTTCAACTAATCCAGAGTATGTGTCCATGATCATACAAGACCATGATACCCAAACCATTTTAACCAGACTCTGCTCATTTCCCCTTGAGCTCGGCGATGGTCTTGCCGCCCACCGCATAGTCCTCTTTGGGGAGATCGTGGATGAGGACGCGCACCTGGTCCGGTCTCACCCCCAGAACTTCTATCGTTCCCTCAGTTAGCTTTTTGGCCAGGGCAGCCTTCTGTCTCGCCGTGCGGCCAGTGTACATCTCGACGATGATGACGGGCATGTCTCTTCTCTCCCTTTCAGTCAGCACAATCGGGAAAGGAGAGCGGACTCTCTCAGACGGTGGAGTCCGCTCTCCCCTGTTATCCATTGTCTTACTCTTCGGCCAGGACGAAGTAAACGTCCGTCGGCTTGAACTTGGAAAGACGCAGGTATTTGGCCTTCACCTTCTTGCCGATCCAGTCGGTGGTGGCGTCATCGGGGTCAAGGCCCAGGAGACGGCCCAGGAACAAGGTGTCGGCTCCTTCAAACTCGACCAGAACGAGAACGAAAGGGCACTCTGGCAGGAACTCTTCGCTGCCAAAGTGGCAGACGGTAAAGGCGTGGATGGTCCCCTCGTCGGGGAAACGCACCCACTCGGTCTCCTGGCCGCTGTACATGCAATGTCCACGAGGAGTAGCATAGGTATAGCCCGTCTCCGCCTCACGACAGCCCAGGAAGACCTTGTTGGCCAGCCCAGCGAAGAAGGGGGAATCCTGTCCATAGGAATGCAGGTAGGTGATGCTGTAGGGTTGCTCAATCAGAATGGGTTCCATCTGCTTGAGCAGGGCCAGTGTTTCCTCGTTCAGTTCTCTTGGGAAGGGAACGTTATGGAGGATGTAGCCGCCCAGGGTCTCTTCCTTCTTGTTGACGATTTCTTTTTTGTCAGACATTGTTTGCTCCTTACAGTGGGGCGTTGGCTCGTTATTCTCTTTCCAAAATACTGACAGTGACGTAGGTACCTGTTCCAGCGTGGCTGTGGATAGCACCACGCCTGGGATCGGGTAGTTGCAGAGTGGAGTCGCCAAAGTGTTTGCCAATGGTGCCCTGCAACTGCCAGATGGCAAAGACGGCCTGCATCAGCCCGGTTGCCCCCACAGGATGGCCGCAGGCGATGAGCCCCCCCGAAGGGTTGACTGGACAAACCGGCTCCTCCGGCAGATCCAGGCCGTAATCCACGCCGGGCACGAAAGCCTTCCCGCTGGCGGCGAATTCTCCGCCCTCTCCGTACCGGCACAGGCCCATGTCCTCGTAGGTCTGGATCTCGCTGGAGGTGTAGGCATCGTGCAATTCCACAAAGTCAATTTCATTCAGCGGCTCGGTGATGCCAGCGTTCTCGTAAGCTTCTCTGGACCCCATGCGGCCAGCGCGGAAGGAGTGGACGCCGGGGTAACGGAAGCCTTTGTCCCACAGCTCTCTGTAATAGGCCCGCGAATCATCGTCCATCTCGTTGGGCAGGGCGTTGTAGCAGTAAAAATCTTCGTAGGATTGGTGAGGCCGGTCGGCCATCCGCATAGCGTCCGTGCCGCGCCCGATGGCGGGGACCTTGACCAGCGGCCGTGGAATGGTTGCGCCTGCTTTCTCCAGCTTGGCCAGGCCGTCTTCACTGCAAAGGATGGTGCAGGCTGCGCCATCGCTCATCACACAGATGTCCAGACGGGTCAGCGGCCAGGCCACCATGGGAGCATTGCGCACGTCCTGGATGGTGTAGCGATTCCGTTTCTGAGCATAAGGGTTGTGATAGGCATTGATGTGGTTCTTGACTGAGACATGGGCCATCTGCTCCACAGTGGTCCCGAACTCGGCCATGTGGCGGGTGACCATCATGGCGTAGTACCCGGAATAGAAGCCACCCACAGGATAGTCAAAGCTCACGTCCGAAGCCAGGGCGATGAACTCGTTCCCTTTCCAGGTCTCTACGTGGGACATCAACTCAAAGCCGTAGCACAGGCAGATGTCCATATAGCCTGAAGCGATGGCTTTCCATCCTTCCTGGAAGCAGATGCCGCCCGTGGCCCCGCCTCCCTCCACCCGGTGGGATGGCTTGGGGCACATGCCCAGGTAATCCTGGGCGATGATGCCAGCCATCAGTTGGCGGGAAAAGTGGTCAGAAAAATAAGAAGCCACTGTGCCATCTACCAACTCGAAGAAGTGAGGATGTTCTAGACCGATGTCGGCGATGGCGTAATCGTAGGCTTCCTTGACAATGGCCGGGAAGGTCTTGTCGTGGCGGGCTTTGGTGAATTTGCTCACCCCACCCGATACGGCGTACACGGTTCGCATCGTTGCGTGCCTCCTTAATTGATTTATTATGATAATGTTTTCAGAAACTGCTGTGGTGTAAAGTAAAGAGCGAGATGCTTCTTGAGACATCTCGCTTCTCAAGCCCTATCCAAACTTTACGCCAAGCACGTCCTTAAGGGTCGGCTGGCCGATCTCCTGTAACTCGTAGCGCACCCGCTGGGTAGGGTGGCGGATCTCCACCACCCGCCGTAGGTCAATGGGCGTGGCCACAATGACCAGGTCACAGGGGGTGTTGTTGATGGTCTCCCCCAGTTCCTCGATCTGCTTCTGGCCATAGCCCATAGCCGGCAGGAGTGGTCCGGTTTGAGGGTACTTCTCGAAGGTCTCGATGATGGAACCCACAGCATAGGGCCGTGGATCTACGATGTGGGCCGCACCGAAACGTCTGGCCGCCACGATGCCGGCCCCGTAAGCCATCTCACCGTGAGTCAAGGTCGGGCCGTCTTCGACGACCAGGACGTTCTTGCCTCTGATGGCCTCCGGTGCTTCGACAAATATGGGCGAGGCAGCTTCGATGATGGCCGCCTGGGGATTGACGCGGTGAACGTTGTTGTGTACAGTGGTGATAGCCGCCAGATCCCCGGTGTCAACTTTGTTGATGACCACCACATCGGCCAGGCGCAGGTTGGCCTCACCAGGATGATAGGCAACTTCGTGTCCAGCGCGGTGGGGATCGGCCACCACGATGTGCAGATCGGGCTCGTAGAAGGGCAGGTCGTTGTTGCCCCCATCCCAAAGGATGACCTCGGCCTCTTGCTCTGCCTGGCGCAAAATCTGTTCGTAGTCAACGCCAGCGTAAACGACCATCCCCCGGTCAAGATGGGGTTCGTATTCCTCCCGCTCTTCGATAGTGCACTGATGTTTATCCAGGTCGTCGTAGGTGGCAAAACGCTGGCAGGCCTGCCTGACCAGGTCGCCGTAGGGCATGGGGTGGCGGACGACCACCACCTTCTTGCCCATCTCCCGCAGGATGTCTGACACCCGACGGCTGGTCTGGCTCTTGCCGCAGCCAGTCCGCACAGCGCACACTGATACCACTGGCACCCCGGCCCGCAGCATGGTCTCTTTCCCGCCCATCAGACGGAAATCGGCTCCGATGGCTAGGACCATTGAGGCTCTGTGCATCATGTAGTCATAGGACACGTCACTGTAACCGAAAACAACCTGGTCAATGTCCAGTTCCTTGATCAGTTCGGTCAGTTTGCTTTCCGGGTAGATGGGAATGCCGTCAGGGTAGCCGGGGCCGGCCAGTTCTGAGGGGTAGATTCTCCCTTCAATGTTGGGGATTTGGGTGGCGGTGAAAGCCACTACCTTGTAGGCTTCATTGCCTCGAAAGTAGACGTTAAAGTTATGGAAGTCACGTCCAGCAGCTCCCATGATGAGAACTCGGTCTTTCTTCATTGAAAGATAGCACTCCTTTCCAGGCTCACTCTTCTACCACTGCTGCGGTACAGGCGAGGATTTCAATTAATACCTCCCGTACCCTCAGTTGTCGCTTGCCTCTCCGAATAAGCCCATTCCACCATGTCAGATGCCTCAGCTTTTGGCGAAAACCTCGAAATCTATTTCCATCACTCAGTGGCTCGTCCATGTGAAACAGTACCAGTGACGGCCTCTCTGCGCCGGTACACAAGCACGGCCAGCAGGATACTGAGCAGGTAAAGCACTACCAGCGGTAGCATAAGCAGGGCCATATTGATAGGATCAGGGGTGGGGGTGGCCACCGCAGCGATAATGGCAATGAGCACTATCGCATAGCGAAAGTTCTTCCACAACATGCCTGGGCTGACGATACCCAGGTAAGCCAGGAAAGCAATGACCAGAGGAGTCTCGAAAATCACCCCTACCCAGAACATCAGCCCCGTTACCAGAGATATGTACTTCTCGATGGACCACTGCTGGCGGATGATGTCACCCATGAAGCCTAGCAGAAAGGGGATAGCCGCTGGCAGCATGACGTAGTAGGCGAAAGCGATTCCTAAGGCGAAGAGAAGGCTGGCGGCAGGCACGATAATGAGGAGGTAGCGCCTCTCACGAGGGTACAGGCCGGGGACAATGAAGTTGATCAACTGATAGACGATGACGGGCATGGCCAGCACGAGCCCACCGATGAGGGCTACCTTGAAATAAATAACGATGGTTTCGGTAGGGCTGATAGCCTGGGGCAGGTTATCGCCCATAGGGGCGGTGAGGAGGGCGAGAAAGTGGCGGGTGAATAAAAGGCTGACAAAGGTGGTGATGAGCAGAGCCAGTACCGCTTTGACCAATCGTTGGCGCAGTTCTACGAGGTGTTCGAGGACGGTCATTTGTCCGCTTTCGCTCATAGTCCTCAATCTCGTTCTCCTTTGCTGGTTTCTTCATCTCCGACGGTGTCTTTCTTTTCTGCTTCTTCCTGAGTAGTTGTCTCCTCCACGTCAGGACTCCTCGGTTCTTCACTCGGCTCGCCACTGCTGGAGGTTGGCTCTACTGATTCCACCAGCGTACTTTTGATGTCTGCGGCCTGCTTGATCGTCTCCGTGGTTTCCTTCACTTCTTTGGAGACAGCTTCCATATCCCGGAGTTCTTTGGCGAATTCTGCTGTGACCTCCAGGGACATACGCCTGAGTTCCCTCATAGCTTTGCCAAGGGTTCTCGCCAACTCGGGCAATTTACCAGGACCGAGAACGATCAAAACGATGACAAAGATGAGTAAAAGTTCAGCAGGTCCAATACCTAGGATGTTCATTTAGCAACTCAACCTTTCGTCAACAAGTTATGATTTTGCTGCTTGTGTTTCCTCTCGCAGCGAAGGGCCTTTGAAGGAGTCACGGCCTTGCGAGACGAGAGCGCCCAACACACCGTTGATGAAACGGGGTGAGCTATCACTGCCGAATAGCTTGGCCAGTTCAACCGCTTCGTTAATGGCTACCTTCAACGGTGTTCCCTGGTCAATGGCAATCTCGAAGATGGCTATCCGTAGTATGTTTCGGTCAACGATAGCTATCTGCTCTACAGGCCATTCAGGGGCATTCTTCTGGATCAGTTCATCAAGGTGGATCTTATGCTCAAGGATGCCTGATACCAGGTTGCGAGCGAACTCACTCCCGGATGGTGGCAGAGATTTCTCTTCGAGACGTCGCTGCAAGACCATCTCAGGGTCATGGTTGACGCTGTCAATCTCGAACAGTGCCTGCAAAGCTGTCACTCTGGCCTGGCGTCTGACTTTCACTATAAAACAACCCTGTTGCTAAGCCTCGAGTAAAGGTCCCTCGACGTCCTGAATATGGATATTCACTGCCCTGACGGCCACACCTACCATGTCGTTGATGGCCCGGGTCACCTCGGCTTGTATGGCCTGGCCCAGGTTATACATATTCACGCCCGATTCGACGATGACATACAGGTCTACGGTCACGGCCTCGTCCTCGACCTCGATCCTAACTCCACCGCCTGAACTCATCCGCCCCAAGAGACGATTCACGTTGCCCATCCAATCGGTGCTCATTCTGATCACTCCAGGCATGGAAAGAGTGGTCAATCTGGCGATGGTGACGAGTACCTCCGGGGCGATGGTTACTCTGCCCAGTTTCTCTTCCATAAATATGACTCCTCCAGAGGACAAATCCATAGCGCACTTAATTCCAAATCCTAAAGCGGCTTGACATTCTGAATGTCATTTACCACTGTTGCGCCACTCCTGCACGGCAACAGCGGTGATTGCGGCGCGGGCGGTACAGACCCCCTGGGCCGCTATTGCATTACCATGCCTCCATCAACGCTCAACACCTGGCCAGTGATAAAGCTGGCCTCATCGGAGACGAGAAAGGCTACGGCATTGGCGACATCCTCCGGCTTCCCGAACTTACCCACCGGCGTCATCTGAATAGCCATATCCTTGAGCTCTTGGGGCAGATCGACTGTCAGGTCGGTCTCGATAAATCCTGGCGCCACGGCGTTGACGGTGATGTTGCGGGAACCCACTTCCTTGGCCAGAGCCTTGGTAAAGCCAATGAGGCCAGCCTTGGAGGAAGAGTAGTTCGTTTGGCCCGCCTGGCCGGCCAGTCCTGAGACGGAGGTGATGCTGACGATGCGGCCGTAGTGTTGCTTCATCATGGGACGGATGGCGGCTTTAGAGCAGTTGAAAGCGCCCTTGAGGTTGATGTTGAGGACCAGGTCCCAGTCGGCCTCTTTCATCCGCATGATCAGGTTATCGCCGGTGATACCAGCGTTGTTCACCAGGATGTCAATGCGCCCAAACTCGGCGATGGCGCGGTCAATCATGGCCTTGGCGCTGGCGTTGTCGGCCACGTCTACCTTGACGGCAATGGCCCGCCGGCCGGTGTCGGCGACGATTTCCTTAGCTGTGGCCTCGGCCTTCTCCACCTGCAGGTCGGCCACCACCACATGGGCTCCGCGCTGGCCCAGGGTCTCAGCGATGGCCCGCCCGATACCCTGGGCCGCGCCGGTGACGACGGCGACTTTGTCATTTAGGTTCATATCTCTTCTCCTTGTTTACTTTCTACTGCTGTTACATCCCCCACACTCATCGCCTGCACGCTTTTGTCAATGCGCCGCATCAGCTTCGTCAACACGTCCTTGGGCCCAATCTCTACGAACTCTGTGACGCCCTGCCCTATCATGTACCGTACAGATTCCACCCAGCGCACCGGCGAGGTGAGTTGCTGCACCATCTCTTCCTGGATGGCTTCGATGCTTTCCAGAGGCACGGCGCTGACGTTGGCCACCACGGGAACCGTCGGTCTCCGAAATTCAACAGCCTCAACCGCCTGGCGGAACTCGTCAACGATGCACTCCATCAAGGGCGAGTGGGCGGCGATACTGACCGCCAGAGGCACCACCCGCCTGGCTCCTTCAGCTTTGGCCAGTTCTATGGCTTCATCTCGCGTCCTGAAATCACCGGAGATGACGATCTGGCCCGGCGAGTTGTAGTTGGCCACCTGGATGACCCCACCCGTCTCTTTTCTGGCCCGGCGGCAGACCTCATTCACTGCCTCTGCCTCCAGGCCCAGCACTGCTGCCATCCCACCGGGGCTTCGTTCGCCGGCCTCTTTCATCAGGCGCCCACGTTCCCTCACTAATTGTAGCCCGGCTGCAAAATCCATTGCCCCGGCCGCCGCGAGAGCCGAGTACTCGCCCAGGCTGTGCCCGGCTGCGAAACCTGGGGGCTGAGACTTGTTGCTTTCTAACGCTCTCAGGAGAGCAATGCTGGTCACAAAGATAGCCGGTTGGGTATTAATGGTGTCATTCAGCGCCTCCTCTGATCCGTTGAAGCACAGATCCGATAGGGCAAACCCCAGGACTTCATCGGCCTGGTCGAAAATAGCCCGAACCTGTGGATAGGTCTCGTACAGGTCCTGGCCCATACCCACGTACTGTGAACCTTGGCCAGGGAAAAGGAAAGCGGTTTTGCTCATGCTACGACCCCTTGCAACCCGGCAATGATCTGCTCCGCTTCGGCTACCATGCGCTCGATGACCTCTTTGACGGTCACGATGTCCTGCACCAGGCCGCTGCTCTGACCGGCCATGAGCGAGCCGTTGATCACGTCCCCTTCCTCCACAGCCAGACGCAATTTGCCCGTGCCAAACTCGATGATCTCCTCTTCTGAACAACTGGTTCTTTCCATTTCCCCGAATTTTCGGGCCATGGGGTTCCTGATGGCCCGCACGGGGTGTCCCAGGCTGTGACCAGAGGTCATGGTGGCCCGGTCTCTGGCCTTGACGATTTTCTCTTTGTAGTTCTGGTGAGCGATGCACTCAACGGTAGCGATGAAACGGGTGCCCATCTGTACTCCGGCTGCTCCCAAAGCCAGGGCGGCCGCCAGGCCACGCCCGTCGGCGATGCCGCCGGCGGCGATGACAGGCACCTTGACCGCATCTATCACCTGGGGCACCAGAGGCAATGTGCCCACATCGCCTATGTGCCCTCCCGATTCCATCCCTTCGGCCACCAGGGCGTCGGCCCCCATGCGCTCCAGGCGTTTGGCCAGGGCTACCGAAGATACCACGGGCATGACCTTAAGACCCGCTTCCTTAAGTTGCGGGATGAAAGTACCAGGGCTGCCGGCCCCCGTAGCCACCACTGCCACCCTCTCCTCAATGCAGACGTTCAGGATCTCATCCAGGTAGGGGGTGAAAAGGGGGATGTTCACCCCGAAGGGCTTGCTGGTCATGGCTTTGGTCTGCCGGATTTGGTCGCGTACATAGTCGGGGGGCGCGTTGCCTCCACCAAGGATGCCTAGACCCCCGGCTTCAGATACAGCGGCCGCCAACTCGGCCGTGGACACCCAGGCCATCCCTCCCTGAATAACAGGGTGTTCGATCCCCAACAGTTCATTGAGGGCTGTTTTGATCACGGTTCCTCCCCTGGCGGGGGCTTGCGCAGCGAAGCCTGGGGAGCTTGAGGGATACCCCCTCAACTCCTTTTCCCCTTCTGGGAGCAGGGTCGGTGGGCCAATGCTCCTCAGTGGGAGAAGAGAGAGGGAACTTGGGGGGACACCCCCCACGCCCCCCGACCTGCTGCGCAGACCCTGGCTTGTCAGATTATAGCATACACTAGAGACAGCGTCAACAAAGCGGGCCTTGTCCCTCCTTGCCTTCTTTCACACTACTGATAACCCCTTCGCCAGGTGGAGGTTTCGCTTACCACTGTTGCGCCACTATTGCACCACTGTTGCGGTGTTGACGGGACAGGCGTTATAGGTCACCATCGGGGGGCTGAAACAACCAAAGCCGTGCAGACTTCTCCCAGCACGGCCTCGGTAAGTGGTTTTATAGAGGCAAAACTCTTACTCGGTTTTCTTCGTTTTAATCTCGACGACTTCGACGCCTTTGTATGAACCACAAGATGGACACACGTGGTGGGGCAGACGAAGTTCATGGCACTGGGGGCAGGGTACCAGATTGGCTGGCCGCAAAGCGTGATGTGACCGTCGGCGGTTACGGCGCCCCTTAGATATCTTTCTCTTTGGTAAAGCTCCCACTTTCTCGATTGCTCCTCTCTTGAAAGATCATTTCTACATCATCGTAGGGCCCGCAAGGCCTCCCAACGGGGATCGTCGAGGGATTGCTCACAGGTGCAAGGACCCTCGTTCAGATTTTGCCCACATTGGGAGCACAAACCGGCACAGTCCGGCTTGCATAGCGGACGGGAAGGCTGAGCGAGAAGGATGTCCTGGCGCATCACTTCGCGCAGGTCAATGATGTGCTGACTATCAATCAGAATAGCGTCATCTTCGCCGTCCACCGAAGGCAATTTGGCTCCCGTGCTGATGTCAATGGTGGGATGGAATTCCTCCTCCAGCGTAAAGTCTACAGCGGTTGAAAAGGACTCCAGGCAGCGACTGCAGGTCAATTCGACCTCGGTGTGGAATTGGCCACTGGCCAGCACCCCTTCAGTGGTGTGGATCAACCTGAGCGCTCCCTCAATGGGATGCGTCAGTTTTACCTCGTCGCCAAGGTCCTGGACATCCTCTGCTAAACGATATTTGCGCGTGGAACCTACAGGTTCCTTGAGCAACTGAGCGACATTGAAGCGCATCTTAACCGCACCTTGAACCTACGACCATATATCAATCGCCATTATAAGGCAAGATGGTCATGATGTCAAAATTGGCGGGGCTGGCTATCGCTGGCCTCCTCTCTTCTGCCTCTGTCCCTCTGCACAGCCTCGAGGCCATTGCGAACGGTGGTCAGGAAGGCCATGAGTTGTTCTTCCAGTTCGCTTAACACTTCGATGACGTAATCATCAGCACCGGCCTTGACGTCTTCTGCTTGCTGCCGCGCCTGTTTGAGGAGCGTCTCAGCTCTTGTCTCGGCACTTCTCAAGACCTCGTGCTCGTTAGCGATGCTGGCCGCTTGCTCCCTGGCCTGGGCGACGATGCGCTCGGTTTCCTCTCTGGCCTGAGCCACGATGCGCTCGGCTTCCTCCTGAGCCTGGGCTATGACGCGCTCTCTTTCCTGTTGGATCCGCTTGGCCTGCTTGATTTCTGCGGGGATGGTGATGCGCATCTGGTCTACAATGTCCAGATACTCTTCCTCGCTTATGATGCGATTAGAGGTGAGGGGAATCAGCCAACTCTCATTGAGAAGCGACTCCAAACGGTCAACTAGATGCTGAATTTCGATCTCAACCACCCCCTTTTGACGGACATGGTGTCGAAGAAAGATGCTAATCTCGCAGCGAGATCAGCCGCACCCTGCTATTAATGTCATCGCCCAGGGCTTCCGCTTTTTTCCTGAGCGCGACCGCCACGTGAGGTGGCACTAACTTATCTACGCACCCTCCGTGCATCACTATCTCTTTGACGTTACTGGAACTCAGGAAAGCATGCTCCAGACTGGTCATCAAGCAGACTGTTTCTACATCAGGAGCCAGCTTCCTGTTGGCGAGGGCCATCTGGTACTCCAGTTCAAAATCGTAAGTCACCCTCAGGCCACGCACGATAACTGTAGCCCCTTTCCGGCGGACGTACTCCACTGTCAAACTGCCGTAGCTATCAACCTCAATGTTAGGTATTCCTTTCAGGGCTTCCCGCATCAGGGCCAGGCGCTCCTCGGTGGCGAACAAGAGGTTCTTGAGCGGTCGGTTGTACACGGCTACGATGAGGCGCTCGAAGATGGTTGCCGCCCGGGTGGCAATGTCCACGTGCCCGTAGTGGACGGGATCGAAGGTGCCGGGATAGACAGCGATGGTCACAATGAGCCTCCTTTGGCTTGTTGGGCAACGATGCTTATACCACTGTTGTATCGCAACAGTGGCGGTTGCGGTGTAGGCGGTACAGGTGGCCTAAGAAAAAGTTTAGCTCAAATCCCCCTCTCCTTTCCAGAACTCGTTCACCTTCCTGGCCAGAAGACGGTGTTCGGGCTTGCTCAAATCCGGGTCCTCTCGGAAAAGGGCCAGGGCCTCGGTCCGAGCCTGCTCCAGAATCCTCACATCGCTCAATTTGGCCAGCTTGAGATCAGGCAGGCCGCTCTGGCGAGTGCCGAAGAACTCGCCCGGCCCCCTCAGTTCCAGGTCCTTCTCCGCCAGAGCAAAACCATCCTGGGTGCTTTCGATGGCCATCAGCCGTTGTTGGCCTTCAAAGGACGGCGAATCGGCCACTAACAGGCAATAGGACTGGTATTCACTGCGGCCAACCCGGCCCCGGAACTGATGCAATTGAGCCAGACCGAATCGCTCGGCTCCCTCCACCAGCATGACCGTGGCGTTGGGCACGTCAATGCCCACCTCTACCACCGAGGTGGAGACCAGGATGTCCAGTTCGCCCCGGTGGAACTGAGCCATGACAGCTTCTTTCTCTTCGCCTTTCATGCGGCCATGAAGCAGGCCCAGGCGCAGGTCGGGGAAAACTTGCTCTTGTAGCCGCCGGTGTTCTTCCACCGCAGCCTTGGCCTCAATTTTCTCCGATTCCTCTACCAGGGGGCAGATGATAAAGGCTTGATGGCCTTGCTCGATTTGACCGCGCACGAAACTGTAGGCTCGCTCCCGTTCGCGGGGCAACAACCAACTGGTCTCGATCACCCGGCGGCCGGGAGGCAACTCGTCAATGACTGAGATATCCAAATCGCCGTAGATGGTCAGAGCCAGACTGCGGGGGATGGGGGTGGCACTCATGACCAGGACGTGAGGATTGTAGCCTTTCTGGCGCAGGGCTGCCCGCTGAGTCACGCCGAAACGGTGCTGCTCGTCAATGACGGCCAGGGCCAGGTCCTTGAAATCCACGCCTTCCTGAATCAGGGCATGAGTGCCGATGGCGATGTCTACTTCGCCAGCGGCGATTTCCCCGTGAATCTGCTCCTTTTCTGTGGGTCTCAAGCTACCGGTAAGGAGGCGGATGTTGAGAGAGGGAACTGATGGGGCTGATGGAGGCGTAGCCCCCAGTTCGCTCGGCCCACTTTGCCCCATACTGCTTATGCCTTCCAGGAGTTGGGTGACGTTTTTGTAGTGCTGCTCCGCCAATATCTCCGTGGGGGCCATGATGACGGCCTGGCAACCACTGGCCACGGTCAGGAGCATGGCGGCCACGGCCACCACCGTCTTGCCGGAGCCGACGTCTCCTTGCAGGAGGCGGTTCATAGGCTTGGCCGAGCGCAGGTCGTTGACAATCTCCCGCAGAACCCGTCGCTGGGCTTTAGTCAACTCGAAGGGCAGGGAGCGGACGAAAGACTCTAACAGCCCCTCATTTACGGCTACAGCCCGGCCCGGTTGGGTCCGCCAGTCGTGCCTCTGGCGGAGGACGCCCATCTGAATCAGGAAAAACTCGTCGAAGGACAGCCGGCGGTGTGACTGCTCCAAGGTCTGCTGATTGTCGGGGAAATGAATCTGGCAGATGGCCGGCTCCAGGTCCATCAGGTTGGCCCTCTGGCGCAAACTGGCCGGCAGGTGGTCGGGCAGACGCTTGGTCCAGTAGTCCACGGTCCGTTTGGTCAGGCGACGCAGCCAGCGGCTGGTGATGCCTTTGGTGAGGGGGTAGACGGGAACCAGTCGCCCGGTGTGAATCAATTCTTTGTCCAAAGGCTCCCACTCTGGCGACTGGAAGGTGAGGCGACCCAGGTACTCGTCCACCTTGCCGCTGAGGACGACCTGGCGCCGCGGACGCATCTGCTTTTCCAGATAGGGCTGATTGAACCAGGTGGCCTGGATGGTGCCAGTGCCGTCAGAGATGATGCTGGTGACGAGGCTGCCTCCTCCTCTCGTCTGCCGAGCCATGGTATCCCAGATGGCGCCGATGATCGTTACCTCCTCACCATATTGCAACTGGTTGATGGTCTTCAGGGAGCGGTAATCATCGTAGCGGCGGGGGAAGAGGTAGAGCAGGTCACGAATGGTGGTTACCCCCAGGCGCTTCAGGCGTTTGGCGTAGCCGTCGCTGATGCCAGGCAGAACGGTGATCGGTGAATCCAGGCCGGGGCCGATGTGTTCCCTTCGACCTTCCCTTCGACTTTGCTCAGGACTGGGCTCAGGACGGGCCCTGGGCTTTACTGGTCTGGGGATTTCTCCCTTCCTAGGGGATTTGGGCGGCCCTACGACATTTCCTTCGACTTTCCCTTCGACCTTGCTCAGGGCAGGGCTCAGGACAGGCCCTTCCTCCGCCCTCACTTCTCTCTCCGGCCCCTCCGCGCCCTTTTCCCCTCGACCTTGCTCGGGATGAGCCCTTTGAAACTCTTCCAGCCTGTCCAGTATGTCTTGTACTATTTTGGCCCGCTCCTGGCGGTCCTCCACAGCGGGGTAGTTTGCAAGCTGGGCGACGGTGTCCGCAACGAACTGCTTCTCGTCAGGGGTTTGCGCCTGGGCCAGAGCCTGCTGCTCCCACGTCGAAGCAAATTTGTCCAAACCGCCGATGACAGCCTTGTTGCGGTATCCCAGTCTCTTCTCTTGAGTTACAATCTTGTCCAATGTCTCCAATGCCGATAACACGTTATCCTCGCTTTTGAATGTTATCAATCAGCGGGCCAGTACACAAGCCACACCGAGGCCATTGGGGCCAGCGTGGGTGCCGATGATAACACCCGCTTCGACGATCAGGACCCGTTCCAGGGGGTGCAGGAACGAAATCTCTTCTGCCAACCGCTGAGCTTCTTGGGGAGCGTTGGAATGAAGCACCGCCAGTTCCTCCAGAGGGCCAAGTTCGGCGGTAAGTTCTATCAAACGCTGGACGGACCTCCACCTCGTCCGCACTCGCTCCAGAGGCAGAACAGCGGAATCCCTGACTTCGACCAGGGGCTTGATGTTGAGCAGGGTGCCCAAAACGGCCACGGTCTTGCCGACCCGTCCCCCTTTCCGCAGGTACTCCAACGTGTCCAGAGCAGCGAAGAGACGCACCCGTGGCATCATGTCTTCAACCAGGGCCACGATCTGGGCCAACGACTGGCCTGCCCGGGTTGCTCGCGCCGCAGCGATGACCAGCCAACCCAAGCCCATAGAAGCTTGCCCGGAGTCAATGAGAGCAATCTCGACGTCTGAAATGGCCTCCGCCCCAAGGCAGGCAGAATTGTAGATGGCGCTCAGGGAGCTGGCTACGTGAATGGAAAGGATCTGGTCTGTGTCACTGGCCAGTTTTCTATAGGTCGCTTCAAAGAGCCCTACTGCTGGAGCCGATGTGGTTGGCAGAGTGGGACTGGTCTTCAGCCTAGCGTAGAACTCCTCCTTGCTCAACTCGATCTCATCACGGTAGGTCTCCAGGCCAAAGTGGACGTTACAGGGCACGATGGTGATTCCCAGCTCAGCCGCCAATCCCTCTGGGATGTCGGCCGTGCTATCGGTAACGATCTTGACCAAACGATGGCCCCTCCTCATGCCCTTTGGGCATCACTTTTCCAGCACCCCACAGATGCCCACCGCCCCCAATCCCAGGTGGGTGGTGACGGCTGCTCCGGCCTGGCAAACTAGAAGGCGCTCTCTGGGATGCATGGTACTCAGCCTTTCGACGACTTCCTGGGCAGCCTCCGCTGCGTCGGCGTGAGCCACACACAATTCTGTGAAAGCACCCTGGGCAGCCACGAGCTCCGCCAGGCGTCGCAGGGCTTTGCCCCTGGTTCGCACTGTGGCAATGGACCCAACCTCGCCAGCCACGATCTGCAACAGTGGTTTGACCTTCAGCGCTGTACCCATCAGAGCGGTCACCCGGCTGATGCGTCCGCTTCTCCTGACGTGCTCCAGGCTGTCCAGCATGGCTGCAGCGCGGGCATGAGGCCGGATGGCCTGCACCAGGGAAACAACTTCTTCCAGGGTATGTCCCTCTTGAGCGGCCTGGGCGGCCATGATGACCTGCCAACCGGCCCCCATCGAGAGCTGCTGAGAATCAATCACCACGATGGGAACCTCGGACAGGGCATCGGCGGCGACGCGGGCGGCGTTGAAAATGCCACTCAGGGTTGAGGCAATGTGAATAGATACGATCCCCTCGCTCTCCTGAAGCAAATTCTGGTAGGTCTCCACAAAGAGCCCCAAAGGAGGCTGGGAGGTAGTAGGCAAGATGGGGCTCGTGGCCAGCTTGTCATAGAACTCCTGAGGGGTGAGGTCAACGCCGTCGCGGTAGACCTCCGAGCCAAAGATAACATAGCAAGGCAGGACGGTGATGTCCAGCCT
Source organism: Anaerolineae bacterium (assembly GCA_041862415.1). Lineage (GTDB taxonomy): Bacteria > Chloroflexota > Anaerolineae > E26-bin7 > E26-bin7 > E26-bin7. Next base: position 14,969 of record JBGVTF010000162.1, on the reverse strand, counting down.
TTGGGCCAGCTCTGGCGGGATATCAGCCGCGCTGTCGGTAACGACCTTGATTTTTCCCATGACTTTTACCACTGTGGCGCCACTCCTGCACCGCCTGTACCCTCTACACCGCAACAGCGGCGCAATAGTGGCGCAACAGTGGTGATTGCGGCACAGGCGGTACAGGTCATCAGGAGAGCAAGCCCCCTAACCACGCAAGCACCCAGTCACCAATGTTATACCATTCCTTCGTAGACAATGACCCCCATGGTGTTAGAGCCTACGTGGGTAGCCAGGACAGGCCCATAAGTGATAATAGGAAACTCCATTTCCGGCAGGACCATTTCCAGGCGCTCAATGAGGAGCAGTGTCTCCTCGGTGGCCACAGGGCTCTTCTGCAAAATAGCCATTTGCTCGATGTGGGAGAATTCTACCACGAACTCGAAAAGCTTGTCAATGGCTCTCAGCCGTGTTCGCACTTTCTCCAGAGGCACTATTTCGCCCTCCTCAATGATCAGAAGGGGCTTGATGCCTAACATGCTCCCCAGTATGGACTGAGCTCTGCCGATGTACCCTCCCCTCTCCAGATAGTCCAGAGTTTCGACGAAGAAGACGATGTAAATGTGGGGGATCATGCCTCTGAGCAGGCGCACGATTTCATCCAGGGCCCTGCCCTGGGCTGCCGCTTTGGCCGCTGCGGTAGCCAGTATTCCCAGACCCAGGGACGTAGTGAAGGAGTCAACGACCGCAATGCTACAGCGGCCAAGAAAGGGTGCCGCGGCTGCATTGGCCACAGCGCAGGTCTGGCTCAATTTGCTCGAGATGTGAATAGAAATGATTTCATCTGTAGCTGTACTGAGCTCACTGTAGACCCTCTCGAAAGTACTCCTCGAAGGGGGGGAACTCGTGGGCATTTCCGGGCTGCGGTCGAGCCAGCGAAAGAACTCGGCGGTAGTGATGTCTATTCCATCGCGCAGGATCTCGTCGCCGAAGTGGATGTTGAGGGGGACGATACTGATCCCTAGTTCCTCAGCCACTCCCGGCTCCAGATGTGCTGTGCTGTCTGTGACGACCTTGACCATAGTGCTCTCCTCAGCCTATGACTTGTGGCCTGTCTTTCTCGCAGGCCGGGGGCTATTCCGCCGATATAATGTAAGGATAATGGGGTTGCCCGCCATTGACCAGTTCTATCTCTTGCTCAGGGTAATCCTGGCTGATCCTGGCCGCCAGTGCCTCAGCCTCTCCCTGGGTGACGTTTTCACCGTAGTAGATAGTAATGATCTCGTATTCCTCGGCCTTCATTTGCCGAAGCACATCTTCAATGACCCGTTCCGGTGAGCTGCCCGAGGCAGCCAGGGTGTCATCTAACAAGCCGATGACTTCCCCCTTTTTCACATCCACCCCATCCAATTGCACGGAGCGAGTGGCTATGGTTATCTCCACCGTCTGGACCTCTCCAGCCGCTCGCTCCATAACCCTGGCATTAGTATCCAGGTCAGCCTGATAGTTGAAGGCCAGGAGGGCACTGACCCCCTGGGGAATGGTCCTGGTAGGCACAATGCGGATGTTCTTTCCTGAGAGTTTCTGAGCCTGCTGGGCGGCCAAGATAATGTTGGCATTGTTGGGCAGGATGATGACTTGGTCTGTTTTGAGTTCCTCGGCAGCTTTGAGCAACTCTTCAGTACTGGGGTTCATGGTCTGGCCGCCAGGCACAACGGCGCTGGCTCCCAGGCTCTCGAAGACGCGAACCAGGCCAGGGCCCTGGGCGACCACAACGGTGGCGATGTCGCAGACCTCCTCTGAAGTCACAGATAAAGTCACAGAAGGTTGGGCTTGGCTGAGGATGAACTCCTGATACTGTTCTTGCATGTTCTCAACGGTGATCTTGCTTAAGGAGCCGACGCTGGCACCGTAGTTGAGAGGCGTGCCCGGTTCTTCGGTGTGGATGTGCACCTTGACAGTGGTGGAATCGCCCACCACCAGGGTTGATTCACCCATAGCGGCAATGGTGTCTCTGATCTCTTCCAGGTTCAGGTCTTGGCCCTGTATGACGAATTGAACATCATAGCCGTACTCGCCCTCGCTTGGCAGGTGGAGGTCAACGGCGGTCTCCAGGGCAAAATCCACCTCTACTGTCTCACCTCGGACGTAGCGCAACATACCCTCCAAGATGATGAAGAGTCCCTGTCCTCCGGCGTCCACCACTCCAGCCTCGGCCAGCACCGGTAAAAGGGAAGGTGTCCTGGCCACTGATTCCTTGGCTTCATTCACCACCTTTTCCAGCACCAGGCGCAGGTCTTCCTCCTCTGCGGCGGCGGTCACGGCTGCCTCGGTTGCTTCACGGACCACAGTCAGAATGGTGCCCTCCACCGGTTTGATCACGCCTTTGTAGGCCGTGGATGTGGCTTCCTTCATAGCTGAGGCGAGCCCAGAGGCGTTAAACTCGCCCTCTTTGTCAAGGCTTCTGGCCACTCCTCGCAATATCTGAGAGAGGATCACGCCCGAGTTACCGCGAGCTCCCATCAGGGCCCCGTGAGCTGCGGCGTGGGCGATGGCCGAAACCGAGGATTCGGGGGAGTTGGCAATTTCCTCCAGGGCGGCCTGCATGGTGAGCAGCATGTTGGTGCCCGTGTCACCGTCCGGCACGGGGAACACGTTCAGGGAGTTGATGGCGTCCATGTGTGTCTCCAGCCAGGCGGTGCCAGCCTCCAGAAGCCTCTTTAACCCTTGCCCGTCACAAGTCCATATCGGATTGCCCGTCTCGTGCTTTCTGAGAGGGCGGTCTTCTTGTACCTTCTGTGCTTTCCCATCTACCAAAACAGCATACCTCCATCGCGCTAATACAGACTCTCGGAATGCAAGAAGAACCTGTCCTTCAGAGCCTTAATCTTCGCTACTCACCCGCAGTCCCCGAACGTGGACGTTCACTTCAGCCACGGGCAGGCCCAGGGATTTCTCCACGCTGAACTTGACGTTGCTCATGATGTTATGGGCAACGGCGGAGATCCTGGTGCCGTACTCGATGATCACATACAGGTCAATGATGATCTCGTTCTCCTCGAGCCTCACTTCGATTCCTCGCTTATGGAAGTCCCGTCGGAGTAGCTCGGCCAGGCCGCTACCCAGGCTTCTGGAGGACATGCCGACGACGCCATAGCTTTCCAACACAGCCCGGCTGGCCAAGCTGGCGATAGCCGTCGGCGAGACCTCGATCTTGCCTAGGTTTGTCTTTTCTGTCATGGTTACTTACCTCGCTGTAGCAACTGCTGTCTCTCTCAACACTTTAGCACACAGGCGTCAATGAATTCCTAGAAAGTTGCGCAGAATGGCCTGTTGTGGTATGATATGGGCCGCTGTCAGAATCTAAGGTTAGCCGCCCGTCGTGGCGGCTGATTTGCGAAAGGGGTGAAGTAAATGGCCAAATGCGACATTTGTGGTAAGAGCCCGCAGTTTGGGCACAATGTCAGCCACTCCCATAAGAAGACCAAACGCCAGTGGAAGCCCAACATCCAGAAAGTGATCATCACCGAGGGCAACGTCACCAAGCGTCTGAACGTCTGCGCCAAGTGCCTGAAAACGATGAATAGAACGCCATAGTTCATTTCTGAGTCACGGTTTGCAGGCTCTCTCGTATCCTCCTCATCGCCTCCGCAACGCCCTCTCTGGCTCCAAAGATGGCTTCCCCTGCTATCAGCACGTCGGCCCCGGCTGCCACTACCCGGGGGGCCGTCTCGGCGTTGATCCCCCCGTCAACCCCTAACTCCACTTCCAGACCCTTGGCCGCCAGCATTTCTCGCAGCCGCCGTATCCTGGGCAGCGAGCTCTCGATGAATTCCTGTCCCCCGAAACCGGGATTGACCGTCATCAAGAGGATCAGGTCAACGTACTCCAGCATCTCTTCCAGAGAGACCAGAGGTGTGGCCGGGTTTAAGGAGACGCCAGCCTTTGTCCCCAGCTCTTTGATCTGCTGCACCGTGCGATGGAGGTGGGGACAGGTCTCGACGTGGACAGTCAGCGTGTCAGCGCCAGCTTCGGCGAAAGCGTCCAGGTAGCTTTCCGGCGCTTCAATCATGAGGTGCACGCTCAGGGGCAACCTGGTGACCCGCCTCACCGCCCGCACCACCAGGGGGCCGACCGTGATGTTAGGCACAAAGTGGCCGTCCATGACGTCAATGTGAATATAGTCGGCTCCGGCGGTTTCGGCCTCGGCCACCTGCTCTCTCAGCCGGGTGAAATCGGCCGCCAGAATGGAGGAGGCAATTTTGATCACGGGTGTGTCTCCGGGATAATGATACACTGTATTGGGCAAAATTGCAAGGAGGCGTCCCGCCCCAGGCGTCGGGTGGATCTGCTCGTGGTGGATCTGGAATCCGGCGCGGTCCGGCGGCTGGATTACAAATCAGCCGGAGCAAAGGAGCCCTAAACACTCTCAGCGGGCAGGCGATGCGTGCTCCCTCCGTCCCCGCAACTGCCCGCACCCGGCCTGGATGTCAATGCCGCGCCCTACCCGCATGGTGGTGGGAATCCTCTGGCGCTCCAGTTCCCGCTGAAAGGCCAGGGCCATCTTGCGGGACGAGGGCTGGTAGGGTGACTCAACTGTGGGGTTCAACGGGATCAGGTTGACGTGGCAAGTAAGCCCTTGCAGCAAATGAGCCAAGCGCTGGGCCTGTTCCAGGGAGTCGTTGATCCCCTCCATCAGTGCGTATTCGAAGGTAATCCGCCGACCCGTGTTCTGCACGTACTCCCGGCAAGCGGCCATCAACCGGCGGAGAGGATAGCGCCGGTTGAGCGGCACCAGCCTGTCTCGCAGCCTGTCGGTGGGAGCATGGAGGGAGACCGCCAGGCCGACTTGCAGCTTCTCCCGACTCAGTCGTTGGATGCCAGGCACGACGCCCACAGTGGAAAGGGTGATCCGGCGCGCTCCCAAACCGAACCCCCTGGCATCGTTCAGCGTTTCGATGGCCTGCCAGGTAGCCTCGTAGTTGAGCAGCGGCTCGCCCATGCCCATGATCACCACGTTACTTATCCCCTGTCCCTTTTCCTCTATCAACTGCCGGGCGAAGTACAGCACCTGCTCGACAATCTCCCCGGCCGTCAGATTCCGCGCGAAGCCGCTCTGGCCGGTGGCGCAGAAAGGGCACCCGACGGGACAACCCACCTGGGTGGAGATGCAGACCGTGCGCCGCCGCTCGTAGCGCATAAACACGCTCTCGATGGTCTCTTCGTCTCGCAAGGCAAAAAGGACCTTGCGCGTCAGGCCATCGGCCGAGACGCTCTCCGCCAGAGGGGTCAACGTTGGCAGATAGGCTGCTTCACCCAATCGGGCCCTGAGTTCCTTGGGCAGGTTGCGCATCTGGTCAAAGTCGGAGACCAGGGAGCGATACAGCCATCCCCAGACCTGATCGGCCCGGAAAGAAGGTTCGCCCCAGGATGTCAACAACTCCTTCAATTGAGCGTGGGTCAGGTCAAGCAAGGCAATTGGGTCGGGCATAGCCCCTTCGCACTGATTTGTTGCTCGCAGCGGATTTGCAGTCCGCTGCCCATCCGCCGGATTACAAATCCGGCGGGAGCAGTTGCTCTCTTAATCGCGGCGGCGGCGAAAGCCGCCCAGCACAACGATATAGTAGAGGAGCGTGGATAGAGCCTGAGCCACGGCGGCCACGTAGGTCAGAGCCGCCGCCGACAGGACGCTCCTGGCCCCTCTCAGCTCCGCCTGGCTGACCAGGCCGCTGGCCTGGAGCATTTGCACGGCTCGATGGCTGGCGTTGTACTCCACGGGCAGAGTGATGAGGGCAAAGACCAGGCTGCCAGCAAAGGCTGCCACCCCTACCCAGGCCAGATTAAGAGAGTTGAACAGCAGGCCCACCATAAAGAGGATAGGCCCCAGCCACGAGCCGATGTTGACCACAGGCACCAGGCCCGAGCGCAACTTCAAGGGGCCGTAGGCTGTGGCATCCTGCACGGCGTGGCCTACCTCGTGGGCCACGATGCCCAGAGCAGCCACCGATTGGCTGCGGGCCACACCGGTTGAAAGGCGCAGGATCTCGGTGCGGGGGTCATAGTGATCGGTCAACTCCCCCCGCGTGCCTTCGATGCCGACGTGACTCAGGCCGTTGTCGTAGAGCAGACGTTGCGCCGCTTCCAGGCCGCTGATGCCCCGCTGGTTGGGCACCTGCAGGTATTTGCGATAGGATGACTGGACCTTGAACTGTGCGTAGAAGGCCAGCAACAACGCCGGCAGGGCAAAGACAAAATACAAAGGGTCAAAGTAAAACATTCTCACCACCTCCTCAAACCAATATTCTCTACTGGGTAGTCTCCCCCTTGGATGTTGCTGTCCCATCCTGCTCCGGCGGGATCGCCAGATCCGCCGCCAATCCCCTGGATCTGGCGATCCAGGAAGAGCAGGGTACGCAGGTAGTGGCTGTCGAACCAGCAACACTTGAGAGGGGGACTATCCCTTACTGGGACTCGCTGTAGTGAGTATACTACAACTTGCCTATGAAAGTCAATAAGTAGTTACCATAATCCAACGGTACAAGCGTCGGCCTGCTTAGCAGGCTTCGTCGTGAGCGCCTGTCCTGAGCAAAGCCTGCCCTGAGCCCAGTCGAAGGGTCGAAGGGCTCAGCCGAACGATCGAGAGGTGTGAGGGGGGGCCACCGTTCTCTCTTCCCTCCGTCGGGTGGGAGACCAGGGCATCGAATCGAGTCCCGCTGGAGAAAGGATGTGGGCGAGGGGGCACCCCTCGTACTCCCCGGGCTTCTGCTGCGCAAGCCCATAAGCGTCGCGCTACATTGACGGCCTCGGCCAAGCGGGGTATAATTCCTGCATCACACCGCTGGGGAGGGAAGATGCGCAAAATAGCTCTTGCTCTGCTGGTGATCTTTGTTCTGGTCTCGTTAGTCCTTGACGTCTTTATCGTCTTGCAGTTCTATCGTGCCCGGCAAGCAGCGCTGCACTTGACAACACAAGCTGCCGTCGGTCTGAGGGCGTTGGAAGGGGAGACCATCCGCTACACTTTCCGCTTCCAGGATGAACTGCCCATCGTGGCCGAGGTGCCCTTCTATGAAAAGCTGGACGTGCCCATAGTGGCTGCTATCCCTATCAGTACTACCGTCTCGGTCGAGCAAACGTTGCAAGTACCTATCCCAACCCTGCTGGGGGACATCACCGTCGAGGTACCGCTGGACGTGGACATTCCGGTGGCGATGATCGTGCCCATAGACCTCAGTGTACCGGTGGAGATTAGTCGAACAGTGCCCGTCTCTGCCACGGTGCCGCTGGATCTGGAGGTACCACTGGCCATCCCCGTTGCCGGGACGCCGTTTGCTGATTTCCTGGGGGAACTGCAAAGTGCCCTGCTCGATCTGCAGACCCAGATCCGGGGCAACTCTCCCTGAGCGGGGCTCCTGCCCATGTAATGGATCATGGATTCCCAGCAGAGGCGGCCCCCATGCCGCCGGTTCGCGGGCGTGGGAGCCCACTCTGCTCTCAGATTGCGATCTACTGCATGTTCGACTCAACTTGGCTACAATTGCCGCCAGACTTCATACAAGTGCCGCACGTCCTCGAAGACAAGGTCAGGTTTGACCGGTGCGCTGTCCACGTCCTGGCGGGTGGCGGCTCCTGACAGGACCAAAATGGTCATCAGGCCAGCGTTGTAGCCGCCCAGGACGTCGGTTTCCAGGCGATCCCCGACGATTGCTGTGTCCTCTTTGCTGCCTCCCAATTTGACCAGGGCCAACTCAAAGATGGTGCGCTCTGGCTTGCCTACGATAGTGGGGGCAATGCCTGTAGAGGCCTCCAAAGCGGCCAGCATGGCCCCTGCTCCTGGGATAAGACCTTCCTCGGTGGGCAAAGTCTTGTCCGGGTTGGAGCCGATGAACCTGGCTCCCCTACGAATGAGGAGGGTTGCCACCTTGAGCTTCTCGTAACTAAGTCGCCTGTCCATGCCCACCACCACAAACTCGGCACCGTCTCCGCTAATGATATAACCCCTTTCACGCACGGCGGTTTCGAGGCCCTCTTCTCCGATCACATAGACCTTTGTCCCCGGCGGAGCCAGGGTCTCCAGGTACATGGCTGTGGCCTGCGACGAAGTCAAAATCTCCGACAGGGCCACTTCTACTCCCATTTGGGCCAGCTTGTCCACGTACTGCTGGGCGGTGCGGGTAGAGTTATTGGTAGCGAGGATGAAACCTATGGAGCGCGCTCTTAGTAAGGCGAAGAATTCCCTCAAACCGGGTATGGCCTCATGGCCTCGATAGAGGACGCCGTCCATGTCAATGATGAGGTTTTCGATAGGTCTCAGTTTGTCTGCATTATTTTGCATCTTGCATCCTGCACCGTGGACCTGCGCAGCTCGGGCATTGGCCCACCGGTCCTGCTCTCAAGGGGAAAAGTGGAGTTGAGGGGGTACCCCTCAAGCTCCCCAGGCTTCGCTGCGCAAGCCCATCTTGAAACAGTTGTAGTCTTCTTCTGTATCCACGTCTATCAGCACGGCCTCCGAACCGACTTCCACCCTCTCTGTCCTGTCTCCGTACATGTCAATGAGTTGACGCCCACCCTGGTCGTCTCGCACTTGTAACAGCTTGGCGAAGAGGGAACGGTCGAAGAGAACAGGGTTGCCCCGTTTCCCCCGATAGGTGGGTACCACGATGGGGGCCCCGGTTTCGCGGTAGCGCCGGAGGAGGGCAGCTACGATCCCCGGCGTGATGGCCGGCTGGTCGGCCAGGACGAAGAGGGCGGCCTGGACATCATGCCCGATGGCCCGCAGCCCGGCCTGTACCGAGGTGCTCAGGCCAGCTTCCCATTCCTCGTTGGTCACGATCGCGGCAGGCGTGTCCTTCAGGGTGGCCCCAATCTCGCCTGCACGGTGGCCCAGGACGACGATGGTCTGATCCACCGGCGAGGCAAGGACGACGTCTACGACGTGCTGGAGCATGGTCCTGGGGCCGACGGGCAGCAGTTGCTTGGGTTGACCGTAGCGGGTGGAGGCACCGGCGGCCAACACGATGGCGGCTATGTGGGGGCGTTTAAGGGGCTCTGCCTCAATAATGTCCAGCACCGGGTCAGCCTGCCGCAGGGAGGCGACCACCACTCGTTGGATGCGCTCGTGGCGCAAGACAAGCTCTGCCACTTCCCTGGCCTCTGCCGAGGCTCGTTCTCCTTCCCATTGGTTGAGGAGTGGAACCACCCTCGCCTGGGAAGGGACGCCCTTCAGGCCCCCCTGGGGATGGATCAACACAGCGGCCACTGTGTCAATGGTCACCGGCTCTCCGAGGGCTGTCCCACTGAGGGCGGCCACCCGTTCCGGTCGGAAGACGTGTTCGCCGCTCAGGGGCTTGCCCAGCACGTGGAGGCTGGCCATAGGCACTAGCAGGGTGGTGCTGGCCGGCACCACGGGCTCGTGGGCGGCCGGAGCTTTCAGGGAGCGGTGTTTGGCCCCGTCGGCCTCGTTGAGGATGACCAGTTCGGGCAGGGCCGCTGCCAGCCGATCCACCATTTCCGGCACGACGCCCTGCAGCTTGTTGGTGCGAACGGAGAAGGGATAGCTGACGTCCTCTTCAATGCTGGTATCGCTTTCCTCCAGGCGGCCATGGGCCAGGATGACCCTGGCATAGCAGGCCAGGAGCCCTGGGATCCGAGCCAGCATTTCATCTGCGTCGTCGGAGATGAGCAGATATTCGCCCTCTCTGGGCACAGGCTCCTTGATTTTAGTGGTGGTGGTAAAGATGACCTTCTGGCCTGCGGCGCTCAACTCATCGGCCAGCCGCATGGCCGTGGTGGTCTTGCCGCCAGCGCCGACGAAGGAGATAACATCGCCCCTGTGGATTTCCAAAGCCTCGCTGATTTGCATTTGCCCTCTTGTTGGTATATACTGTACAGGCGGCACTGTTGCGCTACAGGAGGTGATGACGATGGCTAAGACTGTAGCCCTGAAAGAGTCTCCAACAACCTACACGCTCTCGTTCGAAGAGGCCCAGCTTGACGAGGAACCGATCCTCGTCGAACGGGAGGGCGAGCCTTTTGCCGTGATCATCCGCGCTGAGGACTACGAGCGATTTCGTGCCTGGCAGCGCGATCTTGAAGCCGGCCGTCTCCGAATCCGTGAGTGCGACCCAAGGACAGGGCAGACCGAAGAGGAGTGGCACGCCCACTTCCAAGTCCTCGATCACCTCAGTGAAAAATTCGCTGATGTTAGCCCACAAGAGTTCGACGCCCTCGTAGACGAAGCGGTGACTGCTGTACGAGCTGAAAAGCGTAAGAGAAACAAAGGACAGCGGTGATCAAAGCTGTATTCGATATCAATGTGCTGGTGCGAATAGCGCTGGGTAGGACGCCAGCCGCTCGCCTGCTACGTGCTGTCTGGGAGAACAGGGGGTTCACCCTCGTCATCTCCGAAGAAATCTTGGACGAGCTAGCGCTTGTAATGCATTATCCTCGCATCGCAGAGCGTTACAATTTCACGGAAACGGACTGGCGCAACTTTGAATCGGCTCTGCGCGGTACAGCAATCATGGTCCCGGGTATGTACTTTGTCGAGCGCATTGAAGCTGATCCCTCTGACGACAAGCTCCTGGCCTGTGCTCTTGAAGGCCAAGCTGACTACCTGGTCAGCGATGATCCCCATCTGCGCGACCTGAAGTATTACCACGGCGTGCAGATCATTTCCCTCGAACAGTTTTCGGTCTTGCTGGGCTTGACTTAGTTTACCCTCTCCTCTCTATTGTGTCGCCTTGTTTTGCCCCCCAACCGCTGCTGAGAGATAGCTGTAGACGCTTCCCACGTATTTCCGGGCGTCCTCCATCAGTCGCCTGGCCGTGATGTAGACCAACCTATTGTCGAGCACATCGTAGTCGTGTACGATGCGGTTGCGCAGGCCAACGTAGGTTTGGCGGAAGCGGGTGAGAAGGTGGTCATCAATGACTCCCAGCGCGTGGACAGTGGCAAAGGATTCCCGAGCAGTAGAAGCCGGGACACCACCGGAGGCGACGATGAGGACGTTGTTGGTGTCTATAGCGCTCTCGATGATGACCTGAGCCAGACGCTCTACAATTCTGCGCTGACCAGGCTTCTCCAGATACTCCTCCAGGGAGCTTTCCAGGTAAGGCCCAAGTTCCTCAATGTAGCTGTCCATGTTCATCAGCTTCTGCTGGATCAGCCGTGTCTGCCTTTCGTCCATCAGGCGTAACGCTCCTTCAAGTATTCGCCCTGGAGGTCAGCGAACTTGCGTTGGTCGTAGTAGCGGCGGGCAGCGTAGGATTGAAACAGGGTGAAGCCTCCTGGCTGTCTCTCGTAAAGAGGCACACCGCTACAGGCCACCTCGAAGAGCAGGAGGGGACTGGCTCCATTGAGGAAGGAGACGTCAAGGTCCCCGTCGCCCCAGATCGCTTCCGTCAGTTCGCCGATGAGGGCCAGCTCGCCTTCCACGTCTTCCCAGTCGCGTCTGATCCAACGCACGGCCACATCAATATCGCTCCCTGAGCGGGCCTGCCCTTGCGTCTGGGAACCGAAGACGATGACCAGGTCAAGCTCATAGCGGTGGGCAATCTCTGCCAGCGTTTGGCTGTTGACTTTATACATGGGTGAACTCTAATCCTGTCATCGGCTCGGCGTCGTCTCCTCGAAAGGCAAGAAGGCTAGAGACATGGAAAGACCCTTGAGGATCACATACATTTCCGCCGGGCCGGCCAGGGAAAACCCGCCCTGAAACTCCTTTTTCATTTCCATGGCCTTGATTTGAAAATCAGAGGAGAGTTTTGTCTTTAATAGGTCGTTTTCGAACAGCACCTCGTCGCTGCCGTCTTCCACAGACAGACGCGACTCCTTCCCGCCTTCCCGCCTTCTGATGGTCCATCCTTTCGCGCCCTTCTCGATGTGAAAGGCGTTGTCGTCTTCCTGCTCAAAGTCGCTTCCCCTGAGGAAGAGCCTGGGCTTGTCCAGGTAGGGTTTGCCCTCGTGCACACAGAAGGTCTCGCAGTTGCCACACGCGTTGCAGAAATCATCTATGTGGATGATCTGCCTGGCCTGTTCGAATCCGAAAACCTCTTCCCCTTCCGCCGTCAATTGCCCCTGCTGGCAGGAAATCTTTGGCAGCCTCAGAACGACCGGAGAAATGACAAAGGTATAGTTGGCCCGGTTGGGGCACACCTCCACGCACTTGTCGCACAGGGTCGAGCATTGCAGGCACCTGGTCGCTTCGCTCAGGGCCGCTTCCTCCGTCAGGGTTTCTTCGACCAGATCGAACCCGCCCCTTTGTCCAAGAGCAAGCATCTGAGCTCTGTTTTGAGGCTCCTTTCTGGCCCTGGTCCTTTTCAGGCTCACCATCTCTTCCTCGGAGAGCTGAGGGAGAACGACGGCTGACGGAACCGTTTCCATCCCCAACTCCTGGCAGATGGCTTCTGCCGCCCGCCTTCCGTCGGCGATGGCCTCGATAATGGTAGAAGGCCCTCTTATGACGTCCCCTCCCGCATAGGTATGCTCTTCTCCGGTCAGACAGGTTTGGGGATGGGCGGCGATGGTGCCGTTCTTGCGAAGCGACACGGCGCTTCCGTCGAGAAAGGAAACGTCGGGAATCTGGCCGATGGCCACGATGATGGCATCGGCCTCGATCTGGAACTCGCTGCCCTCGACGGGGATCGGCCTTCTCCTCCCGTCCTCGCCAACTTCTCCCAACTCGTTCCGAATGCACTCCAGGGCGGCAACCCGGCCGTCCTTCAGAACGACCCTGGTGGGAGAAGCCAGTTCTTCCAGGGAGACACCCTCGGCCAAAACTTCTTCGATCTCTTCCTCGATGGCCGGCATCTCCCGGCGGGTTCGACGGTAGACGACCGTTACCGGACCACTGGCAAGCCGCCTGGCCGTTCGGGCCGCATCCATAGCCGAGTTTCCCCCGCCGATCACCAGGACCCTGTGGCCCAGGTCAACCCTTTCGCCCCGCCTCACCCTGTCCAGAAAACCGAGGGCATCGTAGACGCCTTGGCCCTCCTCGCCCTCGATGCGCAACCGGGTGCTTCTCTGTGCTCCCGAGGCGATGTAGACGGCATCAAAGCCCGTTTCAAGAAGCTCCTGCGGAGGGGTGGTGATAGGATGGGCGAGTTCGATCTCGACCCCCAACTTCTCGATCCGGTCAATGTCCTCCTGGACGATGGCCTCGGGTAGCCTGAAGGAGGGGATGGCCGAGGTCAGCATCCCCCCGGCCCTGTCTCTGGCTTCGTAAATGGTCACCTGAATGCCGTTCAGGGCCAGGAAACAGGCCGCAGCCAGCCCCGAGGGGCCGCTGCCGACCACAGCCACCCGGCCGCCAGAAACCGGGTTTTTCCCAAAAAACCGGGTTTCTCTGCCGCCACCCTTTTCGGCAGCAAACCGCTTCAGCGCCCGGATAGCGACTGGTTCGTCGTAGTTGTTGCGGGTGCACCGGGTCTGGCACAGGTGGTTGCAGACGTAGCCGGTCACCCCGGGAAGGGGGTTGCGGGAGAGGATAACTTCCAGCGCCTCGTCGCATCTCTTCTGGCCAATCAACCAGGCATATTCGGGCACGTCCTGCTGGACCGCACACTTCTCCACGCAGGGGGCGGTGATGCAGTCGAAAAGGCCCAGTTTCGATTCGACCTTAGGCAGGCCGTAGGGGTGGTAGTCCTTCTTGTATCGTAGATCGTCCAGGGCCTGGGCAGCCTCTCGTTCCAGATTGGCCAGCCTATCTTGGGCCAGTTCCTCCAGGCTCTTTGCGCCCAGCCTCTCCATATCCCTCTCCAGGTTCTCCAGATATTGCAGGAACCTGGAGTAGCCGCCCGGTTTCAGCAGGTCCGAGACCGCGGTGACCGGCCAGGCACCGGCGGCCAGGATACCCGTCAGATTGAAGGCATCGGCTCCGGCGGAGAAAGAAACGTTCAAATCGCCATTGAAATCCTGAGAGAGTTTATGGAAAAGGTTGATGGTAATCGGGTAGAGGGCCCGCCCTGACATGTACATTTCGTCGCCGGGGAGGATGCCCTTGTGGTTGGCCATGGCCAGGGTGTTGCTCAACTTGAGCCCAAAGGTCAGGCCCCGTCGTGAGCCTGACGAACGGCCCCGCTCTGCGGCAACCTTTTTCAGGGTCTTGATCAGTTCCACCGCCCGGTCGTACTGCAGGTCGTGCTCAAAGACCGCATCAGGGATGTGGATCTCCCGGAAGCCGAGATGGTCGTGGAGGATGCGCATGACCGTCTCTTTGCCCAGCAGGGTAGGGTTCAGCTTGACCGCGGTGTCCAGCCCCCTTTCCTCCATGAGATACCTGGCGATCCGTTCGATTTCGTCCGGGGGACAGCCGTGCATGGTGGAAAGGGTGACGTTGTCGGTGATTCGGGTCGGAATCTCGATGTCGCTGAAGTGGGGAGACTTCTTCAGAAGCGCCTGGATTTCAGCGATTTCCTCGGACGCATCCTGCAATCTGTCCATGAAACGGGTCATGGGCGGGCTCTGAATCCCCTTGAGATCATAGCCGACGCTCATGTTAAAAATCGTGCCAAATGGAAGGTTCTCGAAGCCACGGTGTCCTGAGCCTGTCGAAGGGAGGAGTCGGCGGAGGACGTGGATCAAGGCCCAGGCCTTGACGTACTCGCTGGCAGACTGTTCCAGCTTGAGCTCCTGGGACCACTCGACGTTATAGCCCTCGTCCTCCATGTCAATGCAGGGCCTGGGGATCTCCAGTTCGTCCATAATCTGGACGGTTTTCAATTCGATGAATCGGCCCCCGGAAAGCCAGGCGCAGATGATGTTCTGAGCCAACTGGGTATGCGGGCCCGCTCCCGGTCCGATGGGGGTGGTCAGGTGATGCCCAAAGAGGTCCTCGATGGCATAGGGGCTGTCGGCTTTGGGGGTGTAGAAGAGAGAGCGATGAATCCCAAAGATGGACTGGTTCCCTTCAAGCTCTTTCAAAATCCAGTTGAGAAGGACCTCAAAGGGTTGGACTCTCATGGTATCAGACATGGTTCTTCCTTTCCTGTGTT
>JBGVTF010000161.1:0-6201 GCA_041862415.1 Anaerolineae bacterium | reverse complement strand
GTGGCTACCTGGCCGAACTTGACCGGATGAACTTGGAAGTCCGGGATTACCTGTGGTTGCATCCTAGTGAGATAGCCAGCGCTGCCGTACCAGCTTGATTCCTCAATGCTGTTGGCAAGTCACCTATCTCAGGTACCCGGCTTGATCTCGCTTTCGAACGGGGCTTCCGACCCGAAGGGCGCCCGTCGCCAGCTTGAGCCGTCAGGCGAGATCGCCCTATGCGTGTGCCGCCACCATCTCTGCCGACAAGTAGGAGCGAACCGACGGCTCGCCCCTACCAGCGGGAGACCTGGCGTGAGCTTGTCGAACGCTCGAGGCCACGGACCGACAGGTTGACACGCTGGTGTACGAGTTGTATGGGTTGACCGGCGAAGAGATTGCCATTGTGGAGGCCGGAACGGACTTGAGCCGATGAAAAAAGGAAACTGCTCCAAAAAGCCTTATCTAGCCCAAAGAACATGCAGTTCAATGAGATGGTCACGCTTGTGGAGGCCTTTGGTTTTCGCCTGTCGAGGGTCAAAGGCAGCCATCATATCTTTGTCCATCAACAAGTGCGGGAACTGGTCAACTTGCAGAATGTGGGTGGAAAGGCCAAGCCGTACCAGGTTCGTCAGTTCCTGCGTCTGGTCGAACGGTATAATCTTACAATGGGAGACGAGTCATGAAGGATTACCATATCAATATCTTCTACAGCGAAGAGGACGGTGGGTATATTGCGGACATCCCCGACCTGGAAGCCTGTTCCGCTTTCGGCCCGACGCCCGAGGAGGCACTCAGACAGGTCGAGATTGCCAAGGAGGCCTGGCTTGAGGCGGCCCGTGCTGAAGGCAAACCAATCCCGGAGCCCAGGTATCGGCCAGTGATATACCAGGTGGCAGTCTAGAGGCGGAATCACTGAACGCACCGAGGGGAGTGAGCCCACTGAAAGGGGCTTCAGTGCTCTCGGGGTTTCAGTGGGATCAGTGGTCCAGCATACCCTCTCCGCCCTACGTGAGGTAGTATCACAGGAAGTATCACGGATGGCTGACAACAATCACAACCGGCTTGACTTCATCAAAAAGCTCCCTAGCTGGATCACAGGGTTCATAGCCTTTGTCACGGCGGTGGTGGGATTCGTCAAACTGTTGCAGGGCGACACGGGCCTGGTGACCATGGTGCTGCTGGGGGTGGGCGTGGGCGGCGTAACCTTGGGCTGCGCATGTCTGGCCTTCAAGCGCACCCCGCCGCTGGTGGAAGGCGGCAAAGGGACCTGGCAATACCCCCGCTGGCGTTCCTACGCCTTGGCTGGCCTGGTCATCATCCCCCTGTTGACAGTGAGCGCGGTGGGCTACCACCTATACCAACAGGCCCAGCCTCCCGACAAAGTCATCCTCCTCGTCGCCAACTTTGACGGGCCAGAGCCGGAGAAGTACCGCGTGACCGAGACGGTGCTGGCCCGCCTGCGTGCTGCGCTGGAGCCGTACGACGACGTGAAGGTTGAGGCCCTGGGACGAGTCATCAAAGAAAGCGAAGTGGACAAAGAAACCGGTAAGATGGGAATCGCCGCCGCCCGCGCCAAGGGGGAGAAGCGCAAAGCGGCCATCGTCATCTGGGGCTGGTACGGGGTGACGGCGGAGGCTGTGCCGTTGAGCGTGCACTTTGAGGTGCTGCGCTCGCCAGAATACATGCCTGCACTGGGACCGGAGGCGAAGGGCCAGGTACGGATAAAGGCCGTGGCCGAGTTGGAGAGTTTCACTTTGCAAACCTACCTCTCGGCGGAGATGGCCTACCTGAGCCTCTTCACTGTGGGCATGGTCCGCTACGCAGCACAAGACTGGGACGGAGCCATCGCCCGCTTAAGTAACGCCCTGAGCCAGACCGTAGAGCCCGTGCCAGCTTTGGACCAGAGCACCGTCTACTTCTACCGCGGGCTCGCCTATTACTGCAAAGGCGACTACGACCGCGCCATCGCTGACTATGATCAGACTATCAGGCTCCAGCCCAATTGCGACGCCTGCGCCTACAACAACCGTGGGAACGCCTATGCCGATAAAGGCGATCTAGATCGCGCCATCGCTGACTACGACCAGGCCATCCAACTCCAGCCTGACTTGGCCGCGGCCTACAACAATCGCGGGACCGCCTACGGCCAAAAAGGTGACTACGACCGCGCTATCGCCGACTTTGACTGGGCTATCAAACTCCAGCCCGACCTGGCTGAGGCCTACAACAACCGCGGGCTCACCTACAGACGCAAAGGCGAAATCGACCGCGCCATCGCCGACTATGACCAAGCTATCCAACTCCAGCCTGACTATGCCGATGCCCACTTCAACCGTGGACTCGCCTACGCTGACGACGGAGACAATGACCACGCCATTGCCGACTTCACCAAGGCCATCAAACTTGAACCAGACGACGCTGGGGCCTACTACAATCGTGGGCTCACCTACAAGCAGAATGGGCAGGAAAACAAAGCCATTGCTGACTTTGAAAAGTGCCTGGAGCTGAACAACGATCCCTATTGGCGACAGCAGGCGGAGGAGCAGTTGCAAGCGTTGGGGGCAAGGTAACGGACCCCGTGAGTCTGGCAAGCGTGAAGGGCAATGGATGGGAGCGGATAAGCGGATGAGGGATATGACAACTTTCTATTCAAGCTCTCGTGATCCAAAAGGCCGTAAAATCTGTGGCCTCGTAGAAAGCCGAGAGGAGGAGTGAGCCATGAGCACAAGATCTTGGGAAGCATTAGCGACAGCCATCTTTCTGATCGTCTGCTTGCTAGCCGGGCTGGTGTTGAGCGAATGCTATGCGCCCAAGCCGGTCATCGGCGTAGTGCGCTTTGAAGGGCTGATTGACTTTGCCAGCAGCCAGCAGATGGGAGTCATTCTGGACGCAGCCCGCCAAAATGATCGAGTGGTAGGGGTGGTGATGGAAATCAGCAGCCCCGGCGGCTATGCCGGCAGCGGCGAAAAACTCTACCACGCCATGCTGCAACTGCGCCAGCAAAAACCTCTGGTGGTAACAATAGACGGTATTGCGGCCAGCGGAGGCTATTACATGGCCGTGGCCGGCAGCAAAATCTATGCTACGGCCAGCGCCGACGTAGGCAATGTGGGTGTCCGCGCAGGCCGCCCTTTGGATCCGGGGATTTCGCCGTTTGAGTTGACCACCGGGCCCTACAAGCTGAGCGGCGGCAGTCGGTTCGACAGCATTCGCCAGTTAGAGTTGACCAAGGAAGCTTTTGTGGGCAGTGTGGTGCATCAGCGGGGCCAGTCACCCTACAATCCCCTGCAAATTGACGCCCGCACCTTGGCCGAAGCCCACATCTATCGAGGCAGCGAAGCCTTGGCTATTGGCCTGATTGACGCCAACGGCAGCCGCAGCGAGGCCATCTTGGACGCGGCAGAGATGGCTGGCGTCAAGAAGTACCAGGTGGTGGAACTGACCGACTACCTGGGCCTGCCTTTTGAGCCCAGCTTGGATGTGCAATCGCTCATAGATGACGCTTGGCCCGGCACGGTCTTTCTCTTGGATAGCCGCATCCCCCTGGCTGCTAGCACGCCAGAGACGCTGGTGACAGACTCGTTCTATCCTCTGTGGAGCCCGAGTCCGGCACCGGTTCGCAGCCAGTCAGCCCCCCTTTTGCCTTTCAGTCGCACAGGAGGTAGCCGCTGATGAGCGCCAATCTACGTCGCTTGATGATTTTGCTCCTGGGCGCTCTGCTGGTGGTAGCGCCCCTCTTCACCCGTGTTGTGATGAATGACTTCAACCGGCGAACCTATCAGCCGCCAGCCATTGAGCTGGCCGACCTGGCCGTCACCCCGATGCCCACACCCACGGCCCAACCAGCCCCCCAGGACGTAGCCCCGCCGGACGATGAACTGAGCCAGGGACCGGTGTGGGTGGACCTTGCCCACTTTCCCTTGCTGAATCGCAACCAGTTTGAACTATTGGCTGCTGCGCTGGCTGCCCGGGGCGTCGGACTGCGCCTTTGGGTGAGTGACGTTGATCTTTCCGAAATTGAGAGCTTTGAAAGCTTTCCCGATCAGTCTGAACAACTGGCTGCATTTTTGCCGGATGCCCGCGGCCTGGTGGTGGTCAGTCCTTACTATTTGTGGACACCAGACGAAATCGCCCTGGTGGAAGAGTTCGTCGCCGACGGCGGCCGCCTGCTTCTGATCAGCGATCCTGATGTGTCGCAGGATGCGCCCTGGAAAATCAATAGCCTGGGTGAGCCCTTTGGCGTGGTTTTCAACGATGACTACCTCTACGATCTGAGCAGAAACGACGACAATTACACCCATTTCTTCCAGGGCGAATTCCTGGATCAGGCAAGGGGGTTGAGCGGTAGCAAAGTCGCCTTTTACGGCGCTCGCACTATTGGCGGTCCCGTCATCAGCCAGGTCCGCAGCGCCGACACCACCCTGAGCAGTGTGCGCAGTGGTCTCACCCGTTTCACGACGGTAGCAATTGGCGGCCGGGAGGCCAACGGCACCGCTGGCAACGTACTGGCTATGAGCGATTTCGACGTACTGACCGAGTCCTACGCAGCCCGTCATGACAACCACGTGATACTGGAATTTGTAGCCGATTTCCTGGCTGGCGGCCAGCGGGTGCAGACACTGCCCGACTTTCCCGACTATCTGGACAAGCAGGTGACCCTGGTCTTTGGCGGAGACGTGTCGGTGGACGCCGAACTGTTGCAGCAAGGCGGCTGGTTGCAACAGCGGCTGGACGAAACTGGCCGGGTGCTGACGCTTTCCACTTCCACCGGCCTGACGCGGACTATACAGGTCACTGAGACGGTTGCGCTCAAAGCAACGCCCTCAGTCGCGGCGGCGACCGAGGGTGCCGAACCGCAAGATTTGGTCTACCTGGGCACATTCCAGTCGGCGGATGAAGAGACAGCGCTGCTGGCTAAGGCTGGCATCCGTCTGGTGGAAGACATCGAAGCAACGGAAACCACAGAAACTGCTGCCACCCAACCTCCAACCACGGATACCCCTGGGCCGGGAGGCATGCCGCTGTTAGAGATGGACTCTGGTTTGCACCTGCTGGCCGCAGAGACCATTCTGATCCTGCAGCAGGAGCAGACCGATGGCAGCCGGGTGATCGCCGTGCTAGGGAACGATTCTCAGGCTATCAGCGCTGGCCTGAATCGGCTGCTCTATCACTACTTTGACGATTGCGTTAACTATGCCGAGATGTCCATCTGCCCCTTCTTCACCGAAGGCGATGCCGGTCAGCCGAGGGAGTCACCGGCACCTGGTCCTGGCGAGGGCGAACCGCCTGGCGCTGATGTCGCCATTCTGGTGATTGACGATAACGATCTGGCCGCTGCCGAGGAAGCCAGTGAAGCCAGCATTTACGTGCAAACCCTCTCTGAAATGGGCTATACACCAGCACTGTGGTCTACAGCCGACAGCGGCAGCCCCGGTGAGGCCGATGTGACCGGCTATAACTGGGTGATCTGGAGCGGTGGGTTATATGAGGCGAGTGGTCCGGAAAGTGATGAACTGGACATTTTGTGGGACTTTGTCCGTAGCGGCGGCGGGCTGACAATCAGCGGTCGAAACCATCCCTTTGTGGACGAAAGCACCAAGGACGCGTCGGTCATCGCCGATGTGGTCAAGACAGACGAAGTGCCCGAACTTGTGGTGGGTTTGCCGGATGAGCCAATTGACCTGCCGGCAGGCTTACCCCCGGTGGTCCCCATAGAAATCGAAGCCGATGACTATGAGCCGGATCTGACGCTGAATGTTGCCCTGCGCCGGGGTCCCAACAGCGTCGATGTTGATGCCCCCTTGATGATTGCGCTTGCCGGAACTGGGGAACAGAATGCGGTGGAGGTTCGTGTATTGGTGATAGGTATGGCGCTTAACTGGCTGCCGGATGACTATGCCGCGCAACTGATGCAGAACATGGCGTCGTGGATACTGGCAGTGTAGACCCCTAGAACCCTTGCGCAGGTTTGGCAGCAGCTTCCAGCCTAGAAGCGACCTCGACCACCGAGAGTCGCCCCATGGCCCAAGCTGTTCGCAACCTGCACAAGGATGGCTGAACGCCTGCAATCGCTGAACTGCTGAGTGGGATGAGGACGCTAAAGGGAGGTGATGATCAGCGGTCTCAGCGAGTCAGTGGATTGACGGAGGAGGAGATTGGGGTAATGGAGGGACAAGATCTTCTCGACTGTCAAGTTCTACGCCTGGGAGTTTTACGAGG
>JBGVTF010000160.1:0-10418 GCA_041862415.1 Anaerolineae bacterium | reverse complement strand
CACCTGCTGGGACGGCCCTACAGCCTGGCGGGCGAGGTCGTCGCGGGAGCACGGCGCGGACACTGCCTGGGCTATCCGACGGCCAACCTGGCAGTGCGGCCGGAGCGGGCCGTGCCACCGGATGGCGTCTACGCCGCGTACGCGGTGATCGGCGAGGAGCGCTGGCCGGCCGTAGCCAACGTGGGCGAGCGGCCTAGCTTTAACACGGGGCAGCGTGCCATCGAGGTGCACATTATCGGCTACCGGGGCGACCTGTATGGCCGGGATCTCGTCGTGGAGTTCATCAAGCGACTGCGACCAGAGCGACGCTTCGAGGATATCTGCGAGTTGGTGCAGCAGATCGGGCACGACATCGAGCAGGCGCAGCGACTGTTCGCTGCCGAGGAAGTGAGGGCGCGGGAGCAAGATGGAGAGAGGGTACTGTGAAGTCCCCCACGTCGCAGACGTGGCCCTGGAGGCGTGGGGCAAGGACCTGCCCGAGTTGTTCGTGCACGCCGCGCAGGGCCTATCCAGCCTTGCAGTGACGGTCGAGACGGGTGCGACGATTTCGGCCGAGCGCCGGATCCACCTGGCCGCGCCCGATTGGGAGACGCTGCTCGTCGACTGGCTCAACGAGCTCCTGCTGTTGCAGGACGAACACGGTGAGGCCTACATCACCTTCGACATCGTGCTGCCTGCGGTGGGGGAGCTGTCGGCGCGGGTTGGTGGGACCCGTGATTTCACGATGCAGAAGGCGATCAAGGCAGCAACGTTCCACGATCTGGTCATCCAAGAGACGCCCGAGGGCTACCGCGCGGTCGTCGTCTTTGACGTATAGCCATTGGAGGTGCGCATGGTGCAAAGGAGCGATTTCCGACAACTGACAGACGTCCTGTGGGAGCTGCCAAAGAGCGCCCGCGGGGACATGCGCGTTCCGGCGCGCATCTATGCCAACAAGAGGTTGCTGGAGGCGGCCCTTGAGGACCGCTCGGCTGAGCAACTCGTCAACACCGCCACTCTGCCGGGCATCGTCGGCTACGCCCTGGCTATGCCTGACATCCACCAGGGCTACGGGTTCACTATCGGCGGCGTGGCTGCCACCCGCTGCCCTTCTGGCGTCATTTCGCCCGGAGGCGTCGGCTACGATATCAACTGTGGCGTGCGGCTTCTCATCTCTGACCTGGAGGCAGAAGAGGTCAAACCTCACATCAGCACGTTGATCAGCGCCCTCTATCGCAACGTGCCCAGTGGAGTGGGCAAAAAAGGCAGCATCAAGCTCTCTCCCCGCCAGATGGATCAGGTGTTGGAAAAAGGGGCTGCCTGGGCAGTGAAACAAGGCTACGGCCCCCAGGAGGATTTGGAGCGCATTGAGGAAAGAGGAGCCATGGCCGGGGCCGAGGCGCGGGCGGTGAGCTCGCGGGCTAAGGAGCGAGGCAAAAACCAGTTGGGCACCCTGGGCTCAGGCAATCACTTCATGGAGATCGAGGAGGTAGTGGAGGTTTACGACGAAGAGGTAGCCGATGCTTTCGGTCTCTTCCCAGGTCAACTGGCCGTCCAGATACACTCCGGCTCGCGGGGCCTGGGCCACCAGGTCTGCACCGACTACGTGCGCTTGCTGCAAGAAGCAGTGAAGAAATACCATATCGAACTGCCCGACCGGGAGTTGGTCTGCGCTCCTTTGGACTCACCCGAGGGACGGGACTACTTCGCGGCCATGGCCGGGGCCGCCAACTACGCTTGGGCCAACCGCCAGTGCCTGACCCACCTCACCCGCCGTACCTTCGAGGAGGTATTGGCTGGCAAAGTCAAGAGTTGGGAACTGACCACCATCTATGATGTAGCCCATAACATCGCCAAGATCGAAGAGTACGAAGTAGACGGTCGGCGCACCAAGCTCTGTGTCCACCGCAAGGGAGCCACGCGAGCTTTTGGGCCGGGCCAGCCAGAATTGCCAGAGATCTACCGCGCGGTGGGCCAGCCGGTCTTGGTGCCCGGCGATATGGGCACTGCCTCCTATGTCTTGGTCGGCACTGAGGAAGCCATGAAAGCCAGCTTTGGCTCGACGTGCCACGGGGCCGGGCGGGTGCTGAGCCGCAAGGCGGCCAAAAGACGGATCCGTGGCGATAAATTGAAAGCAGAGTTGGAGGCTCAGGGCATCCGGGTGCGAGCTGGCAGCATGCCCGGCCTGGCCGAAGAGGCTCCAGACGCCTACAAGGACATCGAGCGCGTGGTGGACGTGGTGCACCGCGCCGGTCTGGCCCGCAAGGTGGCCAAGCTGCGGCCCCTGGCAGTGATGAAGGGATGAGAGTTGGCATCTCCTACGATCTGAACACTGCTCCAAATGACAGCGCCGCCCCATTCTCGGGGCGGCGCTGTAACCTTGTCCATTCAGCCTTGTTAAGGAGAACTGAGCAGCACCATTGACTGGTACTCCTTCAACTCAGATAGTCCCGCAGCCTCCGACTGCGGCTGGGATGGCGCAGCCGGCCCAACGCTTGGGCCTCTATCTGGCGGATGCGTTCGCGTGTCACACCGAACTTGCGCCCTACTTCCTCCAGGGTGTAGCTATAACCGTCCACCAAACCAAAGCGAAGCTGCAGGATGCGCACCTCTCGAGGGGTCAGTGAGGCCAGAGTCTCGTCAAGTTCTTGCCGCAGCAAGCTACGAGAGGCAGCATCCACCGGGGCGACGGTCTCCACATCCTCGATAAAGTCGCCCAGATAGCTGTCCTCTTCCTCCCCTACGGGCGTTTCCAGGGACAAGGGCCTCTGAGCAACTCTCATTATCCGCTCGACCTTGCGCAGAGGAACATCCAATTCCTCAGCGATTTCCTCGATGGTGGGTTCGCGTCCCAATTCCTGTACCAGTTTCCGTGAGGCCCGCGTGAGCTTGTTTATCTGCTCATACATGTGAACAGGCACCCGGATAGTGCGTCCTTGATCGGCAATGGCCCTGGTCACAGCCTGGCGGATCCACCACGTAGCGTAGGTTGAGAATTTGTAGCCACGACGATAGTCAAACTTGGTCACCGCCCGGATGAGGCCAATGTTACCCTCTTGAATCAGATCCAGGAAAGGCACCCCTCGTCCGATGTACTTCTTGGCCACACTGACTACCAGGCGGGAATTGGCTTTCACCAGATGTTCCTGGGCGGCTCTTCCCTCTTCCACCAGCTTTTCCAACTGCGCTCGATTGTCCGTGACCTCTCCCCGGGTCAGACGCCGCTGGGCTTTTCTGCCCCTCTCCATTCTCTTGGCCAGTCTCACTTCCTCCTCCGCCGTCAACAGAGGAACCTGGCCAATCTCTTTCAGATATAGACTGATCGAATCGTCAATGTCAATAGCGCTTAAATCAAAGACCTCTGCGCCTTTGTCTTCCTCGCTCTCAACCCCTGCGTCTGGCTTTTCGACCTGAACTGCTGCCCTTTCCTCACCCACCTCACCGACTGTGATATCTAGCTCGAAAAGGGTGCTGAACAACTCCTCAAGTTGCTCCAGGTTGGTTTCCACCTCCGGGAACATCGCCAGTATGTCATCGTAGGTCAAGAATCCTTGTTCTCTTCCCAAACTAAGCAACTGTTCGATAGAATTCAATCCTGTCTCCATATGTTCCGTCTCCTCTGTCACTGTAATCAACTCCTTTATCGCTTCTGGCTTATCGCCTATCGCCAGCATCGTCAACGCCAGCGATTGCACATGGGATAAGCTATTTGATTATGGGGTGGGCGTTATTGTCGGCGTGGCGGTGGCTGTCACCGTAATGCTGGCGGTGGGGGTGAAGGTCGGCGTAGGTGTGGGCTTCCTGGGCAGCTCTGTGATGAGGCGTTTCAGATCATCAACGGTGTTGGCGTACACCAGATAGACGTTCTCATCGCCTTCTTTCTGCACATAGTACGAAGAACCCTGCGGGTTTTTATCACCAGCCAGCAGTGTCTCTACCTGGTTATCTTTTGTCTCAAGCTCGGCGGTGAGCTGCGGCTCGGCCAAACCGTAGGTTGCCAAATCACCCGTTTCGGTCAGAGTACGGCTGGCCGTCAGCCTCGCCAGGCGATTCACCAGGCTATTTATCCGGACATCGTCAGCCTCTTCCTGTATCGGTTCCTCTATCTTCCACGGCTGACCTTCCCGGCTCAGGCGGGTGGTCCCCTCCGGCCCTTTGACCGTCAGTTCCACTACATCGTCGGCGACCAAATCGAATACGTGTGTTGTCTTGGGGCCTTCCTCTTGTTCCCCTTCCTCTGCTTTCTTCATCTCAAAAAAGTAGACGTAACCAGCCAGTAAAGCAAATATGACCACCAGGATCAGGGTATTGCGCAATTTCACTTTACGCGCACCTCCCAGTTCACGTTTCGCCTATCACTTTTCCCGTCTGTATCCCTATCTTCTGTTCCACCAGACAGACACACCAGCCACCACGACGATCAGAGGCAAGAAGATGATGCTGGATATGGCGATAAACCTCGACTGGGGAGGGGTGAGCAATATGGGCCTTTGCTGAGGCGTCTTGGGTCCGATGGCGATCAATTCCTCCTCCTCAGCCAACCAATTGACGGCGTTCAGGACAAAATCAATGTTACCAGTGCCCCTGATCGAAGTCAAGATGCTGTTGGACACCAGATCAGAGTCCCCCAGGATTACCAGCCGTGTTTCAGTCAGATTCTCTTCCACAGTGGCGGCTATAGTGAGAGGCCCCTTGACATCTGTGCCCTCGTCATAGCGAACCCGCTGCGCATTTTTGAGGTCCATTTCGCCCCAGCTTGCGTCGCTGGTCTCAATCAGAGGAGTGATGGTCACGTTTTCTGGTTTGTCCTCCAATTGTTCCACCGAACAAACCAGCCGGAAATAGGTCATCAGCCCTCCCAGGTCCTTGGTTATCTGGCTGAAGCGGTATTCGGTCACCAGCGGTGAGGCCACATCTCCAAAGAAGGCGTAAATTGGGTCTATGACCAGATCGTTTCGCAGACGTATCCCCCATTGGGTGAGAAGATCACCCAATGGATCGGTCTCATTAGGATCTCCCAGGATTAGAGCCTTGCCCCCCAGAGACAGATAGGCTTTTAGAGTTTCCAGTTCCCTGTCCTCAAAAGGCACTTGAGGCCCGGCGATCACGACCACGGCCGTGTCGGTGGGCAGGGTGTCAGTAATGGTGGCCAGACTGAGAGTTTCTACTTTGTAATTCTGATCTTCCAGGACATCTTTGAGCTGGCTGTAGCCAGCCTCATCGAAGCCATCTGGGTCATGCTCTTTGTGACCCGTAGTAAAGTAGATAGCCTTGACCTCATCCTGCGAGACCTTGAGGATACCACTGGTGATGTCCTGCTCGTCTGTGGCGAACTGATTTTGATACTTGTCGCCCTGTATGAAGACCAAAGAGCCATAGCTGGTCACTTCATACTGTCTGGCCAGCAGCGGCTGGGCGTCGGGGTCCACGAATTCATAGGACACCTTGTCACTGTGATAAGCGTACTCCTTCAGCAGGTCTTCCAGCACTTGTCGGCTCTGCTGTTGGTAGGGATTATTGGGATCGAAGAAGCCGATAATCTTGACTGGCTCCTCCAGCCCCTCCAGGACATTGAGGGTCTGAGGCGAAAGGGAATACTCCTTGGCCTCAGTCCAGTCTAAACGCTGGTGATGTCGGTCAGCCATGAAATTGACCAAAATGATGATGCCCAGAAAAGTCACGATCATCAGCCCGGCGTTGGAACCGTAGCGAACCGTGCGCCCGATGATGGCTCGCTTGATCTCTTCGGGCTTGGCTAGGATGAAGAGGCCCACCAGAGCCAGGCCCATGGCTAACAAGGCCTCGACATTCGTGTCGAACTGGCGACTGATGGCGTAGAGAGTGACCCCGGCCAGCAGGCTCAGAATCCCTGCCAGTATTATGTAGTTGCTGAACTTTCTCAACTGAGCCTGTACTTGCATAGTCTCTATCTCCACCTCCTGGTTTCGAGAGAGCGAGTAGCCAGAAACAGGCAAACTGCTATAACACTCAGGTAATATATGACGTCTTTGGTATCCACGACCCCTTTGATCAAATCAATGAGATGAGTGAGTGTAGATAGGTATGAAACAAAGCCGGAGAGCGGACCGGCAAAGTCGGATACAAATAAGCAAAGGAGCAACAGCAAGTTAATGACTACCCCCAGGAAAGCAGCCACAATTTGGTTCTGAGTCAACGAAGAGGTGAGCACACCGACGGACAGCAGGGCGCCGCCCATGAGCAGAAAGCCCAGATAGCCACTGGCGATAGGTCCCCAATCGGGATTGCCGAAGCGCTCCAGCAGGAAGGGATAGTACAGAGTCAAAACCAGCATCGCAGCGAAAAGCATCCAACTGGCCAGAAACTTGCCTAGCACCACTTCCCAATCGCGCACCGGTGAGGTCAGGAGTAACTCGATGGTTCCCGAATGTTGCTCTTCGGCCAGGAGGCGCATGGTCAGTAAAGGAGTTATCAAGAGAAGGAAAAAGACTGAGAAAATGCTCCCGAAAAAGAAGACCATGCTCGCCTCGGCTCCTCCGGGATTGATAATGAACAGCGCGAAAAGGATTCCCATAACCAGCAAGAAGGCCGCCGTCACCGCATAAGCAATGGGAGAGACGAAATAGGCTTGCAGTTCTCGTTTGGCGATGGCAAATGTGTTGCGCACGAAATCAACCTCCGTGACCATTTATTCAGTCGTAAGCTTCAGGAATATCTCCTCCAGGCTCATCCCTAGCGGCCTTATTTCTAGGAGGCCCCAGCCGCCTTCGACTATCGCCGCAGCAATCTCGGCCCGGCGGTCGGCTCCCAGCACCGATTCTATTTCATAGCCACCGTTGCCCTTGGCTTCGACGGTCGCAACGCCCTCAATGGCCTTCAACGCTGCCTCGACCTCAGCCGAGGGCTGGCTGACTTGCAGGTAGACGCGCTCTCCCCCTTTGAGGCGAGCTGTGAGACGCTCAGGTGTGTCCTCGGCCACGATCTGACCCTCGTTGATGATGACCACCCGCCCACAGACCTGACTGGCCTCGGACAGGATGTGGGTGCTGAGGATGATGGTTCGCTCGCCACCCAGACTGCGAATTAACTCTCGCACCTCAATGATTTGTTTAGGGTCCAGTCCGAGGGTGGGCTCATCCAGGATTAGAATCTCAGGGTCGTGGACCAGGGCCTGAGCCAGGCCCACTCGCTGGCGATAGCCTTTGGAAAGCTTGCCAATGGCCGTTTCCGTATAGTCGGCTACGTGGCATGTCTCCATCGCCGCCTCCACGCGTTTCCGGCGATCGTCCACGCCCCTCAAGCGAGCAGCGAAATCTAGATAGGAGCGCACCGTCATCTCAGGATACAGGGGCACCGTCTCGGGCATGTATCCGACGCGGCGGCGCACCTCCAGCGAATCGTTGAAAACATCGTAGCCAGCCACTTGTGCGGAGCCCGCGCTGGGCGGCATGTAGGCAGTCAGGATGCGCATGGTCGTCGTCTTGCCCGCTCCATTGGGGCCCAGAAAGGCCAGAATTTCTCCTTTGTCTACACTGAAGCTGACGTCCCTGATAGCAGCTACATCACCGTAGTACTTGGTCAGGTTGTCCACCTGAATCATGACTCACAGCCTCCCTAAAAACAAAAACTGTACTACTATTATTATACCACAACAATGCAAGGGGTAGGTCACCTTTTTTGTCCCAACCGTGTAACGCTCTCCCCCGTCACCCGCACCGGACTGTACCATATCACACCAACATTAAGGGGACATTAAAATTGGCTTAAAATGTTGACCTTGGGGCTCATATCGAGTACAATTTGGCGGTAGAGGCTTTTTGTTTGTGTCTTACGTAGAACCCGTGTGCAAGAACAATTTGGGTGTATTTCAAATGGTGGGTTGTAAAGTTGCCAAATTGCCCTACAACTGAAATGAAAGACTGGCGGGGGGTAACATGAGAATCATTGATAAGAAATTTAAGCACAATGTGGCCAGATATGTACTGCAATGCAGCCTGGCCACTTTGATCATCGCAATCGTGCTGGTTTTCCTTGATGTCTTAACGCATACAGCGACCGTTGCCGCTCTGGGAGCCAGTTCCTTCATCGCCTTCACTATGCCTGGGTATGATGTCTCTAAACCAAGATTCATGATTGAAGGGTACCTCGTTGGAATATCCGTCGGTTGCTTCTGTCACTTCCTGTCTCTGTCGCCATGGATAGCATCCCTGTTTGTTAGCCAAAGAACCTCATCCATTGTCTTTGGCGCTTTGTCTGTGGGCCTGGCCATCTTCTTAATGGTAGTTACGGATACAGAACATGCCCCTGCTACCAGTGTAGCACTGGGTTTGATGCTTGAGAAATGGGACTACCTGACTCTTGTTTTTGTATTGTGTGGAATTATCTTCATTTCTATCCTGAAGTGGTTGCTGAGGCCCGTATTGACGAATTTGCTATAGACGCCTTCGGCTCCATCTCTCCGTGTGCAGGGAGGGCGACCTGTATCGCAACAGTGATAAATGTGAAGTGAGGAAAGACGAAAGGTGCTGCTCTCCAACTACCACTTCTACGGTACAGATGAGCAGCACCTTTGATGTCCAGACGAGGTTGCTGATTAGCTGGCGCTTCAGTGTCCTTTTGCTTTCTTCACCTTTTCCAGTATCTCCTGGGCGCTCTGGCGGGTGACCTCGGTGGCTGTGCCCAGCATTTGGGCCAGCTCCTCCAGTCGCCCGTCCATTTCCAGTTCTTGCACAAAGGCCACGGTGCGCTCCCCGACGACCTTTTTGTCTACCTTGTAGTGGGTGTCGCCGTAGCTAGCCAACTGGGGCAGGTGGGTGACACAAAGGACCTGGTGCTTTGGGCTCAGGCTCCACAGCTTGTAGCCCACCACCCCGCCAGCCCGCCCGCCGATGCCCTGATCTATCTCGTCGAAGATGAGGGTGGGGGTCTCGTCAGCCGCTGAGAGGACGGCCTTGAGGGCCAGCATCAGGCGCGAGGTCTCGCCCCCCGAGGCGATCTTGACCATGGGCTTGAGGGGCTCGCCCACGTTGGGCGCAATCAGGAACTCCACGCGGTCAATGCCCGTGCCGTCGAAGGCGTAGCGTTTGTCACCCACCCAGACACCATCGGCATCCTCGCTCTGCTCAGTGGACACCCCGAAGCGGGCCCGTTCCATGTTCAGGTCTGTCAACTCGGCCTCGATGGCTGCCGAGAGCCGGTCCCCAGCCTCCTGCCGTTGCGCCGAGAGCTGAGCGGCCAGGTCCCCAATCTCGTGAAGGGATCGGTCTTCCTCGGCTCGTAGCTCCTCCACGCGCTCCTCGCTGTGGGTTATGGCCTCCAGTTCGCGCTGGGCTGCCTGGCCGAAGGCCAGAATCTCTTCAATGGAGTCGCCGTATTTGCGCTTGAGGCTATGGATCAGGTCCAGCCGTTCCTCCACCTGGCGCAGGCGAACTGGATCAAATTCAATCTGGTCACGGTAGGCCCGCAAGCTCTGGACCAGTTCCTCCAGTTGGTAACTGACCTCCTCGGCCACTTGACGCCGCTCCGCCAGCGAAGGATCAATCTTCTCTAGGCTGGTCAGGTTCTGCACTACCAGACCAAGAAGGTCAATACCTGAAGCCTGTTCTTCCTCACTTTCACCCAGAGCGCGGTAGGCTTCGTCGGTCAACTCTGTAAGCCGTTCCGCGTTGGCCAGCCTGCTACGCTCGGCTTCCAGTTGTTCCTCCTCACCAACCTCGAGCCTGGCGGCAGCAATCTCCTGTACCTGATACTCCAGGAGGTCAGCGCGGCGGGCCAGTTCCCGTTCATCGCGGAGCAGTTCCCTCAGTTCCTGCTGCACCTGGCGCAGGGTGGAGACCCTGTCCGTGACCTGGCTGCGCAAGGGCCACAGACCGGCGTAGCGGTCCAGGAGGTTCACGTGCTCCCGCACCCTGAGGAGCGACAGATGCTCGCTCTGACCGTGGATGTCAACCAGCCTCTGAGCTATCCGCTCCAAGGTGCCCAGGGTGACGGCTCGCCCATTGACCCGGCAGATGTTGCGCCCCGAGCGCCGTATCTCTCTGGCCAGGATCAGGGTTCTATCGTCCTCCCCTTCCAGCCCGTCTTCCTTGAGTAGAGGAAGGATGGCCGCCTGCATGGCCTCGTCGAGGTGGAAAATGCCTTCCACCTGAGATTCGTCCGTCCCGGCGCGGATGTATTCGCTCTCGGCTCGCCCGCCCAGAAGGGTGCTCACGGCGTCTATGATGATGGACTTGCCTGCCCCGGTCTCGCCGGTCAGCACGTTGAAACCGTAGGAGAAACGCAGGTTCAGTTCGTCAATGATGGCGAAATTCTTGATGCTCAGCTCAACTAACAAGGTTCAACCTCGCGTGGGAAAAAGGTCTGCCGCAAACGGGCGTAGACGACACCAATAGCCAGCACGATATAGAGTATAAGGTCAATGCGGAAAATGAGAGCAAATGGGGCAGCCAGCAAGGTCATCC
>JBGVTF010000159.1:0-16321 GCA_041862415.1 Anaerolineae bacterium | reverse complement strand
TCAGTTGGCACGACCCCCAGAGCAGCCTTCTGGAGGCAGCCATCTCCCGGGGCGACCGGCGGCTGGGACGGGTCATCCATCGTGCCTGGCAGTTGGGAGCCAGGTTCGATGCCTGGAACGAGGTCTTGGACATGGGGCTCTGGGAACGAGCTTTTGCCGAGGTGGGCCTGGACCCTGATTTTTACGCTCGACGGGAGCGTCCCCTGGATGAAGTGTTGCCCTGGGCTCACATGGACACGGGGGTCAGGATAGAGTTCCTGGCCTCTGAATGTGAAAGCGGCCTGAAGGGCGAGACCACGCTGGATTGCCGGGTGCGTTGCCTAGACTGTGGGATTCTGGCCGCGTTCAAGGGTTCGAGGCCTGAGCTATTGTGCATGACCGATTTTCCCCAGGCAATCAGCGGTCACACGTCTCACAACAGTTGAGCGGTGGGACAAAAGAAAGCCGTCCTGTTATAAGGATGGCTCTTTTAGTCAGTGTTGCCAGCGCCTGGCGAAGATCGGTTATCATTGACTCGCAATACGTTGTGTTAAAAACTCAGGAAGCATATTACTATTTGGCTTGCTGGCTGGTACCACATTGCGCTGTC
The DNA here is from genome assembly GCA_041862415.1 of Anaerolineae bacterium. Taxonomy (GTDB): domain Bacteria; phylum Chloroflexota; class Anaerolineae; order E26-bin7; family E26-bin7; genus E26-bin7. Next base: position 15,732 of record JBGVTF010000159.1, on the reverse strand, counting down.
CTGACCATATATTGAGATAGCGGATTGGCTCCTCGCCGGTCAACGTTTGGGTATCTCTGTCAACTACTAGCCCGTCGAATATCAGAACTTGCCATGCGGTGGGTTCCACAGCAGGTTCGGCGCAAACAAGTGGAAATAGATTCACACATTGGTTCTGCATGTTTTCTTCAGCCAGAAGATACAGTTGATCGCAGATCAAGGGTTTAGTTGTCTCCACTGCGAATTTGGGTAGTGCGACACTGTCACCTGTAAGTGCACGTCCATCAATCTGGAACTTGGTGCCGTCGAAATGAAGGCTGAGCGGAAGGAAAATCTGTAAACTCAGATTCTGCCAAAGCTTACTTACAAGCACCTGTAACTGGGGCTTCCACTTCTCCAGGCATTCCTGAGCAAATCGCTCCGAAGGCTCGGCGCCGTGTGAAATATCATTTCTCAATTGGATGATGGAATTCATCGCTTTGTTGTCGAAAGAGTTGTGTAATTGAAGGAACGCGGAATCTTGATGTAATCGCTTAGCGAGTGCACGGCGTATTTGGTTCCAAGTTCCCATAGATGGACCGCGAATTAGCGCGGAGGCCCATCGAGGTGAATCAATGCTACCGCCGTAAGAAAACCCGAGTTCACAAATTCCGATAATACAGCACAGCCGTAGGCTAGATTCATAGAATTCGATGAGTCTCCGTAGTTGAGACACCAGCGTAGTAGTGGTCAGGTACCTTTTGTACGGCAGAGCCAATGGGGTCGGAAACGATGTTGTGACATGGCTGTCTATTTCCCTGATGGACTCCTCGATGACCGCACGAACGCGCTGAAGAAACTCAGTTTGAACCTTATCCTTCGTCACATAATCCTTAGCGCCCAGCCGGAGTGCCTTTATTGTCTCGCTCTGAGTCCCCTCGCCGGAGAGTACAATCACAGGGATTCGAATTCGAGTCTTTCGGATTTCCTCTAACAACCAGAGACCGCCCCATTTGTCAGGAGGCATCATTAGATCGAGAACAAGTATGTCGAAGTAATTGGCCTTGAGCTTGCTCAGCGCTTCTGTGCCGCTTTTCACTGGTGTTATTTTAGGACCGAGAGGAGAGAGTAAACCGCTAAGAGTCTTAATGACATCTTGTTGGTCGTCGGCCCAAAGGATTCTTGTCACTGCAAATCAGCCTCCTTCTCCGAAGCCAAGAGTGTCTCCATCTCGTCTGTTTCGGCCAGGTCGATTGACTCATCTGTTTCTTCCAAGGATGGAAGTGTAATTGTCCAACAAGTCCCTCTGTTTGGGGCAGTCTCAACAGAGATTGCACCCTCTATTCTCTGTAGCATAGTTTTTACCGTTAGCATGCCTATCCCCGATCCTCTCTCCTTTGCTGACTCTACTGGCTCTCCGGCGAGCAAGCGCTCCAGTAAAGAGTTGTCGATTCCGGGGCCGGTATCCGCGACTTCGATTAGCAGAAACTTCTGTGTCTGGTCAAATGCCCAATCAAGCCGAATCTCACCTCCATCAGGCATAGCTTCAACAGAGTTCTTTACCAGGTTCTCGATTATGGAGTGGAGGAACCCTGGCGCGGTCCAAACCTCGCAGCTTTCAACTGTTCTGGGTGGGGCGATTCGAATGTTGGGTGGCACTGCAGTTATCTTCTCTGCAACATACTGGCGGAAGAATTCTCCTACGTCAAAAGGCTCAATCGTCGGGGTGCTCATTGCGCGTCCAATCGCCTCCAAGGAGCGGCAGATAGATGCAGCACTGTCTAGGTGCCTACTGGCTTCATATCTGCCTTTGAGTAGACTGGTTCGAGCCGCACCGGATGAATCAAGTGAGACTTGATAAGCAATCAGTTGGTTTTTCAAATTGTGAAGCAATCGGCTCATCGCCTCGTTCTCAGGCCTTGAGAATGCGCTCTCCTGCTGATAAGCTTGGAGCGCTCTTGCCGAAAAGGAATTGGACAGTAGATATGTTCCACAGCGAATATGAATCTCTTGCGGAGAGATATTGATGGCGGTGATTGGCATCTCGTGTCTCAAGAACTCCCACAAAGAGCTTTCGTCAACAAGTCTTTGTGTCTCCTGTACTGATTTCAGGCTACACGGCACTTCGAAGTTTAAGTCCAGAGCCATCTCTTCGGGCTTGTGTACAACTGAGAGACTGACAACACCAAAGTCGCTCAAGTTCTCTTCATCATCGAGGAGGCCCAAAACCTCATTCAGCATAGCATGATACGTGCCTTCACGCTCCCAGATGCTCAGGTTGGGGAAGTGTCCTTTTGGCTGAATTACAGGTGCTCTGCCCTGTCTGAGAAGCAAGAAGTCATCCAAGATATCTGACAGGCTTGCCGCCGTTCGCTCTCTTGAAAGCAGACTGGAGATCTTGGACAGGGATAGTATTTCAGAGAATTGACGACTCTGCCTCACGTCTGGTTGCCGCTTTTCGGGATCTAGCTCTCCGAGTAAGTGTCCAACAGTAGCGATGCCTTCTTGGTACAGATGTCGAGGCTTGGCGTCGGATATTGATCGAACCGCTTTGTAGAATCCCAGCACCCTCTTTGGATTTGGCATCTCCCCGAGGTCTTCGCAGAGTAGAGTCTCAACTGTGTTGGCCCAAAGGCTGAACGCTTCAAACCTTCCTTCTGCCAGCAGTTGGCTTCCAAGCATTCCCTCGTTGTGCCATTTTTTCGCTCCCTGTAGCGAAGTCGGGACTGATGCAAATTCGTGTCTAAGCATGAAGGATGCAAACGAACGAGTCCCTTTATCCTTGAGCAGGGTGCTGGCTGACCGGATTCCAATTCCAAAGTTGGCTTCATCCATGGCACGACCGGTCAGTAGCGCGATCTTGCTCTCTGCTTCCTTTCGAGAACGACCTTTGCCTCCTTTAAGGATGAAGCCTCTTCTTATCGAGGGGCTTGATAGCTTGATGCTCGCTTCATATACCCTATCATGATCTGGACCCTCGGATTCAGTTCGATATTCCCACGTCATTCCAATGGCCTGAAGCCGTCTCTGGAATTTGTCTTTCGGACTTATAGCCTTGTCAGGCTCTGCAACTATCCTCTCGATGGAACTCGTTAGCCAATGGAATAGGTCGCTGGGAAGAAACGTTTCGGCGTCTTCTAGCGTACCACGCACAATGAAGATGGCTGCAAGGACGGCCTGAAATGCGTCCGCCTTGATGCGGTCTGTTAAGCCTTGTCCAGATTGACCTCTGCCCACTAGAAGTGTTTCCTCAAGTTCTAAGAAGTCAAACCCTCTTGAGATACCCGAGGTGTCACAGAATGTGGCTACAATCGCTCCAGCAGGAAACTCCTTGACCTTAGGTGATGTCGACACCAAAAGCTTACTTACAACTACTTCTGTTGCAATAGCAATTAGAACCTGTGAGCCGAGTTGAGCAAGCATTCCATTGTCCCGGCAATCCTTCAGAGATGTCTCATTCAAGAAACTCCTGTGAACTAGAGCCTGACTCAATAGCCACATCATATCGGAAGGCACCTCGAAGTTTTTGCACAAGTCCTCAACTTCTCCTCGATGCAGTTCCGGCGGTACGTGAAACGGTCTTTTTTGAGCATCGGTCTTTGGAGCTTTCAGCGTTTTCTTTGCAAGATAATCCGATGCAAACTTTTCCATATACTGACGAGCCGCAGCCTTCTCAGCTCGTTTCTTGGAGTGACCTTCGCCCTCAGCCCACCTGCCATCACGTGTGCGTACTCGAATGCGGAAGAGTTTGTTGTGGTCTGGGCCCGTTTCCCCTATTATCTCGTACTGAGGCAAACCCAACCCTTGGCCTTGGCTATACTCTAGGAGCTCACACTTATACGACGCTGCAGGAACGGGAGCTTTGCGCGATGTTCTTACACTAGTTTCCACTAGAGAAAACAGTGTCTTATAGTTGCTGCAAATCCTTACTGCTCCTAAGAAGTGACGGCCAAACAAGGAGAGGAATCTTTGCCTACTACGTGGATTCCCGAGCTCACTAGAAGTGCCCTTGCTTACAAATGCCACATCTGCTAAGTGAAGGTCTTCCGCAATCTTATGAAACACATCTTTCTTGAGTCTTGCAACAAAGTTATCTACATCACCGGGGGTCTGCACTTGAGGGTTCTCGTAGGCAAGATGGAACAAGGCTAGTCGGCCAAATGCTGCACCGAGACTGTCTATCAGGTTCAAGGTCCCTACTGAAATCCCGGCCTTTTCAAAATCCAATAGGTGCTCATTCACATAAGAGGGATGTACTAGTGAAAGCGTGACCCAAGGGCAGTCTAAAACGGCTTGAGATCCAACGACTTGGGCAAGCCGATCACGCACGCTTTCGGGAAGGCTTACGGGCAAAGAGGGAGAAGGGAGATTCTTCAACATGAGACAAATCCCTTGATTCGATATTCGGCTCTACTATTTGATGAAATAGTGGCAGATAACGGAGCAGCGGGTTGGTGAAATCCCGCCTAGAAGAGACTATCATTGGCACTTTTCGCCATTTACCATTATACCATACCTGCTCCAAACTTTCAACGTTTTTCGCAGGTTGGCTCAAGTCCATTATGGACAGCCGCTAGCCTCTCTTTCGCCCCTTTTACGGAGCCCCTTACCCTGTTTCACCTACCTGTATGTCCCCAACGTGATACGCTCACCTTTGGAGCCTTACCAGTCGAATAGCACACTTTCACGAATCACCGGAACCCAACTTGAACCAGGCAACTACCACAGTTGCACCATTGTTGTGGTACAGGCGGTACAGGCAGCGTTCGCCTTACGACAATTGGGCGATGGGCCACCCTTATCGCAAGACCACTGTTGCGGTCATCAGTGGTAAAAGCAAAAAGCCGCCCTGATCATAGGACGGCTCGTTGGGGTGGCTGATTGAGACTACCTGAACTGCTGCAAATATACAACGGCATTGCAAAGTTCGTCGGCTGTCAGTCTGTCGAGAAGCCGTAAGGTCCAGCGCAGCAGTGTCCCCACTTGCCGCCGGCTGAACTCAGGGGCGATGATGATACCAGCGTGTTCTCGTTGGCTGGCATACCAGCTTCTAGCTATGGGGATAAAATCCGATGCGTCGGAGGTCAGGAGGGCCATACCACGTTCAGCGGCATAAACAAGGTGCTCCTCATCTTCCCAACCCAGTGTGTTGGCCTCAACGCAGCTTTGCGCCACGTATCCCCGGCGTCGCAGGGCTGGCGCCAGCAAAGCGGTGATGTGTTCATCGGTATAAATCCGAATGAAGAACTGCTCTGCCTCATCACCCACGCGAATCGCCCTGCTCTGGGAAGTAGACGAAACCGCGCTCGTCAATGGCCAGATTGTGCTGCTCAGTCAGGTACTCCATCCGGCTCTCTCGCATCTCGCGCTCAATTTCGTCCTGGTGATCCAGGTAGTAACCGATGGCATCATGTACCCACGAAGGACGCAAGTGGGGGTAGCTCTCCAGGATTTCGTCAACGGTGTCGCCAGCTTTGTAGAGGCGCGCGATCAGAGACACGGTGATCCCTGTGCCGCGAATAATAGGCCGCCCTCCTCGTTTTCCCGGAACACGAGTGACATAGGGATGTTCGGTAGCAGATTCAGGCCCCTGACGAACTTGCTGCAGCCCAATCTGCAATGCTTGGACGATGAATTCTGGGTCAGCTTCGGCCAATTCGTCAGCCATCTGTTCTGGCAAGTCTAAGGTTAATGTCTTCATCATTTGTTCTCCAGTTTAACCGTTCAGCTTTATTATATCACACAGCGACTCAAACGGCAAAGCTGATTCGACAGGCCCTTCGACCTCGCTCAGGATAAGCACACCGCAGGCGGATCCGGCAGGCGGTTCGACTGCCGAATCGCCGGATTGTGCCAAGCCGCCGCCTTACTCCCCGCTAAATTGTGGTCGGCGTTTCTCGGAGTAGCTCTCGATGGCTTCCCGCAAATCGGGGCTGTCTAGCAATTCATCCAGAGCGTCAATCTCCAGGTTCTGACTGTCGCGCATGGATAGATTGTAGCCTGAATGGATGATGCGTTTGGCAATCCCCACCGTGCGCGGTGGCAACCTTTGAAACTTGTCCGCGAGCGCGGCAACGGTTTTGTCCAGTTCGTCTGGTGGCACAACTTGATGGAGCAGCCCATAAGCCTGTGCAGCACTGGCCTTGAAACGCTTGCCCAGTAAAATCATTTCCTTCGCCGCCGCCACTCCAGCCACGCGGGTCAGGCGCTGTGTCCCCCATAAGACCGGAATGCCAAGCCTGACTTCAGGCAGGCTGAAGATCGTGCGCTGACTGGCAATGCGAAAGTCACAGCACAGGGCCAGGACCAAACCGCCGCCGTTGCAAAAACCGTGCAACTTGGCAATCGTTGGTTTTTCCAACGCTTCAAAGTCATCGAGACAGTGTTGAAGACTCAGCAAGTATTCACGATTGGCTTGCTCTGATTGGTCAATCCTTCCCTTAATCACGCCGACGTCCATGCCGACTGAGAAGTGGTCGCCCTGGCCTTGAACAATGACCACCCAAACATTCTTTCTTGTGCGTAGGTAGGCGGTGATGTCGCGCAACTCGTACAAGGTCTCTGCGGTCAGGCTGTTCATGGCCTCTGGACGATTGAGAGTCAGAGTGGCGATACGTGCTTCCTCGGTCAAAAGCCAATGTTGATATTCAGACATCATGCGCTCCTTTGCCTCTCCCAAAGCCACCCAACGGCAGGCGGCACCCAACAAAGATTCGAAGCAATCGTTTCAAGAGCAGTGAGCACCTGCGTGGAAGGACTGAAACCCAGACTCCGTGCCAGGAACAAACCCAGCGGTACAACCAGGATCACGAGCAAACTGGTCAGCATCACAGGATGCCGCCCGTAGCCAGCAAGAGCTTTTCCCCAGGAGTTTGACCGTCTTCGCAGGAAAAGCAAGCCGGATATGTTGGCCCCAATCTGGTCAGACATGGCGTAGAAGTAAGGGATATAGAAACCTTGCACGCCGTAGACATCAACACCTAGAAGGCGACTTCCCCAGTCTATCCACCAAGGGACTGTCATGCCGATGAATTTCCCCCAACCATACGCCTCCGCCATGCCTGCCTGGCTGCGGCCCATTCGCTTGCGCAGGGCATACAAACCTTCGAGAAGGCTCTCCCCTTCTCCAGACAGCGTTCGAACAAGCCATTGCCCTATCGCACTTTGCTGGAAACCCAAATGGTCTAGAAGACCGCCCAGGATAAGCCCACCCGCGTATCCGGCAAGCGTGTACCTGACAAGCTCGCTGAATTCCTCCGGCTCCTCGCCCAACTCGAGTTCTTTGGCTTCTTCGCTCTGTGACACAGGGAATAGCCCTCCGTTCGCGTCTCGTCAACTCACGAGAGTAAGCAATCTCGACCGTGCTCATGGTACCTTATGGCCGTACTATTGCAGCCAGCATGCTGTATAATTCCCGCACACCCAGCAGCCGACTGACGGCGACATAAATAATTACGCCTGCTACGCCTCCCGCCGCTGCCGTCCAGATGATGTTGGCATCAGCGCGGTGGCCAAGAGTCAGCACGCCGCCGATGACTGCTCCCATCACAGCCGTAGCCAGAAGCACGCGGCTCAACTCCTGCAGCGTCTGTTTGCCTTCCACACCGCCCAGGCGTCGGCGCAAGATCAGCAGCAATACCAGGACTTCTGCCGATACCGCCAGCGAGTTCGCCAGTGCCAACCCACCGTGGCCCAGCGGGCCCATCAAGACGAGCCCCAGGCCAATGTTCACGGCTGCCGAGCCGGCTGCAATCAGCAGCGGCGTGATGGTATCCTCCTGGGCAAAGAAGGTGCGGGCAGCCAGTTCCAGGCAGGCGTGCCCCACCAAACCGATGGCGTAAAAACGCAGCGCCACAAAGACGGCGTCCGTAGCAGCGGCATCGAAGGCACCGCGTTGGTACAGCAACTGCAACAGCGGCCGGCCAAGCAGAATCAGGCCCAATGCCGCCGGGATGGTGAGGGCCAGCACGGCACGTAGTGTTTCGCCCAGAGTACTGCGCAACCCGGAGCGATCGCCGCGTGCAGCCAGTTCGGCCAACGTGGGGAAGGTCACCAGTCCAAATGCCGTGCCGATGATCGTCTCGGGCAACTGCATGGCGTCCCACCCCCATTCCAGCGCGCTGACGCTGCCAGCGCCCAACCGTGAGGCCAGGTTGGTCGTAGCCAACAGCGTGATATGGAAAACGCCCAGATCGAGCACCCTCGGCCCCATGAGAATGAATACGCGCCGCACGGCGCGCGTGTTCAGGTCGAGGACGGGCCACCAGCGGAAGCCGTAGTGCAGCAGACCCGGCACCTTGATGACCAGATGAAGCGCTGCGCCGATGACCGCGCCGACAGCCAACCCGCGGATGCCCCACCGGGGAGCCAGCCACAAGCCACCGACCATCACGCCCAGTGGATATACGACTGGCGCCAGGGCCGGCAGCAGGAAATGCTTGAAGCCATGCAAAACGCTCGTCTGAACGGCGCTGATGCCGAAAATCAGGGTAGAGACCAGCACCAGGCGCATAAGGGCAACCGTCTCGGCCTCCTGGGCAGGATCAAAGCCGGGAGCGATCAAGGTCCGCACCAGCCATGGTGCAAAGACACCAGCCAATAAAGCCAGCAAGCCCACGACCAGGACAACCAGGTTGTTGATCGCGCTGGCCAACCGCCAGGCCCCTGCGATGTTGTCCTCCGCCAAAAAGTTGGCGAAAACCGGGATGAAGGACGTGGCCAGCGCGCCGCCAGCGACGATGGTGAACAGCAGGTCGGGCAGTTTAAAGGCCGCGTAGTAGGAGTCCAAGTTAGCGCCGATGCCAAACTGGCGAGCGATGACGATGTTGCGTCCGAGTCCTGCTATGGCTGCCAGGGCAAAGGAAGCCATGACCAGCACGGTATTGCGAGCCAGATGACGCTGGCGAGCTGATGCTTCAAGTGTCACGGTGCGTGTATCTGCCTTCCGGTTTACAGTCAGGGTTCCAAGGCGGCCAGGGCCTCTGCTGCCTCAGCATAGTTCGGGTTCAACTCCAGGGCTCGCTGCCAGGCCTGTCGAGCGCCAGCGATGTCGCCTTGGGCTTTGAGTGCCATACCTTTCCAGTAGTAGATTTCCTCAACAGAGCTCGTAGTCTTGATCGTCGCGTTAGCCAGGGCGACCACTTCCTGATAGCGGCCTGTTTCGTAGTAAGCTTGGAAGGGGCCGAACTGGTACCACAACATGCGCCATGGTAGACCAATCTGCCGAGCGTGGTCGTAAGCCGTCGCTGCCTGCTCGGATTGGCCCAGGGCTACCAGGTCGCTGCCCAGGTTGAACCACGCAAACGGGTCGCCGGGCCGCTCCTGACTCTCTGCCCAGGCATGCTGCAGCGCCCGCTGCCACATGGTTGCATCGTCCATATCCTCGCCTAAAATGCCCTCAATTGCCGGTGCGAATTCGTCGGTGTAGATCAAGACGTAGGTGCGGTTGAATACCGACCAAAGCCGGTCCAGTTCGTCATAGGGCACACGGATGCCAGTGTAAGGCTGGTCAGGATCGACTCCCCTGCTGTCGTACGAATCGTAGGCGATCCATTCCCTGGCAGCATCTTGGTAGCCAACCAGCAACCGATAGTGCCCCATGCCGTTGTCTGGCTCCGGCTCGTGCCAGGTCTCTACCAGAACCGGAATGCTGTTGCTCAACAGCAGGCGCAGGCGGTCGGCGTCGCCATTGACCCGTACGAGAGCATTGAAACCCTGCAAACGGGCGAAGACAGCCATTTCTTCGGGCCCCACGTTCTTGTCATCCTCATAGAGTCGGAGGGCGGCTCCCACGTCCGCCTGGCTCAGTGTGCTGCCGTAATAGCTCAAGTTCATGGCCAAGGCAGCCGGGCCGCAGTTGTTCCAGGTTTGCCACATGTGGAAGAGGCCAGTCAACTTCACGCTCGGGGCCACCGCGCGATAGGCCGGCGTCGGTGTAGCTGGCTCTCCCTGATCCGCAGCCTGCGCAGCCATTGCCGCATCGCTGGTTGGGGTAGCCGGGAATACATGGCCACTTTCCAGAGATGCCACCGCCTCGCCGTTCGCCGTGGCAAGCGGGGTAGGCACGAAATCCGGATGTGGCCGGTGTGCCATGACTTCACCGCGCACCCGACGCATAAGGTTCTCTGAGCCGCCGTATCGAACCGTGCCAACGACGAATATCATGGCCATAGCTGTGAGTGTAACGCTCAGCAGGGCCAAGAGGCCCGACAAAGCACTGGTTCGTGTCAACAAAACCTCCTCAAAAGCATTTGGCGTTTGGGGAGCGTGAGGGTTCCCCAGCTCTTGCCCTAGTTTCCTTCGGGCGTTGGCGTGCCCGCAGTCACAGAACGGTTTCTGTTCTTTCTTCGATAAAGGTTGAAGGGTCGGTATAGCCCGCATCAGGAATCGGGAAGTCGTCAGGATGCTCGGGGTAGGCATACCCACGTCCCGGCGTGCTTCCGTTGCACGCCGGGTAGGATGTATAGATGTTGCGGGCGTCGCGGAAGTAGCGCATCTCAAAGTGCAAATGCGAGTCATCATCTCCCGAGGGATTGTGCACCGGGTATCGCCCTGTATACCTCATGTACAGCACCGTGCCCAGACGCTGCCCGCGAGTGACCACGGCGCCGGCAGTGACCGCCAAAGAGTTGTCGTCAAGGTGGCTATACACCGAATATATCTTTTCTTCAGATGGAAGCCTGTGCTCGATGATAACAACCAGCCCAGGATAGTTCGTGAACGGATTGGCGTAAACCACTCTCCCATCCGCCACTGCTGTAACTTCTGCCCCTTTGGTGCTTTCTGCGTCCTCCCGGAATAAATCTTCGCCGGCATGATAGACCTTATGCCAGGCTATGCCGAAGCAGGTGGTGCCCACCAATTCCGGATTCATTATCCCATAATCGGTGTTCTGGACCAACTGGCCATCAGCGTACGTGATTCTCGGAGCATAGCTCAGGCCGTCATGATAGCCCAGCGGTGGGCTGAAAACCTCGGCCACAGGGAGCGGCTCTTCTTCTGTCTCAGCGGAGGCTGCGCTGGGCGAGCCTGGTAACAAGAGCAACAGGAACAGAATGCCAACAAACGCAAATGCTGGCAGTAGTCCCATTCTCCACAGCTTTGTATTTCTTCTCATCCAAGTTTCTTCCTGATTCGAAAAAGAACCATCAGTCGGCTAATTCTTCATCTACAATAAACGTCTCAAGGACGCGATAGAACAGTTCCAACGTCTGGGGATCCACACACGTGGCTGCAATATCATGTACCGGGGCAGCGATATAGACCTTGTTCTCATGAGGGATCACGATCGAGAAATCGCTGCTACCCTCCGCACAGGCGGTCTTAAAGCCGGTCTGGCTGCCTACGGTTGTAGGTTCGAGTTGTGCCAGCCACTCGTCTAACGACAGCTCTTGTGGGCTGCTCTCGTAGAGTTGCGCCAGAATATCGTCCATGCTGTTTGAGTCAGTTATGGGCACAACGTGGATCACCATGCCTTGATAGCCAATCACATCGGGCATCCGGAACTGAAGGCGAATGGTGTGGATCCCGAACTTGCTTTTGCCAGCTTTAAAGTCGGCATCCGCTGGATAGCTGAAAGTGCACCCGGCCTCGGGATCACAAAACACGAGCCAGTCTTCAGGGATAGCCGGCGTCGGGCGTGGTGTGGCCGTCGCGGTCGGTGCTGCCACCAGGGAGGCCGTCGGCAAGGGCTCGCTCACCGCCAGCATCGGCTGCGATCTGCAAGAAACCAGCGTCATGACCAAAAGGACTGCGCCTAGGGCTGAAGCCTCGATTACTCCAATCTTTCGGTTGAAGGTGGTTTTCATTAGGTTACCTCAGCTGACCTCCACGCCGCCGAGAAAGGCGGGTAATCATTATAGCACACCTGCTTCAAATTTTCAATGCCTTTAGAAAGATTGGCCGGAAAGCCGCGTGTGTGATATAATAGACAACCGCGGCAAGCGGTAGGTACAGTCAGGTCGGTTGAGAGCCTTGTCTCAAGCTTTTGAGGAGAATCAAATGGCGGTGAAACTGATGTCCGGCAACGCGGCCATCGCCAGGGGAGCCTGGGAGGCCGGGGTGGTCTTTGCAGCGGGCTATCCGGGCACGCCCAGCACAGAGGTGTTGGAGCACCTGGCCCAATACGACGAGGTCCGCGCTCAATGGTCTGTCAACGAGAAAGTGGCCTTTGACGAGGGAGTGGGGGCGGCGCTGGGTGGCCTGCGCACGATGGTGACCATGAAACACATGGGGCTCAACGTGGCCTCGGATGCCTTCATGGCTTTGCCCTATTCGGGCGTCAACGCCGGGTTCGTGGTGTTGGTGGCCGACGACCCCAGTATGCACAGCTCGGTGCACGAGGAGGACACGCGCTTTTTCGCCCGCGTGGCCAAGATGCCCATGGTGGAACCCAGCGATCCCCAGGAGGCCAAAGAGCTCGTCGGCGTGGCCTTTGAACTGAGCGAGCGATTTCGGACGCCAGTGATGTACCACTCCACCACCCGCATCGCCCACACCAAAGGGCTGGTGGAGTTAGGAGAACGTCGCGAGAGGCCCCAGATCCAATACGAGATCAACGCGCCGCAGTTCTCGACGGGGATTTACCGTCGCCGCCTCCGCCCGGAGGTGGAGGCCAAGCTGGAGAAGCTGCGGGAACACGCCGAGGAGTTTCGTCTCAATCGTATAGAAGAAAGCAGGCGCAGGACGCAGTCCCCACCTCTGGGCGTCATCACCAGTGGCATCTCTTACCAATACGCGCGGGAGGTGCTGCCCGAGACGACGATCTTCAAGCTGACGATGCTCTATCCTTTGCCTCTTCGGAAGTTAAGGGCCTTTTGCCGGGAATTCGAGAAGGTTTACGTCATCGAAGAGGGGGAGGGATTCTTGGAGGAGCAGATCGCCGCCGCTGGGGTGACCAATCTGGTGGGCAAGGCGCTCTTTGGCACCATCGGTGAATACAGTCCCCAGCGGCTGGAGACTGCCATCAAAGGCACCCGGTTCCCCACGGACTTTGGCCGAGAGATCGCCATCCCGCCCCGCTACCCCATGTTCTGCACCGGCTGTTTGCACCGTACCGTCTATCATGCCCTGCGTGATCTGAACGGCATGGTGGCTGGCGACATCGGCTGCTATACTATGGGCGCGCTGCCGCCCTTTGGCATGGTACACGTCAACTACTGCATGGGCTCCAGCGTGGGCAACGCCTACGGCTTCCAGCAGGCGGGCGTTGAGAGAGCAGTGGCCGTCATCGGCGACTCCACCTTCATCCACGCTGGCATCCCCGGATTGATTGACGCGGTCTACAATGGGGGCAAGAACACCATCGTCATCCTGGACAACAGCACCACCGGAATGACGGGACAGCAGGTCCATGCAGGCACGGGAGTCACCCTCAGGGGGGAGCCGACCGTCAAGTTCGATTTCGCCACCCTGGCCAGGGCGGTGGGTGTGAGGCACGTAGCCGAAGTGGACGCCTGGCAGATGCTGGAAGTGAAACGGGCCCTCAAGGAGGCGATGCAGTACGATGGCGTGGCCGTGGTGGTGGTCCACGGCCCCTGCCAGCAGTTGCCGGAGATGAAGGAGCGGGAGATCGTTCCCTACTTCGTTGACGAAGAAGCTTGCTATGGATGCGATCTCTGCCTGGCCCTCTATTGCCCGGCCATCTTGACAGGCGAGGAAGGCAGGCCCCGTATCCTCGAACGGGAGTGCGTGGCCTGTGGCATCTGCGCCCAGATCTGTCCGGTGGAGGCGTTTCATCCCTTCGGCGAGCTCAGGACACCGCAGCGGGAGGGGGTGCCAGAGAACTCCCCTCCTCCCCGCTCCGCTTTTTGAGCGGTCTCTGGGAAAGATGGGGGACACATGAACGAGACGACCAACGTGATCTTGGCTGGCGTGGGCGGCCAGGGGGTGATCCTGGCCAGTGAGCTTCTGGCCATGGCCGCCGTCCATGTCGGTCACGACGTCAAACAAACCGAGGTACACGGCATTGCCCAGCGGGGGGGCAGCGTCCACAGCCACGTCCGATTCGGAGGCATGGTCTACTCTCCATTGATCAAGCCGGGCGAGGCCGATGTGCTCATCGCCACCGAGAAACTGGAGAGCTTGCGTTTCGCCCACTACGTGCGGGAGGGTGGGGTCATCGTGATGAACTCTTACGAGTTGCCGCCCATTCGACAGGCCCTTCGACTCCGCTCAGGACAGGCTCAGGGCAGGCCCATTGGAGCTGAAGAGCGCTATCCCCATGAAGCCGTTGACTTTCTACGAGGCAAGGGTTTTCGGGTGATTGCCTTCAATGCTACAGAGCGGGCCGCTGCACTGGGCAACCCTCGGGTGTCCAACGTGATGCTGTTGGGAGCCGCATCCCTCTGTCTGAGCATTTCGGAGGAAATCTGGAAAGCGACTCTGGAGGAACGGCTGCCGGCAGAGCTTTTGGAGATCAATCGAAAAGCCTTTGCGGAGGGGAGGCGAGTCGCGCAACAGGTTCGTTCCTGAGGAGGTCCTTTGGCCAAAGGAATCTGGCGTCTGGCGGTGTACCCTTGAAATGGGGCGCCTGGGATAGGGAGGAAACGGATTGAGTGAAGACCAACTGACTTCAGAAGTGGGGAGAGTTGAGCCTCGCTGGCGGCTGCTGGCCCTGGTGAAAGCGGAGCCGTTTGCGCCCTACGTGCAGCGCCGGGGTGAGAAATACAGGCTCAATGTGGGCGATGCGGCGTGGTTTTGGCAGAACGTCAACTGTCAGACGGCCTGCCCAGTACATACCGATGTGCCACGCTACATCGCCCTCGTTGCTGATGGCGACTGCGATGCGGCCTACGCCGTCAACCGGGAGGCCAACGTTTTCCCGGATATCCTGAGCCGGGTGTGTCATCGCCCCTGTGAGGACGCCTGCCGGCGCGGTCTGCTCGATGAGCCGGTGGCCATCTGCAATCTGAAACGGTTCGCGTCGGATTGCCAATCGCATATCGCAACTCGCATGTCGTCAGTGAAACGGAGGATACACGCTCAGCGAGTGGCTATTGTTGGATCGGGGCCAGCAGGGTTGGCGGCGGCGCTGGATCTGGCCGGGTGGGGATATGGAGCGACCATCTACGAGGCGCTGGACAAGCCCGGGGGGATGCTGGCTGTGGGCATCCCCCCCTACCGGCTGCCGCGCCGCTTCGTTGAGCAAGCCGTGGAAGAGGTAAAGGCCTTGGGGGTCGAGATCCGGCTGGCGGTGCGCGTCGGTGAGGAGATGCCCCTCTCTGAATTGATGGCCGACTATGACGCCGTGCTGCTGGCCGCTGGGGCTCATGCCCTCCTTCGCCTGAACGCCCCTGGGGAGGACGCCGAGGGGGTGGTGCATGGTCTCCCCTTCATGCATGAGGTCAACGCCGGTGGTGCAGGGGAGGGGCGCTGTACCCTCCCGCAAATCGAAGGCAAGCGCGTGTTGGTCGTTGGCGGTGGGCACACCGCCATAGACTGTGCCCGTTCGTCGGTGCGGCTAGGGGCCAAAGCGGTCGAGATGGTCTGTCTGGAGACCAAAGAGACCATGCCTGCCGATCCCCATGAGGTAGCAGAGGCGGAGAGGGAAGGCATCGTGATCCATCCCGCCCACGCCGTGGGCCAGGTTTTGACGAAGGACGGACGGGTGACCGGGGTGGAGTGCCTGAGCGTCAGCTCTCTGGAATTCACCCCCGATGGAAAGCTGAATTGGGAAACCGAGCCCGGGTCTGAGCACGTTTTGGAGGCCGAGGTGCTTATCGTGGCCATCGGACAGCGCCCGGTTTTGAGTCCACTGGTTGATGACGAAGGGCT
>JBGVTF010000158.1:0-7425 GCA_041862415.1 Anaerolineae bacterium | reverse complement strand
GGATAGCGAGATCGGCTGGGCGACATATCATGAACAGGGATTTCCTGACGACCGCTGGGTGGATTGTGAGCATGGTATGATGCTTTGGAGTGGCCAGTGGGGTGACCCATGGGGTGTTTTTGTCCTTTACGACGATGGCACCTGGCAGTTGGAGAAATGACAGGAAATCGTTGGACTCCCAAGTCGAAGATGGAATGGAGGAGGGCGATGATGAAAAAGATCAGGATCTTGCTCGTACTGGGATGGCTTTGGATACTGTCAGCAGCTCTTGCTATTGCCCATGATGGCCTTGCAGTTCATCTGGTACAGGTGGATGCATCAAGCTACCCTGAAATCACCCTATATGTGGGGGTGACAGACGCCACCGGGCAGCCGGTGGGGAATCTGCAGAAGGATGATTTCTCTATCACTGAGGATGGCAAAGATGTGGACATCACAGACTTTGCCGGTGTGGGAGACGTAAGGTCGGTAGACATTGTCTTTGTCTTTGACACGACGACAAGCATGGCTCAAGAGGTGGAAGGGATGAAGCAAACGAGCATCGCCTTTGCCACCAAGCTGGAGCAGACCGGTCGAGATTACTGCCTCGGTCTGGTGGATTTTGGTGACGTGATAAACCGGGTGCTGAAAGGCGACGGCACATTGACAGACAACGCTGGAGAGTTCCGGGACTGGATTAGCAGCATCCGTCTGGCTGGTGGAGGATATGACATCCCTGAAAACTCCTTGGGAGCTCTACAAGAGGCTACTCAGATGTCTTTCCGAGATGCAACTCAAAAGATATTCATTCTCATCACTGATGCACCTCCCCACCATTTTGGTGACCCCAATGACGCCAATGTTTCCTTTGACGATCTTACTATAAGCCTGGGGTATACTCTTCAGACATTGATGGAGGCGAATGTTACTGTTTATGTCGTCGCTCCGAACCACCAGGATTTTCGAGAGATAGTCCAAGAGACTGGTGGCGAGTTCTATAACATCCACGGCGACTCAGACTTTACTGACATCATTGATAGAATCGGTACGCTCATCTCACAACAATATCGCCTCACCTACGTCAGCCCTCGCCCCACCTATGACGGCACCCGACGTGATATCAGAGTAATCGTTGGCGAGAGTACGGGGACAGGCGAGTATTTGGAGAAACACTTGCTCAACATTCGCTCCAATTGGCTCATTGGCTCTATCTTGCTGACGCCGTTGTTGCTGGCCCTGGCCCTGCCTCCCGTCCTGACCCAAGTCAGCGATCGTCACAGAGGGCCTGAAATGGCGCCAGTTGGGGGTGCTGATCTCGCCCCTGCACCGTCACCAGGGCCGAAGGTTGTACCTAAGGGTACCTGTCCACACTGCGGCCATCCTCTGCGGGCGAGGGCCAAGTTTTGCAGCGGATGTGGGCGCACTTTGGCGATAGCACCCGCGCCAATCGGGTTTGTCACCTGCCCTCACTGCGGCAACACCTTACGTCCACAGGCGAAATTCTGCAGCAAGTGCGGACAGAGATTAGAACGATAGGAGGACAGGAATGAGCAAGAAGATGCAGATCTATTACAACGCTGTCTTTGGGGCCATTGGGGGGCTGTTGGGATGGTTGGTGGTGGGCAGTTTCGCCACCGGCGACTGGAACATCACCCTGGCCTACGCCTTCGTGGGGAGTGGCGTGGGACTGTTCATTGGAGGAGCGGTAGGCGCGGTGGAAGGAGCCATCGTCAAACGATCGCTCCCTCGCGCTGCCCTGGGGCTGATGATGGGTGGGGTGGCCGGGCTGGTCAGCGGGCTGTTGGGTCTGCTCGTCGGAGAGGCGGGTTTCCTGCTTCTCGGAGGCGGGATAGCAGGGCGCTCGGCCGGCTGGACAGCTCTGGGGCTCTTCCTGGGCATCGGGGAAGGTGTAGTCAGCCGCAAACTGAAACGGGCCAGTTACGGAGCTATCGGCGGCATTGTGGGCGGCTTCATCGGCGGAGTCATCTACGAGACCATGACCCAACTCTTCCTGGAATGGGGCGACACGGTACAGATGATCGTCGGGGCCCTGGGTCTGATCATCATCGGGGCCTGTCTGGGTTCCATCATTCCTTTTTCAGTTGAAGCCATTGCCAGGGTGGTGGGCAAAGGCACTCTGGTGGTCAAGAATGGCAAGCGGGCAGGGATGGAGATATCGGTGATAGACAGCGTCACCCTTGGCAGCTACGATGGTTGCCAGGTCTATCTACCTGGCGACAAAGGGATCGAGTCCAAGCACGCTGAGATTTTCAAAAAGAGCGATGGCTTCTTTATCACCGACCTGGGCTCAGCCAGCGGTACCCTCGTCGGCGGTCAGCGGGTTCCGCCAGGAGGCCAGGGTTACCGCCTGAGCAATGGCGTGGAGATCCGACTCGGCCAGACCTCGGTTGTGTTTCTGGAAAGGTGAGAGAGATGACAAAACCTGCATACATTTTGACCTGCCTGCTTCTTTGGCTTACAGTGACCACCACCGTCCTTGCTAACGGTGAATTGAACGTCGAGATAGCCCAGATTGACAACTCGAACTACCCGGAGGTTACTTTATACGTAAGCGTAACCGATGAAGCAGGCGAGATCGTGGGTGGGCTGGCCCAGGAGAATTTCACCGTCACGGAGGATGGCAAAAAAGTAGACATCGTCGCTTTCACTGCCGGGGTGCGCAATCCTATCTCCACAATCCTAGTCATTGACCGCAGCGAGAGTATGGCCTACGAGAACAAGCTGGAGGGGGCGAAGGAAGCGGCCATCGTCTTCGTTGATCTGATGCGGGGCCAGGACAAGACAGCGCTGGTAGCCTTTGACGAGAACGTGGTGACCCTTCAGCCCTTCAGCTCGGACAAAGCGGCTCTCAAGAGCAAGATTCAAGCCATCGGAACGGGAGGATGTACAGCCTGGTACGATGCCGTCTATTACGCCGTGGACATCATGAGCGGCGTTGAGGGGCGGCGGAGCATTATCCTGCTCAGCGATGGGTTAGATTGCCGAGAGGACATCATGCTCAGTTTCCTGGGACAAGGCAGCACCTACACTTTCGAGGAAGCCGTCGCTCACGCCAGGGAGGTGGAGGTCCCCATTCAAGCCATAGGGCTAGGTGGAGTGGCTACTCAGGAGGTCTCTCATGAGGGCTTTGACGAGGTGCGCCTGCGGCGGGTGGCCAGCGAGACAGGAGGCAAATACTTTCACGCTCCTTCGGCTGAGGAGCTGAAAGATCTGTACGAATCGCTCTCCATCCAGATGCAAAAGGAGTACGTCATAACCTACCGGAGCCCTCGCCCCACTTACGACGGCACGCGGCGCGACATCGAAGTAAAGGTCAGCCAGGGGCCCGGAGGGGAGGGAGAGGCTGTAGGTGGGGGAACGTACCTGGAAAAGCACCTGGTCAACATCCGGTCCGACTGGCGGGTGTTTGTGGCTCTCCTGCTTCCTCTGCTTGTGTTCCTGCTATTGCCGCCCGTTCTGAGCAAGGTGAGAGTCCCGAAAGTCGAACCCAGCCTCGCACTCCCTGTGGAGCCCTCTGTTATCCCCATGCGCCGACCCGAGCCAATCGTGCAGCCACCGCTGGCGGTGGCCGGAATCGCTCCCCCTGGTGCCTGGCTGAAGGTTGCCTTCCCTCTGGTGAAAGACGTAACAGCCATTGGACGTGACCCCACCAACGACATCGTGCTCAAAGATGAGTCAGTGGCCCCTCAACAGGCTCAGATCAGACGGGAGGGGGAGCGGTATGTCATCTATGAGCTGGGCGCGGGCAACACTTTTGTCAGCTTTGGCGGTGACCCCGGTCAGGAGCGGCCCGTGGTGGAACGCAATGCCCTGAAGGACGGTTCCACGCTGCGCCTGGGTAAGGTGAGGGCCATGTTGAGACACCAGCCTCCAGAAGCCGCCAAGTTGGTTGTGAGATACGCATTGGGCGCGTCAACCATTGCTGTAGGCCGTGACGGCAGCAACGATATTGTCTTACAGGACCCTACCGTCTCATTCCGCCACGCTCAAATAAGAGCTGAAGGCGACCGCTACGTTGTCTACGAACTGGGGAGCAGCAACGGCACCTTTGTCAGCTTTGGCGGCGATCCTGGCCGGGAGCGACAGGTGACTGAGCGCAATGCTCTGAAGAACGGCTCGACCCTGCGGTTTGGGCAAGTGCGGGCTGTGGTGGAGATTTCGAGCGTATCTTGAATGCTGGTGAAATTTCTTCTGGAGCAGTGAAACTCGCACCACTTTTGCGGTATAGTTCTCGCGTTTGGCTGACGCAGGACAAATTCTGCTAAGCGGTCATGTGCTCCATATCACCAATAAGCCGAGGGATTCACTATGCCACAGATGTGTCCGAATTGCAGTTGTGACAACCCCGACTATGCCCCGACTTGCGCATATTGTGGTGAACCGCTGTGCGGTCTACTGGGCTGCAACACCATCCTGGAGGGGCGCTACCAGGTGACCCGCGTGCTCGGCTGCGGTGGGATGGGGGCCGTCTACCTAGCGGACGACACCCGCATCCAAGGGCGGCGGGTGGCGGTCAAGGAGAACCTGAATACCACCTCCCAGGCGCAGTCTCAGTTCCAGTATGAGGTCAGCTTGATGGTCAGGCTCAACCACCCCGGCCTGCCCGACGTGAGCGATCAGTTTATGGGACCCGGGGGCCGCCAGTACATGGTGATGGACTATGTGGAAGGGGAGACACTGGAGGACGCGGTGGGCCGACGCGGCCCGCTGCCAGAGGCCGAGGTCATCGCCCTGGCCGAGCAATTGCTGGATGTGCTCGAACATCTTCATAGTCATTCCGTTGTCCATCGCGACGTGAAGCCAGCTAACGTCAAGATTACGCCGAGCGGCAAACCAGTGCTGGTGGACTTTGGCATCGCTAAACTGCACGCTCCCGGCCTCCGTACGCAAACCTGGGGGCGGGGTTTCGGTTCGCCTGGTTTTGCTCCCCTCGAGCAATACGGCACCGGCACTGATGCTCGTTCCGATCTGTACAGCCTGGGGGCAGTGATGTACTTCTTGCTAACCGGCCAGGTCCCAGCCGAGGCACCTGAATTGGCGGCGGGCACGCGGCTCACTCCACCGCGCCAACTGCGGTCGGACCTTTCGTCGCACGTGCAAAGTGTCATCTTCAAGGCAATGGCCCTCAACACGGCCCAGCGTTACCAGTCGGCGGCCGAGATGCGCCAGGCCCTGCTGGGGCCGCCCCGTCCCACGATGGGGGCCCCGCCGCCCCCGCCTCCTGTCACAAGGCCCCTGCCCTGGGTAGCGATAGGAGGGGCAGGCATAGCGGCGGTCGTCGCTTTTGTGGGGATAGTTGCCTTTCTGGTGGTGGTAGTTTTGGGCAGCATTCTGCGTGGCACGCCGCCCCCCACTTCGGTCGCTGTCCCCAGGCCGACTGCCACGCCCACCCCGCGCCAGAGCATCGCTGTCGAGCCCAAACCCACCCACACACCGACAGCGCGGGCGCCAAGGGAGACGCCACCCACCGAAACGCCAACGAAATCGCTGACGCCAAGACCGGCAACGCCAACCCATATCTCAACGCCCAATTGGTCTGCCTACGAGTCCGCCATCAGAGCAGTGGTGCTCGAATACGGTGAGATCAAGGTCGAGGCCACAACCTACCTCGATCCATCACGGCTGAGCGAGTTCCTGGTTGATCCCGTGCTTGAACGGCAGAAGCGGTCTGTCTGTTGGTTGCGCAACGAGGGTTTTTACTACACCTATAGCAACCGTAGCTTTGTGATCAAAAACATCACCTTTGATGATGATCGCCATGCCACTGTGCTGGCCCAGGTCAGTGAAAACCGCGCACTGTTTCAGAGTGGGGATATTTACAAGGACTATGGGCGGGAGACGTATCGCGCCATTTATCAACTGAAGAGGCTTGGCAGTAACGACTGGTACATCTACTGCTTTCAAACTTCACAAAACGGCGATCCGATCGAGTGCACGGTTGAATTGAAAGAGCCGAATCCGTGTAATCAGTGAGGCAAAATCTTATGCCAGACAAAACAGAACCTCCGGAGCTTGCTCCTTCCGATCGAGAAGTAGTCAAACCTGTGCATGTTCTAAAAGGCCCGGTAAATCTGAGTTTGCAGCGGCGGCGTAAGCCGACGCCATGGGTAGTCGGAATCTCCGCTGCCTGCCTGCTATTGGCCATCGGATTGGCATGGCTTTTCTTCAGCAACTACAGAATTGCCATCGTCATTGAGCCCAGGTATAGCCAGATCACGCCAACGGCACAAGGTGTACCCACTGGCGCGGGACCCGGCCCCATACCAACGGATACCGTAACGCCGTCTACGCCAGCGCCCTCGGCCGCAGCGACGGCCGTGGCTACGGAGAACATGCTGGCCCAGGCCAACGCGGGCTTCCAACGTGCACTGGAAGAGCGCGACCGCCAGCAGGTCCAGGCCGTGCTCGACCTTCTGGTAGAGGTCGAAGCTGCTGACCCGGCAGCAGCCAGCGAAGTAGCCAGCTTGCGATCACAAGCATACTACGCATTGGATGCCCTTACTGGAACTGTCTACCTCGATGTGAACAACACGACGCACTGGGCACTGACCACGACGGATGGCCGTGCGCTGACCCATCCTATTGATCTGACGATCAGCCACGAGGGGATTTATGTCATTGACAGCGGCACGCTGTATCGTGGCGATTTGTCGGCGCTGACACCTGGTGGTAGGGAACTCGCCCTCACGGCCATTCTGACGGCGGCCACACAGATTGGTGGCTATCCGGTGAAAGAGATTGTGGCAGTGGAAGCGACCAACACAGACGCCGTCTATGTTTTGGATAAATCCAACGACATGTATCGCTACCAAATCGGCAGCAGTAGCAGTATGTGGCGGCTCGAGCGACCGCAGGCCAGCGAATATGACCATCCAGATCCGCTCTATCTCAACATCAGCACGTACTCCGACCGGCTCTACATTCTCGACCCGGCGCGCAATCAAATCTGGCGGCATCCACCGGACGTGCGCGGTGCCGGCTTTTTGCCTGGCACCCTACCGTGGCTAATGGGCCCGGGCGAACCCGACGTCAGCAGCGGGATAGACCTGGCGATTGATGGGAACATCTACGTGCTCTGGCGCGATGGCACCGTCGTCACGCATGTGCCGGATGAGATCGCCCGCTTCGACCTGGCGAAGGCCGAAGGTTTGAGTCACGTTCAGGGGCTGGAGGTTTTGCCCTCACATCCAGTCGCCATCTTCGCCAACGTTGAAGGCATCCCATTGTACGTCGCAGATCCGGGTCGCCGCCGCGTAGTCGTTTTCGACCGTCGCGATGGCTCGTTGCTGCGCCAGTTCGTGGCGCCCGACAATCTCGATTTTTCCGCGCTACATGGCATCGCGGAAAGAGAAGGCTACCTCTATATGCTGGCTGGCGCCAACCTCTACGGCTATGACCTCAGCACAGGCATCACCGGCACCGTAC
>JBGVTF010000157.1:0-12335 GCA_041862415.1 Anaerolineae bacterium | reverse complement strand
GTCTTTGTTCATCTGGTGGATGAGGAGGGCAGCATCTGGGGGCAGCACGACAGCCAGCCTGTCAACGGTTATTACCCGACTTCCTTATGGGACCAGGATGAGATAGTCAAGGACGAGCACACTTTGGCCGTCGGCGAGGGCACTCCACCAGGTGAGTACCGGATCGAAGTGGGGATGTACCGGCTGGCCGACGGCCAGCGCCTTGCCATTGTGGACCAAAATGGGCAAGTATTAGATGATAAGGCCCTGCTGAGCGAGATTGTGGTCAAGGGGGAGTGATTCCCCAGGGAAGACAGACGATGAATAGAAAGAGACTTCTGGACCTGGCCAAGGTCATTGTGAGTTTGATCTTGATCTTCCTCTTGCTGAGGGAGATAGGTTTGCAGGAGACTTTGGAAAAGCTGCTTCAGGTGCAGCCGGGCTATCTCCTGGCAGCACTGGTCGTGGCGCTGCTGGGTGTGGTGGTCAGGGCCTACCGCTGGCAGATCCTGCTTTCAGCTCTGGAGGTCGAGGTACCCCTGGGGCAACTGATCGCCCTGTATTTCATCGGGTTCCTGTTCACCAACGTGCTCCCTACCGGCTTTGGCGGCGACCCCATCCGCATGTACGAGTTGTCAAGGTACACCCATAAGACAGTGGAGTCGGCTGGTACGGTCCTCGCCGACCGCTTCTTCGGCCTCATCGTTTTGCAGGCCATGGCCGTAGTGGCCCTGGCTTTCGGCTATCAGTTGGTCGAGCCGTGGATGATCGCTTTCACCGTGCTCCTCTTCGTGGTAAGCCTGGTCACGGTGTGGCTCCTCCTCAACCGGCGGCTGTGGCAGAGCCTGGGAGAACGCCTGAAACCCTTGGCCTCCCTGGGCCAGAAGTCGGGGTCTGTCCTGAGTCCTGCCCTGAGCAAAGCCGAAGGCATAGCCGAAGGGCTCAAACGATTCTACGAGTCACTTCACGGCTACAACGTCGCCGCGGTTGGCAAGACATTGGGTGTGTCCCTGGTTTTCAACATCTCGCTGATTACCATGAACTACCTGCTCGGCCTGTCCCTGGGTACTCGGATCTCGATATGGTACTATTTCCTCTTTGTGCCCATCACTTCCATAGTCACTCTATTGCCTGTATCTTTCGCTGGTCTGGGGGTAAGGGAGGGAGCCTATGTCTTTCTCTTCACCCAGGCCGGTATGCCCCGGGAAACGGCTCTGTCGCTGTCGCTGCTGGTTTATGTCGTCAATATATTCGCCCCAGGTTTGATCGGCGGTGTCATCTACGTGCTGAAGGGAGCACGGGATTATGCAGCAAAGGAAGGATAAGCCTGTGAACGATAAAATTGACCTCTCTATCGTCATCCCCCTCTTCAACGAGGAAGAAAATGTGAAACCCCTCTATGCTCAACTCAAGGAGGCCCTGGAGCCGATGGAGCGAAGCTACGAGATCATCATCGTGGACGATGGCAGCACTGACCGGAGCTTTGAGCTACTGAAAGGCCTCCAGGCCCATGACAAGCGGCTGAAGGTGATCCGTTTCCGCCGCAACTTTGGCCAGACGGCTGCCTTCGCCGCTGGTTTTGAGCACGCTCGGGGCCGGGTGGTCGTCACCATGGACGCCGATTTGCAGAACGACCCGGCAGACATCCCCCAGCTCCTGGAGAAGCTTGAAGAAGGCTATGACGTGGTCAGTGGCTGGCGGGTGGAGCGCTGGAAGAGTGCCTGGTTGACGCGGCGTCTGCCCTCGGTAGTAGCCAACCGTCTGATCTCGGAGACCACCGGAGTGCACCTGCACGACTATGGCTGCTCCCTCAAAGCCTACAGGAGTGAGGTGGTGAAGAACATTAACCTCTATGGCGAGCTCCACCGTTTCATCCCGGCTATGGCCAGTTGGATGGGCGTCTCGGTGGCTGAGATACCGGTCCACTATCGGGCGCGGCAATTTGGCCGCTCCAAATACGGCATGTCGCGCACGATCAAGGTGATTCTTGACCTGCTCACCGTCCGGTTCCTGCTCAGTTATTCCACCCGTCCCATCCACATCTTCGGTTCTCTGGGGTTGGCCATGTCGGGCTTGGGTGGCATTTTGGGTCTCTACCTTTCCGTTGTCAAGCTGGCCCTGGGGGAGGATATTGGCGATCGTCCCCTGTTGTTGCTGGCTATTCTGCTCATGGTCCTGGGTGTGCAGATGATCACCATGGGGCTGCTGGGCGAACTGGTGGTGCGCACCTATCACGAGAGCCAGGGCAAGCGCATTTACGTAGTCAGGGAGATCCTGGGGGAATGAGTCAACGGGTCAGAGGGACACTGCTTATTTTGATCTTGCTGTGTGCTTTTACTTTGCGCCTCTACCGCCTCGATTTCCAAGACATCTGGTGGGACGAGGGACGCAACATTGACGTGGCCAGCCGCAGCCTGGCTGTCATCGTTACGGCCAAAGAGATGGATATCCATCCTCCCCTGTACTTCTATACCCTCCACCTCTGGATGCTGGGAGCGGGGCGCAGTGAGTTCGCCGTCCGGTTCCTGTCCGTCTTTTTCTCCCTGCTGACTATCCCCCTGTTCTATCGTTTCGGCTTGGCAATGGGGCTGAATCAAGAATCACGAATCGCAAATCACGCCTTCGGTCTGTTCGCTGCTACTGTGGCTGCCTTCGCTCCCTTCTACGTTTCCGAGGCCCAGGAGGCCAGAATGTACACTATGGCCATCTTCCTAACCACAGCCTCGGCTTATTTCCTTTACCGGGCCTGGCGAGAGGGTGGTCGGTTTCTGTGGGCTGGCTATGTGCTGACCTCGGCTCTGAGTATCTACACCCACTACTCGGCCGGCTTTATCCTGATCGCTGAAAATACCTTCTTAGGGTTGATGGTTCTTGTCACAGCCTATCGGCAGGGAGAGTGGCTGAGAATTCTGCGAGATTGGGTGCTCAGCCAGGTAGGCGTAGCCCTGCTATACGTTCCTCAGATACGCATTACTTTGCGACAGTATGTGGCTTACGAGAACCCCACCATGGGGGTGCCGGAGCTGTCTTCTTTTCTGGTGCAAGTCTGGCAGGGCTTCAGCCTTGGGCCAGCCGCCGAGCTGATCCAGGGCACTCCCTTCTTGGTTGGCATAGCTCTTATATTGGTTCTGGGTCTGACCATCGGATTGGCCTCTATCGCTACCCGGAGGCTTCGCCCTGAGGGGCTCAACCCAATTCCCTTGATATGGCTGTGCCTGTGGCTGGCGTTGCCTCTCCTCCTGTACTTCTACATTTTGCGCGACAGGCCCTTCTTCCATCCCCGCTACATCATGCTGGCTACCCCCCCTTACTATCTGCTGCTAGCCTATGCCATCGGCCAGAGCTGGGAACGGGTGCCGGCGATCGGGCTTTTGTCTGTCGTCTTTCTCCTCGCCGCCTTTGCTCCCGCCATCCAGGCCGACTTTTTCGATCCGGCCGGTTTCGGCGATGACACACGCGGTCTGGTCCGTTTCATCGAGGGCCAGGCTGCGGAGAACGACGTCGTCCTGATTGACGTGCCCTATCCTTTCGATTACTATTATCGCGGTCGGGCGCCAGCCCACTACCTCTTCGTTGACGTCCATACCGTGGCCCAGCGGCTGACCGAGTTGTGCCAGGGGCAGGAGCGAGTCTTTTGGATCCGCTGGCACAAATCCGATACCGACCCACGGGGGGCGGTCCTGTTCCTGCTGGACAAGTACGGCCAGCGCTTGGGCCAGGCAGGCTTCCGTGGCTACGACGTGCTCTGGTACCAATTGCCGTCTCACGGGACTTTCTTTTTGGCCTCAGAGGTCAATCCCATTGACGTGGATTTTGCTGACCAGATTTCGCTGGTGGGCTATGCCTATGGTGGGCGAGGAGCGGGGGCTACCAGTAGCGAAGCAGAGGTGGAGGCAAGAGTCGTGCCGGCAGGAAAGAAAATGTGGGCCGTCCTGCAGTGGCAGTTGCAGCGAAAGGTGGAACGAAATTACAAAGTCGCCCTGTTCCTGAAAGATAGTCGTGGTCATCTGATCGGACAGGACGACCGACAACTGATCAACGACCGGCACCTGTATACTTCTAGTTGGTGGCTGGATGAGGTGGTGGTCAATGTCTATGACCCGCTGGTGCCCGACGGCACCCCGCCGGGGCAATACGCTGTCGAAGTGGCCGTCTACGAGCCTGAAAGCCTGGTCAGGCTCGACGTCTTTGACGGCAACGGCGCTCCCCAGGGGACGACAGTCCAGTTAGGCCACATAGAGGTCAACCGCCCCCTGTCGCCGCCGCCTGTTGCCTCCCTGGGCATCCAAAACCAACTCACAGCGAACTGGGGAGAGATTAGGCTGCTGGGATATGATCTGGCTGACAAAGCCATTGCACCTGGGGTCATCCTATCCCTGAACCTGTACTGGCAGGCTCTGACCGAGGTACAGGGGGACTACTTTACCCTCATCCAGGTGAGGGACAAGGCTGGCCAAGTGTGGGCTCAGGTCGGGGAGCGGCCTGTGGCCGGCACTTATCCCACCACTGTTTGGCAAAAAGGCGAGGTCCTGCGAGATCGCTATGAACTGCCCCTCTCCGCGGAGACGCCAGCTGGCCAGTATCAGTTGACCGTGGGCCTGGTGGCTGCTGCTACGGAGAGTCTGGTAGGGGAGATCGCTCTCTCCCCGCTGGCCATTGAGGGCCGAAGCAGGGTCTTCCAGGTACCGCCCATCCAGCACTGGCTCTCGGCCAACCTGGGCGGTCAGGTGGAACTCTTGGGCTACGACCTGGACCCGAACGAGTTGCGAGGTGGTGAAACTGTGCACCTGACCCTCTACTGGCGGGCCTTGGATGAGATGGAAGTGTCCTACACCGTCTTTGTGCACCTGATCAACAAGGAGAATCGGATTTGGGGACAGCATGACAGCGTGCCTGGTAACGGCACCTTGCCGACGACGGGGTGGGTCAAGGGAGAGGTCATTGCCGACGAGTACGGGTTCATCATCAGACCTGATGCGCCGCAGGGCGAATATCTTGTCGAGGTCGGCCTGTACAACGCGCAGACTGGCCAGCGTCTGCCCATGCTGGGAAGCCCAAAGCCAGAGGACAGGATCTTATTGAACGAAGTGATTGTGGTAAGATAGGCTCTGCAAAGGGGAAGGTCAGTGAGTCAGGAGTCCACGAATTGCGAACTGCAAATTGCGAATGACGAATGGCGAAGGTGGTTAGCCCGGGGGATAGTGGGACTCCTCGTTGTCCTCTACATCGCTTTCTTCTCCGCTCTAGCGGTGGCCCGGCACGAGGCCTTTGAGACTTTGGCCTACGATCTGGGCAACTATGATCAGGCCGTCTGGAACACTATCCATGGCCGTCTCCTACGTTTCACCAACGTGGAGGGCTTGACCATCAGGCTGGCCCAGCACGTAGAACCCATCCTCCTGCCAGTTTCACTGTTTTACTTGCTCTACGAAAGCCCCAAGACTTTGCTCGTTCTCCAGACTGTGGTCGTTGCTCTAGGAGCCTGGCCAGTTTACCTGCTGGCGCGGGAGAAGCTGCGAAGTGAGTACGGGGGGATCGTTTTCGCGGCGGCATATCTGCTCTCTCCAGCCCTCGAAGCGGCCAACTTGTACGACTTTCACGCCGTGTCCCTGGCTCCCACCTTTTTGCTCTGGGCTTTTTACTTCTTAGAGAAAGAGAAGGACCCGTGGTTTATCGTCTTCTCCGTATTGGCCATGAGTTGCAAAGAGGAGATGTCGCTCCTGATAGTGATGATGAGCCTGTACGCTTTTTTGCTGCGCAAGAAAAAGAAGCTTGGGGCGGCCATGATCGTTACGGCGGCGATCTGGTTCTACGTGGCGGTCTACATCGTCATCCCATGGGCCAACCCCCAAGGCAAATCCCAGTACCTCGCTTACTACGAAGATTGGGGCGATAATCCCCTTGACATAGCCTTGACCATGGTCAGGCAACGAGCTTGGTGGCTCATCTTCAACAAGGTTAACTTTGATTATCTCTTCCGATTGCTTCTTCCCTTGGCCTTTCTGTCGCTGTTTTACCTGCCTATCCTGCTCATTGCTCTCCCTTCGCTGGCCATCAACCTGCTGAGCGGCAACATGCTGATGCACCGCCCAGAGATGTTTCACTATGCGGGCCCCATCGTCCCTTTCGCTGTCCTGGCTGCCCTTTGGGGGGCAGGATTCTTGGTACAGCGCCTGGGGAAGCGGGTGCCAGGGGGGAACAAATCGTTGTCCTATCTTCTCTCTTGTTTCGTTTTGGTCTGCAGCCTGGGCTATCATCGCTACCAGGGGTTCTCGCCCTTGTCCGAGCGCTTCAGGTGGCCTGTGGCCACTGAGCACCACCGCCTGGCCCAGGAAATGATTGACCAGATCCCGCCGATGGTGAGCGTCTCGGCCCAACTCGACCTGAACCCTCACGTTAGCCATCGGGAGAAGCTGTATATCTTCCCCACCATCGAGGACGCCGAGTACATCTTCCTCGATGCAGCCTCGATAGGTAACAAGGACGACGTCAATACCTGGGTCAAGGAGCGGTTGCTGGAAAACGGGCCTTTTGGCGTCGCGGCCGCCCAGGACGGGTATCTCCTGTTGCAACGCGGCGTGGAGTCAGACACCCTGCCCGATTCTTTCTACACTTTTGTCAGAGTTCAAAAGCCTGACATCCAATATCCTCTGCTGGCCCATTTCGGCTCTGCTATTGAATTTCTGGGCTTTGACGTCATTTACAACCGCGATCTGGAATCGTACTACAACCTTTACTGGCGGACGTTGCAGCCCTTGGATGCTGACTATTTCATTGCCCTCTACCTGGTTGACGAAGCGGGGCAAGTCGTGGGCAGCACCGTCGAACCGCAAGCAGGGACGATATGGTACCCCACCAGCCGTTGGCAGCCAGGCGAAGTGGTGAAGATCAGAGTGGACACCCTACCTTGGTGGACGGGCGACAGGGACGTGTACGGCATAGCTTTGGGCGTTTTGGAGGGGACCGATATCTGGGACGTTGGGCATCGTCTGAGGCCCAAGGTCATGGAATCCGGCTGGCAAACCCCCATGCCCGCTGATGGCACGCTGCTCCAGTTGATGACTTTCCGCAACACCTGGGAGGGAACCGAAGCCATTCCCCATGCGCGGACCTTCACCGCCCCGGAGATCGAGCATCCTATGGAGGCCGTTCTGGGAGGGCGGGTGCGGTTTCTCGGATATGACCTCTCTCCCCCGCCCTACAAACGGGGTGAGACTCTGCACCTGACCCTTTATTGGCAGGCCATGACCAGGATGGACAAGTCTTACACGGTCTTTGCCCATCTCCTTGACAAGAACGCCATGATTGGGGGGCAATGGGACAGTGTGCCTGGCGGTGGTCTCCTCCCGACGACCAGTTGGCTCGAAGGGGAGGTCATAGCCGATGGATATGATGTGCCGATACGGGCTGGTGCTCCCCCCGGCCAGTACGTCATCGAAATCGGGATATATGATCTGCACACGGGAGAGAGGCTAAAAGTTCGCGATGAGAGCGGAAAGAAAGTGGAGGGGGACAGGATATTGTTAGGGCAAAAGTTGCAGGTTGACCGATGGTGAGCAACGCTGCCAAAAGCCACAAAGCCACAGACTTTGCTATCGCTTTCTGCCTCTTCGTGTTTCTGTTCGCCTGCTACATGCTGGCCTACAGCGGCCAACTGCACACCATTGACGAGGTTGTACGGTTCGCTGTCACAGAAAGTATCGTCAGGCGCGGTCAGTTCGACATTAACCAGATCGCCTGGTCGCAGTGGGCCCTCTCGCCAGCAACCAGGCAGGGTAGCTTTGGCTTGCAAGGGAACGTCTTTTCAAAGAAAGGCATTGCCCTCTCTCTGCTGGCCGTACCTCTTTATTGGACAGCTTTCGTGACCCCCCAGGTCGGTCTCGTGCAGACGACGATGATCTTTAACCCGCTTATCACTGCTATGACAGGGGTGGTGATTTTCTTCTATGCGCGGCGGCTAGGGTACTCGCCGGGCATCGGCCTGGCAACGGCCCTTGCCTTCGGCCTCACCACGATCGCCTGGGTGTACAGCAAATTCTTCCTGGACGAACCCCTTTCAGCCCTGGCCCTTTTTCTGGCTGCCTATTTCCTTCTGCGTTTCAGGAGCAAGCTCCATCCTGCCGAGCCGACTGTGGCTGGCCTCTCGCTGGGCCTGGCTGTGGCTACCAAAACCACCAACCTTGCTTTAGTACCTGTCTATGTCCTGTATCTGATTCTACCCCCTTGGCAGACCGAAAATGAGCACCAGGAAAAGAGCTGGAAGATATGGTCGGTGTTGCTCCTGCTGGTGCCTGTAATCATGGTTTGCCTGCTATTGGGTCTCTACAACTGGGTGAGGTTCGGCAGTCCGTTGACTACTGGCTACGACTTTGGGGCGGGAGAGACCTTCTCGACCTCATTGTGGCTGGGGCTGTATGGCTTTCTCTTCAGTCCCTACAAGAGTATCTTCCTTTACTCTCCCATTCTGCTGGCTTGCCTTGCTTCCTTTCCACTTTTCGTCAAACGCCACCGGCTGGAGGGTTGGTTTCTTGGGCTCATCGTCATGGCTCATTTTTTGCTCTTCGCCAAGTGGTACATGTGGTGGGGAGGGTTCGCCTGGGGACCGCGTTTCCTGGTGCCGCTGACGCCCTTTCTGGCCATCACTCTGGCCCCTTTGGTCGAGGGTGTGCTGGCGCGCAGATTGTTAGTTGAAAAGTTGGTTTTGGTAGCTCTGGCTCTGCTCTCTACGGTGGTACAGGTCTTAGGGGGCAGCGTCAGTTTTGTTCTGTACGAGGTCAAGCTTCGGGAGATTTTCCCCGCCCCGGAGGTCAACCCAGCGCTCTATGACCCACCGGCGCTCTACGACCTCCGCTACTCGCCCATCCTGGGGCAGATGCAACTCCTCAGCCGTGAGCATTCTGACCTGGCCTGGCTGGCCTCTGACTGGATTGACCTGCCGGTATTAGCTTTCACACTGGGATTGATCCTTCTTTCAGCCGTGGTCATCTTTCAGTTGATGCGACAGGGGAACAGGGCGCTCGACGGTCGGAGGATGGCCATCCTGGTTGTCATCGGCTTGGTCTTGGTGCTGGCCCTCAGTGGGTTCTCACTGCGCCGCTACTATCGTGACCCTTTGCAAGGCGATCCGAACGCCGGATACCTGCAGGCCCTGGAACACATCGAGGCTCACACCCAGCCTGACGATGGCATTGTCACCATTACTCCCTATCAGCATGACTTCCCTATGAACCACTACAGGGGCCGATTGTCCATCCTCGGATTGGCCCAGGCTGAACCCCCGCTGGAGGAAGGTGTGGTCACGCTGTTGGAAAGGGCCCTATCTGCCCACCGGCGATTGTGGCTGGTGACGGCCGGCATCCAACCAGCTGACCCCACCAACGGCGTCGAGGAATGGCTGGCCCAGCACGCTTTCAAGGCCTCTGATGAGTGGTATGGGGGCTTTCGGCTCTGTCTGTACCAGTCGCCAGGAGACCCCGCTGAATTGATCCCCTTGGACATGCGATTGGGGCCGGATGTATCGCTGCAGGGATATCAGATAGGCAGCCAATCCGTATCGCCGGGGCAAATCCTGACCCTTTCTCTTTATTGGCAGGCCCTTGGATACCCGGACAGAGACTACAAGGTCTTCGTGCAATTGCTGAGCCCAGAGAGACAACTGGTGGCCCAACGCGACCGCCAGCCCCTCGACGGCTTCCGCCCCACCTCTACCTGGCACCCAGGCCAGGAAACCACCGACCACCATGGTTTGTTGCTTCCTGACACGTTGCCGTCCGGTGCATATCAATTGGTGGTCGGCATGTATGATAGTGAGACTGGCGACCGTCTTAAGGCATCCGGTGAGGGCATTCAGGCGGGGGCTGATATGATACTGCTGGCGGAGATACAGGTGAGGGGAGACGATAGCGAACAGGGAGATTAAAACCAACAGCGCGTGAAGATGAAGAACGTCAAGGGACAAATCTATATTCTCTTGCTGGCCATCATCCTTTTGGCCTTTGTCCTGCGAGTCTATCGCCTGGGTCACCAAAGCCTTTGGGACGATGAGGCCAAAAGCGTCTGGGTTTCGTCCTGGTCTGTGACCGAGATTCTTGTAGAGCAGTCCCAGCACGAACACCCACCTCTTCACTACCTCCTGCTGCATTGCTGGCTGCCCCTGGCTGGCGAAAGCGAGTTTGCAGTGCGGTTCGTGTCTCTGTTCTTTGGCCTCCTCAGCGTGCCCATGATCTACAAGCTGGGAAAGGCGCTGGGCAACGCCAGGCTGGGCCTGTTGGCCGCTTTCGTGACCGCCAGCGCTCCCTTCTGGGTCTACTTCTCTCAGGAGACCCGCATGTACACTACCGCGACTTTTTTCAGCCTGTCGGCGGTCTATTTCTTCGCCCGCATCCTCAGGGACCATCGAAAGTTGACCGGCAGCAGGCGAATGGGCCTGGGGCTTTGGCTGGGCTACATCTTGACCGCTCTCTGCTCTCTTTGTGGTCACTATTTCGCCCTCTTGGTCGTCGCTTTCGAAAACCTGTTCCTGGCTGCTCTGTGGCGACGGTACCGGTCGCTGATCAACACCTGGGTTTTGTCCCAGGCCGTAGTGGCGCTGCTTTTCCTGCCCTGGCTGGCTTTCATGGCGGTGGGGGTCATCAGCCTCGAGACTTTTCAGCCAGAGAGGACGACCCTCATCGGCCCCAACGCCCCCGCCTACGGGCTGATCGCCACCTGGCTGGAAGGTTGGCGAGGACGGAAGAGTTTGGTCAACGTCTTTCGAACGTGTTTGATTGCCTTTGGCCTGGGTGAGTCCGCCCAGACCAACCTCCAACTGCCCCTTGCCTCCGTCTTTCTGATCATCTTGGTAGTGGGAACTGTATCCCTGGCCAGGGATCGTTCCTCGAGGGAAGCAGCCCCTTTCCTGCTGCTCTACCTAACAGTGCCTATCCTGCTGGGTTACCTGACCGCCTTTCCCGCTGAACGTCCCTATTGGAGCAAATACTTCATCGTGGCCAGCCCGGCTTACTACCTGCTGGTAGCCGCCGGGTTGGCAGTCCTCTGGAAGAGAGGGATAGGCCTTTTGATCGCCGGCCTGGTATTCGTCGCCTGTGCCACTGGCTCCTCTCTGTATAATTACCATTTCGATCCTCAGTATGCCCGGCTCGACTTCCGCCCGCAGATCGCCTACATCGAGACCTTCTCCCAAGCTGACGATGCTCTCATGGTTAACCCCAGGGGTCTCTTTACAACTTTCTGGCACTATTATCGAGGCAATGTGACCTACTATCCACCTCCCGAAGAAACCGATGCAGTGAACATCAAGGCTACACTTCGACAGATCGCTGATCGCCACTCCGGCCTGTGGGTGGTCAAGAACGTGCCTAACGATTTCGACCCCGATGAAACCATCGAGTGGTGGCTTACTCACTACGCCTATCGTACGATGACCACCTGGGTCGGTCACAACGTCTTCCGTTACTACTCGATGCCTGTTAATAGTAAACCAGTCCGTCATCCTCTTCAGATCAATTTCGCCGACCAAATCTTGCTCACCGGCTATGACCTGGCAGTCCGAGCGACTAAATATGGCCACATCTTACAGGTCACCCTGTGGTGGCAGGCCCTGACCAAGATGAACGAGCAATACCTGGTTTCCCTGCGCGTCTTGGATCAGAGCGGCCATCTTGGGGGCCGGAAGAGCATTCCCCCCCTGGGTAACTTTCGACCGACCGTGGGGTGGGGGAAAGGCGAGCGGATCGAAGACCACGTTGGACTTTTCATCTGGCCTGGCACCCCCCCGGGGGAATACTGGGTGGAAGTCAGGCTGGTTAGTGGTAGTGACGGTCAGCCTTTGGTCATTGTCACGAATCACGAATCACAAATCACGAATCAGGAAAGTGATCACATCCTTCTTGGCCCCATCGCTATTGACAAAGCTCACGCCCCTCCTCCTCTCGAAGAGTTGCAGTTTCAGCATCCAGTTGGGGTGGATTTGGATGGCTTGCGCCTGCTGGGTTACAGCCTGACTTCTGAGCTTATCAGGCCGGGCGATACGCTGCCTTTCGTTCTCTTCTGGCAAGCCAGAGAGAAAATAGGACGAGATTATCTTATTTCCTTACAACTGCAGGACGGGGACGGCCAGGCCTGGGGGGAGCATCGCAGCCGCCCTGTCGAAGGCGCTTATCCAACTACCGGATGGGATAAGGGTGAGATTGTGCGCGACCAGCGGGATTGGGTCGTCCCGCCCGACATGCCTTCGGGCCGCCACCGCTTGCTGGTTGGTCTGATTGATGAGGCCAGCGGCCAGCAGGTTGGCCAGGCCGACCTGGGTTGGCTGACGGTGGAAGCCAGGGAGCGGGCTACCACCGTGCCACCCATCA
>JBGVTF010000156.1:0-7078 GCA_041862415.1 Anaerolineae bacterium | reverse complement strand
ACCGGCTGCCGGAGAAATACCGGCTGGTGCTGACGCTGCGCTACCTCCAGCAGCTCTCCTACGACGAAATCGCCGCCACGCTGGACGTGCCCATGGGGACGGTCAAAACCCACATCCATCGTGCCCGCCAGTTGCTGAGGGAGCGGCTACGTCAGTGGGAAGAGCACACTACCTGAACACTCGTATGGGAGATTGATCTGTGCGCTGCTTTGAAGTGCAAGTGGAGCTGGAAGCATACCTGGATGGGGAACAGAGCCCGGAGCGGATCGCGCTGCTGGAGCGGCACCTGGCTGGCTGCCAGGTCTGCCGGGCGGAACTGGCCCGTCTACAGGCGGTCGTGGCCGCGCTGGAGACCTGGCCCCTCGTGGCCGAGCCGGCCCAACTCACAGCCCGCGTCATGACCCGGGTGAGGCCGCGCCCGGTGCTGCCTGCCTTCCGCATCCACTGGAGCGACCTGGCCATCAGCCTGGCAGGGGCCAGCCTGGTCTTCGCCGCTGCGCTGCTCTGGCGCTGTCTGACCTCGACCGACTTGGCCCATCTCTACCGCACACAGATGTACCTGCGGCTGGAGATGCTGCGGCTGCAGGTGCTGCTGTGGACGACGCAGTATCTGGCCAGGACTGGCACTGCAACCTGGGGGCTGGTGCTTGTGGGAGTCGCCCTCGTGACCGCTCTGACCCTCACCGTGTGGGACCTCGCCGTGTGGAGGCGGGAGGCCCTTCCCGTGTAATGAAGGCGCAATATCGGAGGGATGTGACGTTGACGGTGGAGATTCCGCTGGAAATGGCGGGTGGGAAGAATAGCGAATGGCGGATGGAGCATAGAGGCTGAAGGGCGGGAGGTGAAGGGAGAGGAGAAGGTGGGGCCTGGCGTTTGGGATCGCGCCCTGTTATCATTGCCGGTCAGGGAGAGACCTTGGAAGTGCAAGCCAGGGCGGTGAGGTAGGTGGCATAGTGCCGATTATGCAGACTAACGGATAGGCATCAGCCGCGCGGAGCGCGTTGGCTGGATGCCATTGTTGGGCGGCGAACGCTCTAACATTGAGGTGCACCGATTCTTTTACGGCCCCTTCGCCCGAATGTACTCTTGCACATCCACGTTGTAGACCACTTCTTCAACATTAAACACGGCCCAAGGAGTTCCCTGGTCAAACCAAGTGATTGTGGCCACGGTGGCAACTGTGTTTCCGTTGAGGGTATTCCACTCGCGAGCTTCACCAAGCCACAGGATCTTGGCTTTGTCAGTAGAGTCTCTGTAGCGCATGGCTTCCAGCAAGCGCGCCATGCCTGTCTCGGGAGCGAAGCGCACGACAAAACGTTCTTCCTTCTCCCCAAAAGGCACTACCAGCAGAGCCGTATCTTCGTCCACCGGCTCCCACCGCACCCGTTGATCAGTGATCAATATTGACGGCAGCCATATGAGCGATTCGCCCCATAACGTCAGGTTGGCAGCTTGATCCACTTTTGGCTCGCCCTCGGTCACGCCAAAGGGCAGTTCCATACGGCTTTTGCCATCCAGATAGTGTTCGTTGACTTTCATCACTGGCAAGCCAAAGAAGGTCGCTTCGATATAGTGACGGTAACCCTGCCCGGCATTATGCGTGAAACGAAAGCGCCCAGGGAAGGTTATGCCGCCCACCCGCGTGCTAGCTCGTCCGGTAATCACGGCCGACTTGATCACCGGCACGTTCTCGCCGTAAATCTGACGATAGAAGCGCTTCACAGGCGCGGGCAAGTCATCAGGCAGCGGGACGGTCTTCAATCCTGAGGGCTGCCGGGGAAAAGGCGGAAAGGGAGCAGGTTCTATTTGCAGCCCCAACCAGCCCAGCAAGATGAGGGCGATAACGGCGCAAACAAGGATAATGATAATCTTCATGTGATTCTTCCTTTCGTTTAGCCACCCAACTTCCCTTTCGTGCCCTTCGCTCCCCTTCGCGTCATTCGTGTTTCAAACGTCCCTCCACCATCCCAACCTCCCCCTCCACCAACCCATACAACCCACACACCAGCCCATCAATCTGCGCGTCTGCTGAACCACTGACCTCCCAGGACCACCGAGGCCCCTTTCAGCGTACCCACTCCCCTCACCGCATGGAGTGATTCCCCTTCCAATCCGTTCAATCCGTTCCCCCAATCCGTTGACAGCGGGCCTCTTTCAGTGTCCTCACTTCCCTCAGCGCGCTCAGCGATTCCGCCCCTCCACCACCTCAATCTTCTCCTTCGTCAACCCATACAACTCGTAGACCAGGGCGTCAATCTGCGCGTCCAACTGCTCAATCTGGCGGGCCAGGTCGTGGCGGCGGTCCTCTTTCAACGCCTCGGCCTAGGCGTGCTCCTTTATGTAGCCGTAGCATCTCTTCCACCAGCGCCACCATCTTGTCGTGCCGGGCGACGTCCGCCGGGTCGTCGAAGTTGATGCGGCGGATGGGGAGCTTCTCAATGGTCTCAATATCCGTCTGGGCCATGGCTCTGCCTAGCTCTAAGCTTATCAGATGGTGGGGACAAGTGATTGTTGTGTCATGGGAACTCCTTTGCTTGCTCCAAAAGCTTCTCTCTTAACCACACATTGATGAGTCTCTCGGACGGTATTCGCTTTGCCTTGGCAACTTCGGTCAGCCTGTTAGCCAGATCTTCGTCAATGGCAAAGATGTGTGTTTCCCTCTTGATATCAATGTCAAAGTGAGCTTCGGGCATTTGATCCCAGTATTCGCCCAGGTCGTGGGTCTCGAAGAACTCGACCAACTCGTCAATGGAACTGAATTTGGGCACGTGTTTGGACTTATTTTCTGCCATATCGTCTGCGCTCCTTTATTGCCATATCTCTTGCACTCAGTATCAATGCTTCTCTCGTCTTTTTGTAGATGAACAGAACGGCCAGGTATCTTCCTGCATCTGTCTGCCCCAGTGCCAGGTATACATCCTCGCCTTCTCTATCTCCCTTTTCAATGAAGCGGATCTTTGGCTTGCTGTTGAGTACTTCCTCGACTTCAGGGGTCTCGACATAATGTTTGGAAATGAGCTTGTCTACCACATCTCTGAGCCAAATGATGCCTTCGATTCTCATTATGAACCCTCGCAGCTACGAAACGACTGGAATGGGATCATGGCCGTGAATGTCAGCCATAGTCTCCAAGTCATCGCCGTCATCCCCTGCACCCATTATACCAGCCCGGT
Source organism: Anaerolineae bacterium (assembly GCA_041862415.1). GTDB lineage: Bacteria > Chloroflexota > Anaerolineae > E26-bin7 > E26-bin7 > E26-bin7. The sequence goes on along the minus strand of JBGVTF010000156.1, from coordinate 3,905 downwards.
GTCTGCAATGCAGGATAGCGATTTCGGTACGGGCGAGGTGCCCCCTTCAGTTATCTGGCATCGCATCGGCGATGTACAGCCCGCACCTACGCCGTAGTAGGGGCAGATGGTGGGGATAAGCTTTCGTTGTGTCATGTGGACTCCTTCTTCGTGGCCCTTGGGGTCGCTCCGTTGGCAAATCGCCTCCCGCTCGTCGTGCCTTTCACTTAACGTCTTCGGCATTGAAGTCCCCGCCGTCCTTCACCTACCAAGGTTCTGCACTCGCAGGTCACCTCATGCTTACCGCGCTCCTTCGACGGCAAGAAAGGCGGAGATTTGGTCGTCAGCCAGCAATACTGTGTTAGCTGCTGTGCGTGCCTCAAATACGGCCAATGAAAATCACGCCACTAATAATGGCTATGGCAACTGCCAGCCCAATGTTTGCTACGAGCAAAAGCCGAAATATCCGCCTTATAAGCCGGTTGGAACCGCCATCCATCTTTGCCTCGACAAACTGGGCTGCCCTAGCATACTGCCGGGATTCACGCCACCGCTCCGGCAGAATATATCGGTCTTGGGGAAAAGGAATTGAAGATTCAGAAGAAACGCCTATGCCCGACCGGGGGCTCGTGAAACCTATGAGAGCTTCGAGTTTGGTCTGAATTGTAATTCCTTCAAGGAAGCGCCGGTAGAAACGGTCGCAAACTCGGCTAGCGTTGGCACACAATAGGATGTTGATAACAGGGCCGATTGCTACAGTAGCCAAGGGTTATCCTTGAACTGATAGATGGCTCCTAGCGTTACAGCGAAAACAGCTGCGATAAATGTCAAGTGATGTTGTGCATATTCCCGATGGAGATTGAGCCATGAGATTTGTTGGCTCGCCAGGAATTTGTAGAATTCAAATGCTTTGTTTTCGTCCATGCGTCTATCCTCAGGCGCGCATTACAGCTAACGTCCAATATCCGAACTCGAGTTCGCATCATGCGAGTCTGTCCTGCCATTTGCGAACACCGCCGTCAATCGCGATACCAATCATGAGTAGGCAGGTGCAGCCTGCAGCTACAGGTAGCCGGCCGCCGCGAGCAGCGCGGCGGCTTCTCTCCTAATGTTCGTGTAGTGGTTCCCAGAAAGAATGGCAGTGATAATCTACCCATCCCATGTGGCAGTTGTATATTGGTAATGATAAAACAGTCACTATCAAAACCAAAAGTACCACTATGAGCCAAAACCACCATTTTTTAGCCAATTCTTTGAGATTCATGTCGGAATCGTTACTCCATGTAATGTTGAGGCTTACAAGGAAAGTTGGGACAAGTGTCTCGATGAGTTTCACCCGTTTTGTGCTCATTGACATCAATCAGCGCGGCCGGATAAAAAATGGTCATGCCCCCTTCCTTGATCATGATATTAAAGCTCACCCGTTGTTTTCGAGTTTCGGTAAAACCATAGAGTTCACAACAGGTGAAATCAATCACCGTGCTATAGCGGAGCCAATAAGCGCCCAGTTCTCTATGAGTGCCTTCATCGTAACACCTCACCAGGCCACTCGTGTCGTCATAGCTACATTCTTCATAATGGAGCGAACGAGCTTTGCCCGCCCTGTCCCCTTGAATGATTGCCATGATTTCCGCTGAAATCTCTTGCTTGCTAATGTCCGAATCAAGAGTGTATCCATCTTGGGACTTCAGTAGGTACTCGATATCGGCTGCAATTCTTTGAGAATTCTCAATGACCGCCTCTTCAGCTTCAATATAATCCTGTTGTTTCGATGTGTTATCTGAGCTTGGCCCAGCAAGTTCATCTAGGGGAAGCTCTACTGCTTTTCCTTCGATCAAAAACTGGTCACCAAGAGGCCGTACCTGGTTGTTTCTATCAAAAACGGTCAAAAGATACTTCCTTGATATCGGATTATACTCAATGGTGAACCGTGAAAAGCCTTCGACCGTGCAATCTACGTGGCCACTGCCACTTTCAAAATGGCTAAACAGCTTTTCCAGCTTTGTTTCATTCAAGTGTAGAATCCCACTGTCATCTGTTGCGAGTTCAAGGGCATATTCAAGATTTGGGTCAGGCATTCCCGGCGATGCTTGTAGCAGGATAACTCTCGGCACAAGCACAACTGAAGTTGTTACCATAGGTTTCTTTGATACAGACTCAACAAGTCGAAGGCCATAGGTTGCGTCATCGGTATCAACTGCGTTTTTTTCTCCACACCCAGATAATGCTACAACAAATATCAAAATCCACAGCCAATATTTCATTGTGTTATCCTTGTGCTATTTCAGATAGCGTTTAGCATCCGAAGCCCAGTTCGCGTAATGCGGGCCTGACCTGCCTTTTGCCAACACCGCCACCGACCGCGAGGCGAATCGTGAGCAAGAACAGCACGTCTCTAGTGAAGCTCCGCCTCAAACCAACAAGCCAAATCGTGTCATTCTGAGCGAGCGGAGCGAGCGAAGAAACTCGTTCTGCAAGCCAGGAACGGGATGCTTCGCAGAGTTTATCCTGAGCGTAGTCGAAGGGCTCAGCATGACAGGCAAAATCTTGACCCATTCGTCAAGAATTGAGCTTATGAAGATGTCTAGTTGAGATTGATGAGGGTGAGAGTCGTTACTATTATAGTACACACCAGCCGGTTAGTCAAGGGTTTCTGGAGTGATTCCTCTTGACAAGAATCACAATTTGTGGTATACTATGTGCAAATTGCATATAGGTGTGTCTCTCTCTTATATGCCAATAGCAAAGCTGGCCTTCTGGAATATTCGTGCTATGCGCTTGTTGGTGGAATTCGTGATAAGAAAGGGGTAATATAATGCCGCGTGGTCGCCGTTGGAGAGGGGGACGGGGAGGTGCTCCCTGCCCCCGGCACGTCTATCGCTTCGTGGAACCTTGTCTATTGTTGTTGCTGCACCGTGACCAGACCCATGGCTATGACCTGATGGAGGGGCTCAAGGAGTTCGGCTTTGCCGAGAACCCGGTAGATTCCAGCGTGGTCTATCGCACCCTGCGGGCCATGGAAGCAGCCGGGCTCGTCGCTTCGACCTGGGATACCACAGGGGCGGGGCCGCCACGGCGGGTGTACCGCATCACCGCCGAGGGCGACCGCTACCTGGCTCAGTGGGTGGCCGACCTGGGTGAGACAGACCGGGTGTTGCACGGCTTCCTGAGTGCCTACGACAAACATATACGGGAGGGCGTTGGTGAGCATCATTGATGACCTGCTGACCACCCTCCCTCTGTCCCCCTCACTCGTGGCGGAGAGGGAAGAGGGGGCGGTGCGCGAGTTGCGTATAGGAGCCTTCTGGACGGCGGTCGTCCTGGAGGATGGGCACTGTGGCCTGGCCTCAGCGCTGCGGGACGATGACCATCACCGCCACGGCCAGCACCCGGTGCGCGGGGCCGGTCAGCTACACCAACGCAGCGCCCGGGAGCTGGCTGAGCTGGCCCGCTCCGACAGCCTGCTGGAGGCCAGCATCGGCCTGGCAGCCATCAACGCTCTGCTCGATGTAGATGAAGATGCCTGCGTGGAGATGAACGCCGAACAGGTCATCCTGGAGCATGGGACGGGTAAGGGCGTGGTTGTCGTCGGCCATTTTCCTTTCATCCCTCGGGTCCGTGAGGCGGCCAGACAGCTTTGGGTGCTGGAGAAACGCCCCGGCGAAGGCGACCTCCCGTCCGAGGCCGCTCCCGACGTTATCCCCCAGGCCGATGTGGTCGCCATCACCGGCACGTCCCTCATCAATCACACCTTCGAGGAGCTGATAGGGCTGTGCCGCCCAGAGGCCTTCGTTCTGGTGCTGGGTCCTACCACTCCCCTCTCGCCTGTCCTCTTCGACTACGGCGCGGACGTGATCTCCGGCCCCCTGGTCACCGATCCAGAGACGGTGCTGCGCTACGTCAGCCAGGGGGCCTCTTTCCGCCAG
>JBGVTF010000155.1:0-13332 GCA_041862415.1 Anaerolineae bacterium | reverse complement strand
GCCAGCTCGTTCATCTCGTCACGGTTGACGGCCAGCGAGAAGGCGATGCGCACGTTCCGGTCGTTGAAGAACTCGCGCAGCCGCTCGTTCTTGGTGGTGAGGTTGCACTGCAGGGCGACGTGACTGGCCGTCTTTGGGACGAAGACTTTGTAGTCGCCGCTCGCCTCGCTCTCCTTGTAGAGGGTGTAGTTCGCCATGGTCAGCTGGCGGTGAAAGAAGTCGATCTCGCCGTTGGTGATCCACAGGTTGCGCACCTCGTCCGTCTCGAACAGGCGGTGCTGGATGGTGTCGATGTAGGGGAGCTGGTTGTTCTCGGGGTCCACGCCATAGTAGTAGGGATTCCGCTCCATGATGAACAGTTCCTCGGAGAGCGGGTTCTTGGGCATCCACGGGCCGAGCGTGGGTCGCTCGGGGTTCAAGTACCACCAGTTCTTGTCGTGGTAGTAGGCCGCCCAGCTCTCGAAGCCGGCATCCGTGGCCGCCGCTTCCAATGCCGCCGGATCGTCGGCAAAGTCGATGTGGAACTGCTTCATATAGTGGCTGGGTGTGAGGCAAGCCTCCCCGAACGATTCCATGCCGCCGCCGCGGGCCAGGTCGTAGATGAACAGCGTCCTGGGCGCACCGAACTTCATCTTGACGGTGTACTTGTCGGGCGCTTCGAGATCCATATACGCCTTCTCGCCAGCGACGGTAGCGGTCCACTTGGGCTTGGGCGAGGGCCATAGGTCTGTGTTGCCCATCTCGTTCTGGTGCCACCACACGATGCTGTCAGTGGTAAAGTCCGTGCCATCGGACCATTTTGTGCCCTCGCGGAAGTGGAAGGTCCACTCGGTCCCATCTTCGTTGACCTCCCAGGACTCGCAGAGCCGGGGCTGGACGTTCAGGTCGATGTCCCACCAGACCATCCAGTGGTCGTTCGCCTTGGTGGGGCCCCAGCGGTCCGAAACGCCCTTGAACGCCCGGCGCATGGTGCCGCCATAGTTGCCGATGCCGTCGTGCACCGCCAACACGCAAGGGTTCTGGGGCAGCCGCTCGTCCACCGGCGGCAACTTCCCCTGCTTCACCAGGTCGGCCAGCATCGGCGCCTCGTTGTACTTGCTCACGGGCGCTGGTGTAGCCTCGGGCTTCGGCGTCGCCGCTGCTACTGGCGTTGCCGTGGGCTCCGGCGGAGTCGTGGGTGCTACTTCCTCCGTGGGGGTAGGGGTTTCCGGCGGAGCACATGAGGCTGCCACCGCTCCCACCGCAGCCACTGCCGACAGGCGCAAAAACTCGCGCCGTGGGATCTTTCGTCTTTGCGACATTTCTCTTCCTCCTAATATGTTATGGTATGCAATCTGTCTTACACGCAAACACGAACAACACTTGCCTGTGTCTACTTGAATCCGTGTCCAGTTATCACCTCCTTTCCACCGTGCTCCTCAAACGAACTCCCGGTGCCAACCTGCTCTACCTGCGATGTGGGCCACTATGCCAGCGAGGGTGAGCCCCCTCACAACCAATCTCAGGCCAAGGGTACCCCTGCAATCGTTTGCACCAGGAACAAACCCAGGCCCCGGGCGTCCTCAGCCCTGGGACCTATCACACAGGCGATGCTCTCAAGCTACCGGCTCTTCCAGGCCGAGCACGCCGATCAGTCTCAGTTCTTCCGTACGATGGCAGCTCACGAAGTGATCCGGCGCGATCTGTCGCAAGGCCGGTTCTTCCGTCTCGCAGCGATCGATCCGGTATCGGCAGCGTGGGTGGAAATAGCAGCCACTAGGTGGATTGGCCGGGTCGGCCACGTCCCCAGGCAACACGATTGGTTCCGTGCGCAAGCGAGGGTCGGGCTTGGGGACGGCCGAGAGCAGCGCTTCGGTATAGGGGTGCTTGGGATTAAGGAACAACTCGTCCGTCGTGGCGGTTTCCACCAGCTTCCCCACGTACATCACAGCGACGCGGTCGCTGATGTGCTCGATCACGCTCAGGTCGTGCGAGATGAACAAATAGGTGAGGCCGAACTCTTCTTGGAGATCCTGCAACAGGTTCAAGGTCTGTGCCTGGATGGAAACGTCCAGGGCCGAGACCGGCTCGTCACAGACGACGAGTTGAGGGTGTGGGGCCAAGGCGCGCGCGACGCCAATGCGCTGGCGTTGGCCGCCGCTGAAGGCGTGCGGGTAGCGGTTCATGTACTCCGGCCGCAAGCCCACCACCTTTAAGAGCTCGGCCACCCGATCCTGTAATTCCTGACCCCGAGCGATTCCGTTCACTAACAGCGGCTCACCCACGATCTGCAACAGCGTCATTCGGGGATTGAGGGAGGAGTAGGGGTCCTGGAAGATCATCTGCATGTTCTGGCGTAGTTGCTTGAGCTGTTGCTTGTCCAGGGTTGCGACGTTGACATGCCCCAGGTTGCGGTCGCTAAACCACACCTCCCCGGCGGTGGGTTCGTAGGCGCGCAGGATCACCCGGCCGGTCGTTGTCTTGCCACACCCGCTCTCACCGACCAGTCCCAGCGTCTCTCCCTCGCGGATGTAGAAACTCACCCCATCCACGGCTTTGACGTAGCTGACCGTCGTGGACAGGAAGACACTGCGTGTAATAGGAAAGTGCTTCTTCAGGTCGTTTACGTCGAGGAGTAGTTGGTTGTTTTCAGACCCTTCGGCCATCTCCCATCCTTTCTGTCGCATGATCAGGACATCAGCAGATGTCCACCGTATGCCACTCCCAGAAACAGCGCTTCGGCCGCTAGTATCTTCGCCACGCGTGCTGTGGGGCGGGATAAACCACATCGTCGAGCAACCTGTTGGGCAGACAAGGGCTACTCAGCCTAAACCAGGCATTTTAATACATCAAGAGCCTTGAGGACAGATTGAGTCAGACCGTTCACATTATGAACAACATACCAAACATCTTGTTAGGACCTGTCAAACGTTTTTAAGGACACTGGACGCTGGAGGCTGTCTACTTCACGGCGCGCTATCACGGACGATGAGCTCCGGGCGCAGCACAATCTCCTCGCATCCCTCTGTGCGACCGTCAATTTGATCCAACAGCAGTCGCATGGCATGGTCACCCAACTCGTACCGGGACACATGACATGTAGTCAACGGCGGAGTGACCAGAGCAGCCATGGGGATGTCGTCAAAGCCGACGATGGCCAAATCGTCGGGCACACGGCGGCCCAAAGCAGCACAGATTTGCAGTGCACCGATGGCGACCAAGTCATTGTAGCAAAACAGGGCAGTCAGTTCCGGGTGGTCGGTAAGCAACTTGAGGGCAGTTTGCTGTCCGCCTTCCACTAGGGAGGAGCAGTGTCGTACCCAGGCCGAATTGTATGGCAATCCAGCTGCGTCCAGGCTAGCGCAGTAGCCTCTAGCCCGTTGGCGACCACTTCGGGAGGCCGGCGGTCCGGCGAGGAAGCCCACTGCACGGTGTCCGGCTTGCAACAGGTGTTGGGTGGCCGCCCGGCCACCAGCCTCGTCAGCTATCAGTACCACACCTACGTCATATCCTTCCAGCCGCCGGTTGACCAATACAGCAGCGGAGTGATGATCCAATGCCATGTGCAGTTCGTCGTCGTCGAGCCTTGAACTGCATAGAACGAGGCCATCCACGCGTTTCTCTTCCAGAGACTCCATGGCAGCTATCTCACGGTGCGGATCTTCATTGGTGTTGCACAGGAAGACATTGTAGCCCTCGGCGTAAGCCCTGTCTTCCGCGCCGCGTGCCAAGTCGGAGAAGAAGGGATTGGCAATATCGGGCACCACCAAACCCAGGGTGCCGGTCCGCTTTGTGGCCAGTCCGCGGGCTATGCCACTAGGCCGGTAGCCCAACCGCTCAATGACATCCAAGACGCGCTGCCGGGTGGTCGGGCTAACCTCGCCTTTGTTGTTGACTACTCGCGAAACGGTCATCAACGAGACGCCAGCTTCGCGGGCTATATCAGCAATAGTGACGCGACGAGTCATTAGCCACCTTTCCTAATCAGTGTTAGCGCTAACGTTAGCGCTAACGTTATTATACCACGATTTCCAGCTCATGTCAATAGATTCTTAACATAAAACCAAAATTCGTCACAGTTTCAATTTCAATTTGCCGCTTACCCGGCGTCCCGCTCAAAGTGGTATATACCGATCTGGCCTTCTGGGCCGAAGCGAAACCGGCCGATCCGCAGGGGGCTGGTCTGATGCCTTTGGTCTTACGTCTGTATGGAGTGATGGAGGAGCGCCTGCAAGCCGAGGGAATGGGCATCAGGATGGTTTGTGCTCGGGGCCCAATGACCACGGCTGGCTGGATCGTGGGCATCTTCAATCTGTTGATGGAGCTCATCACCAACCCCGAGCAAGTGACCCGCTTCCTTGAGACCATCACCACCCTCATCCGCTGGCTGCACGCTCAACTCGATAGCTTGAGCCAGCCGGAGGGCATCATGCTGCTGGACGACAGCGAACTTACGTCTTTAACTTCAGCCATGAGATGGACATCAGCGAGGTAAAGGCCAAGATGGGGCATCGAGTAGCGGTGATGGGCATCGTGGTGGACCGGTCGGGGAGCATCAGCTCCATGCTGAAGCCTTTGCAGCAGGGGCTGATGGCCATCCACCTGGCCCTGGAGGAGCTGGAGCTTTCTCACCGGATCGCCGCCTTTGAGGGCAACGCGCTGCTCAAAGATTTCGGCGATACATCGCCGGTGCCCAGGGCGCTTATCGCCGGGTTGCAGGGTGCCACCTGTTCCAGGGTTATGCCCACGTTGCAGGCTACGTTCGAGGCGTTGATGGCTCGCTCGGAGGAGGTCAAGGTGCTGCTCTTGCACGATGGGGCGGCCCACGACCCCGACAAACTGGCATCGTGGGCGCAGCAGGCGCAGTGCATTCCCGGCTTCTTCTTCTGGGGCATCTACCTGGGGAACGACTCCCAGGAAGAAGCGGCCATGAGAGGACTGCTGGGTGAGGACCGGCTGATCGCCTGTCCGCCTTGGGAGTTGCACCTGAAGTTCGGCAACATGCTGCGGGCCTTCCGGCCGGTGGGGGTGTAGCGTGGAGACAAAGGAAAAGAGCGTAGGAGCAATCCTGCGCTCTTTTTTGATGCACAAACCAGCATCACGACCGCCACGCCTGGGTCGGCCCAGGTAGGCCCATTTGAGGAAGACCCAAAAGTTGACCAAAGTCAACGCGATGCCCACGAAGAGCAAGCGCAGACCAGGGCTGCGGGAACTGGTGCGGGCTCGGACTTTTCATCAGCCGGTATGTCGAATGTGTAACCCTGTTTGCCACGGATGATGGCCGGAATGATGACTTCCTGATCGGGATACCGAGCCCCACTTTTCTCAAGTACTGATAATGTTCTCAGACAGTGCTTGATAATGGGTGCCCGTGCCAACTTGACTAGCATATTGGGCACTGGTATAATAGGCCCGAGCGCAATACTTGCACACCTGATAGGCCATGGGTATCTCCTGAAGGAACAACTTAAAGGTCGAATTACACGAACATGATAAGGATCGCTGATGAATTCTGTAATCACCCTACCTAGCCAATTGTACGAACGCCTGACGCTCAGGAGTCGGCAACTCAATCGCACGCCCGAAGAGGTGTTAGCCGACCTTGTCCAGCAGTATCTGAGCGAGTCTGACGACCGCTGGCAGGCCGAGTTCCAAGCGCTGCTCGCCCGCGTCCAGGCCAGGACGGCCGCTTTTTCGTCCGACGAGATCGAGGCCGACATCACGCTGGCCGCCGCCGAAGCCAAGGAACTGCGTCGTGCCCGTCGTACTGCTTGACACCAACGTCTGGGTTTCAGCGTTCATCAACCCCCACGGGTTCCCCGCCCGTCTCAAAGACGCCTGGATGGCCGGGCAGTTTAACGTTGTCGCGTCCATTCCCCTCCTCGAAGAGATTGCCGATGTACTGACCCGTCCGCGCATCCAGACCAAGTACGGTTTGTCCACCGAGGAAATTGAGCAATTCCTGCGCCTGTTGCAAGAGCGCGCCATCCACGTTATCCCGGCGGGCGATCTGCACCTCTGCCGTGACCCCGACGATGATCTGATTCTGGAGACAGCCATTCTGGGTAGAGCGCGGTACGCCGTCAGCCGGGACGATGACCTCAAGGGCGATAGCGACCTGATGGCACAGATGAGGTCTCGTGGTGTGGAGGTGCTCAGTGTGCAACGCTTTCTTGAGCGATTGGATGCGGGCACGTTGTAGGTTTTCCCTTCACATCCCCACCGGCCCCTCCCCCGGCACCATCACCACCAACAGGGCCAAAACAACACGGCTGTGTGAATCCTTATGCTTTTCACCGGATGCCTCCCCCAATATCCTCGCAAAAGACTGGCGCTAACTGTGCGCTACCCGTCGCTGGTTGGCCGGCCGGGCAGGCACAGGTATCGGACCCTCAGACATTACTTTGGAATAGGCCCGCGAAATGGCCGCCTTTGAGGGCAACGTGGTGCTCAAGGACTTCGGCGATACCTCACCGGTGCCCAGGGCCCTCATCGCCGGGTTGCAAGGCGCCACCTGCTCACAGGTGATGCCCACGCTGGAGCCCACGTTTGAGGCGCTGATGGCTCGCCCGGAGGAGGTCAAGGTGCTGCTGCTCCTGCACGATGGGGCGGCCCATGATCCCGACGATCTGGCATCGTGGGCCCGGGAGGCGCGGTGCATCCCCGGCTTTTTCTTCTGGGGCATCTACCTGGGGAGCAATCCTCAGGAAGAGGCGGCCATGAAGGGATTGCTGGGGGCGGACCGGCTGATCGCTTGCCGGCCTGACGAGCTGCCCCAGAAGTTCGGCAACGTGCTGCGAGCCTTCCGGCCGGTGGGGGTGTAACCTGCCATGAGCATCGTCGAATGGTGTGAGGTCAAAGAAGAAGAGCGCAGAAGCGATCCTGCGCTCTTTTTTGTGCCATCTAAGTCATTACATGAAAATGGAATCTGCGTTATGCCTCAGTGCCCCTAATACGCTAAAATTTTACGCAATTATTGACGTGAATCCCTCCTTGACAAGGGTTGTCAGTACGAGTATAATCCAAGTATGACTTGGGACCCAATGTACCGGGCCGCCGAGTTTCGTGAGGTTGATCTCTATCGGCAAAGAGGTAGACCATGGCTGAACTGACGCTGATTTCTCCACGCCAACGTCAATTGAAGCCGCTGGTGGAAGCGGCACTCCAAAACGAGCTTCGTCTGCTGGAAGCAGGCATCCAGCGGACCGAGCAGAGGCTTCAGGAGTTCGAAGTTCAATATGACCTGTCTTCAGCAGAATTCATCCGCCGCTATGAGCAGGACGAGCTGGAAGAGACTCTGCAGTTTGCCGAATGGATCGGTGAGTATCGCCTGCTAGAGCGATTGCGAGAGAAGGCTGATATTCTGCGGGAGATTCAGTTTGCGAATTGAAGCCTACTTTCAGCAACTCCGTGAAGCTATTGAGGCCTGCCCCCTTGTCCATTCCTTCAACGTGACCTACGACAAGCGAGGCAGTCATGAAGGTTTCATCCATGGGGAGGTCTACTTCGTGGATGGCTCGATGCTCCATCTGCGTGAGTTTGTAGACGTTGAAATCGACGTGGATCGGCTGACTTACGTGTATCAATACATGAGCCCTGCCAAGAAGTTGGTGTTCCGCTATGATAATACCGGACATCACAAGAAGTTAAATCTTCCCACATATCCTCATCACAAACATGAAGGCAGCGAGCACAACATAGTGGCCTCATCCGCGCCTGACCTGACAGTTGTCCTCAGCGAAATTGAGACATTGGTGGAACTGTTTTAGCGCAGTTCGTCAGTAGGGCAAAGACATTAGGTGAAGATTTGGCTCGTTTCCTTGACAGCACCGCAAGAGTGCGGTGATACAATCTGAGCCAGAGCAAAGGATCAACCAGACAGGGCGAGTTGCAGTACTTGAGATAGTGTGTTGCATTCGCTTTTCTGTGTCCGACAATCTCCAAAAGGGGCAATCGGAGGGATAGAGCCCTTCTCTCTTCGGGTGCCCCTTTTCGCTGTGGGACTATCTGGATATAGCTTGAAGGCAGAACCGGAGCCCATTATCTCTCCTACGCTCTTTTTCCCTATACCTGAAATGCAAATGTGAGGGGTGTCTCTGCCTATTGGATAGGGTGGTCTCTGCGTGCACGGACACAAAGGGGCGCCCACGTTGGGCGGCCTTCTTGGTTCAGAGTCGCCAGTTGGCGACGGGTGAGGCGTGGCGGTGGTTGTCGCTGTCATCCTGGGCCGATAGGGCTAGGTAGATCTTGGTCGTGGTCATGGTGGAGTGACCCAGCAAGCGCTGGAGGGTGTAGGCGTTTCCGCCGTTTCGCAAGAAGTTGATGGCGAAGGTGTGACGGAAGCGGTGGACGTTGGCATTGGGGATTCCAGCGCGTTCTCCGAGACGACTGATGAGGTGGCGAAGTGCGTCACGGGTGAGGGGTCGGTCCAGATGGCTCGCAAACAGTGGATCATCAGGGCGGGCATCGGGACGGCTGGTCAAGTAGCGCCAGATGGCGCGGGAGGTGGAGGCGTCTATGTAAACGGCGCGCTCCTTAGCTCCTTTGCCCCAAATGAAGATGCGTTTGTTGCGCTTGTCTACGTCCTGGATGGCGATGCGGCAGAGCTCACTGGCACGGATACCAGTGTCTAGCAGTGCCAGGATTATGGCTCTATCACGCAGAGCGGTAGCGCGGGCGCGGCGGTGGTTCCTTATGCTGCGCAGCGTATGAGATTGGGAGTGGGTGCAAGCCGCCAACATGGCCTCGATGTCCTCACGCGTGTAGGGCTTGATGGCAGGATCCTCCGGCTTGGGCCGTTTGAGTTTTCTGATGATATGGTGCTCGACTAGACCCTCCTCAATGGCCCAGGTCCACAGGGCAGACAACCCAACGTGGTAATTCAGAAGCGTCTTCTTGCTGAGGTGATTGAGAGAGGCGAAGAAGGACCGCACCTGGTCGGGGGTGATAGAGTTGATGGGTGGATCATCGTCCAGGAAGATTTGAAATTTGCGGAAGGTGTTGGTGTAATCAGCGATGGTGTGAGGAGATAGACGGCGAGCGTCGGCGTAGAGCAGGTAGCCCTCAAGGGCCTGTGACAAGGTGATTTGGTTGTGCATTTTGACCTCCGGTTCCTAGCCAATCCGTGCGGCCTGTAGTACGCATAATTTTGGCGTACAGTCCAGATAATTTGGGAAAGGCTTTTTTTGACCCGGAGTGGAGGCCGCATGGTTGGGCGATTTCAGGTAACCATGCGACCTCCGGTGTGAGAGGCACAAAGAGGAGTCGGGGCGAGAGGATTTGAACCTCCGACCTCACGGACCCGAACCGTGCGCGCCGTGCGCCTGGACGGGCTGGCTGGCGTGGGCAATCAACAGAAGAAGGTGATGGGATGCGCCTGGGGCGTCTCGGCCAGATGCTTTGACTTTGCTCTCGAAATAGGCTAGAATGACATTGCGAGAGAAAAGAGGTTGAGGGTGATGATGCCGACAACGACAACCACCATCCAAACCACCTTGCCGACGCGCCTGGCCGAGCAGCAGATGGATGCCCTCATACGTGAGGGCTGGTTCCCCAATGCCGACGTGCTGATTGCCGAAGCCTTGCGCCGCTTCTTGAACACACATCGTGCCGAGCTAATGGAGCGGTTTATTCGCGAGGATGTGGAGTGGGGATTGCATGGCGCCGACCGAAGTCATGTGCGATGCCGGGCCGCTTCTGGCGCACCCGGGGTTCCGAACACCAGAGCGAATTCATGGAGGCCTCCTGAAGAGCTTATTCAGACAAAGAAAAGCCCCTGGGTGCGGGGGCTTTGGCGTCAGAGTAGTGGCCGAGAGGATGATGTCGCCTGGCCTGTCAGCAATCCGCAAATGATTGAATGTTAGGTGGAGATCCTGCTACGCAGCGTGAATCCCTCCTTGACAAGGGTTGCCAGTACGAGTATAATCCAAGTATGACTGGGACCCAATGTATCGGGCCGCTGGGCTTCGTGAGGTTGATCTCTATCAGCACAAAGAGGTAGACTATGGCTGGACTGACGCTGATCTCTCCGCACCAACGTCAATTGAAGCCGCTGGTGGAAGCGGCACTCCAAAACGAGCTTCGTCTGCTGGAAGCAGGCATCCAGCGCACCGAGCAGAGGCTTGAGGAGTTCGAAGCTCAATATGACCTGTCTTCAGCAGAATTCATCCGCCGCTATGAGCAGGACGAGCTGGAAGAGACTCTGCAGTTTGCCGAATGGATCGGTGAGTATCGCCTGCTAGAGCGATTGCGAGAGAAGGCTGACATTCTTCGAGAGATCCAGTTTGTGAATTGAAGCCTAGAGGCAGTGTGTTGCATTGGCTTTTTGTGTCCGAAAGACCCTAAAAGGGGCAATCGGAGAGAGAAGGGCTCTGTCCCTCCGATTGCCCCTTTTCGCTTTTGAGGACCGAGAGAGCGAGAGTTTCTACCTACACGGGCACAAAGGGTCGCCCACGTGGGCGACTTTTTGGTTCAGAGTTGCCAGTTTGCAATAGGTGAGGCACGGCGGTGGTTATCGCTGTCGTCCTGACCAGCCAGGGCCAGGTAGGTTTTGACCATTTTCAATGTGCTATGGCCGAGGAGGCGTTGCAGCGTGTAGGCATTGCCACCGTTTCTCAAGAAATTGATGGCGAAGGTGTGTCGGAAGCGGTGGACGCTGGCGTGGGGAATGCCAGCGCGCCGGCCCAGGCGGCCGATGAGAAGGCGAAGGGCATGACGAGTGAGCGGATGGCCTTCCTGGGTGACGAACAGTGGGTCGTCAGGGCAGGCATCAGGCCGGGTGGCCAGGTAACGCCAGATGGTCTGGGGTGTAGAGCCGTCTATATAGACGGTGCGCTCTTTGGCCCCTTTGCCCCAGATGAAAATACGTTTGTTGCGTTTGTCCATATCGGCAATGGTGATTTTGCAGAGCTCACTGGCGCGGATGCCAGTATCAACAAGGGTCTTGATGATGGCTCTGTCGCGGAGAGCAGTGGGGCGACTGCGGCGAGAGTTATGCTTGCCACGCATGGTATGGGGTTGGGTGTAGCTGCAGACAGCAAGCATGGCTTCAATGTCGTCCCGTGTATACGGTTTGATGGCGGGTTCCTCGGGCTTGGGGCGGATTACTCTCCTGAGGATGTGTTGCTCGACTAGATCCTCGGATACGGCCCAGGTCCATAGAGCGCTCAGGCCAGTGTGATAATTGAGGAGAGTCTTTTTGCTCAGGTGGTCGCACGAAGCGAGGAAGGTTCGCACCTGGTCAGCAGTGATCTCAGCTATGGGTGGATCGTCGCCCAGGAAGGCCTGGAACTTGCGGAAGATGTTGGTGTAATCAGCGATAGTGTGAGGCGAGAGACGGCGAGCGTCTGCGTGGAGAAAGTAGCCCTCCAGGGCTTGGGAGAAGGTGATTTGGTTTTTCATTTCCGACCTCCGGCTTCAAAAGTCAACCAAACAATCCGTGCGATCTGCAACTGCGTACAGTAGGCATAATCTTTTTAACACAGTACGGATAATTTGCAGAAGGCTTTTTTTGAACCCGGAGTGGAGATTGCACGGATAGGGGATTTGAGGTATCCGTGTGGTCTAGAGGTGAGGCGGGCCGAAATGGCCCGCCCCAGTGGTGGGCGAGATAGGACTCGAACCTACGAACCTCACGGATGTGAGCCGTGCGCTCTGACCAACTGAGCTACTCGCCCATTGCATTTCTGATTATAACACTGATGCTCGAAAAATGCAAATGTTACTGTTTCTCTCTGCCTCCCTCCATCAACTGGCGACAGGCCTCCAGCACGAAAGTCGCTTTCTCCAACGCTTCGACCGCGTCAAGCTCGTCGTAGAGCATCTCCGGCGGTAGCCCGCTGTCCGATTGTTCATAGCCAGATCACCTCTCCCGGCTCAAAGTCCGGCTTCAGGTCCCAGTAGCGTATCCGACCCAGTTGTTTCCGTTGTGCCCCCAGTTCTCGTAGCCGCCCTCGTAGCCGGAACAAAACCCCGGCGAAGAACTCACCTCGGTCGAACAAAATCACCGCCTCTTCGGTCATGTCCAGGTACAACAGGTGCGTCTTCTGTGCCTCCGTCTCGCTCTTGATAACCTCGGTGAAATCGGTGTAGCACCCTTGCTCCCACAGGCGATCCAGCTCGACCTGCAACCGCTCCCGCACCGGCTCCAGTACCTCCTGTCGTCGGAAAGCTCCGACCGGGAGCTCTCGACAGACAACCAGGAGGTCAATGTCAGAATCGGGTCGGGCCTCACCCCGGGCCACCGAGGTCAGGTTCTCCCCCAGCGACTCCTGAGCGGTTGCTGCGTACCGTTCGGCCAGATGCCCGAGGGTCTGAGTCAACGGTGCGGTGTCTGTTATCGTCGGCATGGTCATGTGACACCTTCCATTTCAACAACTCCTCCACCTGTTCCACCAGGGCTCTCCTGGCACCTGGCAGATAGATTGTATCATCTATCGAGAAGAAGTGCAATCAGAAGGGCAGATTACCCTTCCTTGAATTAAACCTCAAAACGTGATAGAATGAGGGCAACATTAAACTGCAGTACAGGGAAGAGGGGTGAGGATAATTAAGGAGAAAGAAATGCTCAGACCCAGGTTGGAACTGCTGGAGCGGGAGACCATCGAGCGCATCGTGGCCGAAGCCTACGAGTTGCTCTGGAACCCCGGCGTGCGCATCCACAGCGACGAGGCCCTGGGCCTCCTGGCCGACGCCGGAGCTACCGTGGATTTAGAGGCCAGGGTGGCCCAAATCCCGGCCGAACTGGCCCGCCAGGCGGTGGAGAGCGCGCCGTCATCTTTTCATCTCTACAACGCCAATGGGGAACCCGTGGTCCACTACGGAGGCGACGACGTCCAGTTCGACCCCGGCTCGGCAGCCATCCACATCCTCGACCACGGCGCGGTCAGGTCGCGCCCGCCCGTCACCGCCGACCTAATCCGGTACGTCAAGCTGGCCGAGGTGCTGCCCGAACTGGACGCGGTCAGCACCGCTCTGGTCTGTGCCGACGTGCCGGAGAGCATGGCCGACCTCTATCGTCTCTATCTGGTGCTCCGCTACGCCGTGAAGCCAGTAGTCACCGGGGCCTTTGCCGTGGAGACTTGGTCGGTTATGCACGACCTGCTGGTGGCCGTGTCTGGCAGCGCGGAGGCCCTAGCCGAGAAACCCCTGGCTGTCTTTGATGTCTGCCCCTCACCACCCTTGCTGTGGAGCGAGATCACCTGCCAGAACCTGATTGACTGCGCCCGCGCTGGCGTCCCGGCCGAATTGGTCTCCATGCCCCTGGCTGGGGCGACCGGTCCCGCCACCCTGGTCGGGTCCGTGGTCCAGCACGCCGCCGAAAACCTCAGCGGCCTGACCATCCACCAACTGGCC
>JBGVTF010000154.1:0-2062 GCA_041862415.1 Anaerolineae bacterium | reverse complement strand
TACGTCGCCCAGGAACTTTAACGTCAGGTGGATGCCCTCTGACCTGACCCAGCGCACGCTGCCCCGGGGTGCCTCGCCCTTGAGCCGCTCCTGTAAGCTGGTCAGCTCGGCCTTGATGTTCTCATCGAGCTCGATGGCGATGAAAGTACGGATTTTTTCCATGGATAGATGCCCTTCTCTAGCGTATGCTAGTGGTCCGCGCAGGCGGACTGGCCATTGCTGCGGTTTTAGCCAACACGAAAATCCCTTTGGCGTTGCCGCCCAATATCTTGTTGAGCTCGCCTTCCCCCAGCCCTGTCTCTCTGACTCTTTTGAGAAAATGCCGTTGGGTGATAAGGGGATAGTCGGTGGCGAAGAGGATTTTGTCAGATACCAGTTGGGCAGCCAGGGGGAAGATGGCGTCGTCGTAGAGGTAAAGGGAGGCGGCGGTGTCGTAATGCACGTTGCCGAAGGCCCTTCTCATCTCCGGCATCAACTCGTAGAAGGGTAAGCCCCCACCCCAGTGGGCGCAGATGAGGGTGACCTGGGGGAAGCACTGGACGAAGTGATAGACGACGTCAGGAGTGATAGCACCTTTGCCACAATAGAGATGGCCCACGGGTTCGCTGGTGTGAGTGAGGATGGGCAAGCCGTGGGCCAGGGCGACCTCGACCAGGGGGCGCATGGTCGCTTCGTCATCCAGGCAGTAGCCCTGACCGTCGGGCATAAGCTCGCCGATGCCTTTCAAGCCGCCCGCCACGCAGCGTTCCACCTCCTGCACCGCCTCGGAACCATGTTTGGGATTCACGCAGGCGAAACCGATGAGGCGATCCGGGTGGCGGGCCACGGCCTCCATCACGTAATCGTTGGCCAGCCGGCAGAGGCCCATGTCACTCCAGCCGAAGCCGAAGGTAACAGCCACATCTACACCGGCGGCGTCCATCTCGGCGACAAGCTCTTCAGCCGTGGCCAGTCTGGCTTTGGGGTCACCGTAGAGTTCGCCAAACCAGATGTCACAGGTCAGATATTCCTCTCGCCTCTCGATGATCTCAGGAGGATTGATGTGGGTGTGGAAGTCAATGATCATTATCTATCCTCCACCTTGCTGTCAGAAGGCCTGCATCTTCAATGCTCACCTTCATTTTCGCACAATGCGAGGCAAAAGTCAAGTCATTATTGACAGTATCGGAAATTTGTGATAGTGTTAGCCTGATTTTCCAGCAGGGTTGGGGTGGTGCAGTCGATGGGTGTGAGAGAGACGATCTACGGTCGTAATGCAGTGCGCGAGTGCCTGCGGGCTGGGCGGCGCAGGGTGTACAAACTGTTCCTGGCCCAAGGGGTGAGGGAGACAAGCCTCGTGGCCGAGATGGTAGCCCTGGCCCACCAGTCCGGGGTAGCCATAGAGAGGGTTGAGAGAGCAACTCTGGACAGGATTGGCCCCGTCAACCATCAGGGCATCGCTGCGGAAGTGTCGGCTTATCCTTACACTGATCTGGAGGAAATCCTGACCCAGGCTGAAAAGCGTGACGAACCGCCCTTCTTGCTCCTCCTCGACTGTTTGGAGGACCCGCAGAACCTGGGCACGCTGCTGCGCACGGCCGAGGTGGTGGGGGTGCATGGGGTTGTCATCCCCAAACGGCGCGCCGTGGGGGTCACTCCAGCCGTCGTCAACGCCTCGGCCGGGGCCACAGAACACCTCTGGGTGACGCGAGTGACCAACCTGGCACGGACCATTGAGAAGTTGAAGGAGAGAGGAGTGTGGGTCGTCGGCCTGGAGGACCTGCCTCAAGCCCAGCTCTATAGCCAATTTGATTTAAGTGGTCCTCTGGCTCTGGTGGTCGGTAGCGAGGGGCGGGGGATGCGACGGCTGGTACTGGAGAGCTGCGACGTGGTGCTCAGGCTGCCTATGCGCAGCCACGTTGGCTCGCTAAACGCCGCTGTAGCTGGCTCCATCGCGCTGTACGAGGTATGGCGTCAAAGGGGGGCCAACGAGTTCAGAACCTCTTTAATAACTTGACATAACAAAATCGCAAGTGCACGGCTGAACCTCTACAAAATTGTGAAATCATTTTCGTCTGACAGA
>JBGVTF010000153.1:0-3173 GCA_041862415.1 Anaerolineae bacterium | reverse complement strand
CTACACTGAGGATGTCCATTTGCAGAGGCCCTAAGGCTTTTAGCAGAAGATATATTCAACATCGGAAGTTGAGAGTTGTGGAAGGAGCATACACACCATGATGGAGACACCACCCATCCGCGTCGTCCTGGCCGACGACCACGCCGTCGTTCGCAAAGGCATCCGCGAGTTCCTCGAAGAAGAAGGTGACATCCAGGTCGTGGCCGAAGCCGACGATGGGGAGCAAGCCCTGGCTCGCATCGCCGAACTGCGTCCCGACGTGGCCGTGCTAGACATCCAGATGCCCGGTCTGACCGGCATCGAGGTCACCCGCCGGGTCAAGGCCGACTATCCCGATGTAAAAGTCCTCATCCTGACTGCCTATGACTACGACCCGTACATCTTTGCTGCCCTCCAGTCCGGAGCCAATGGCTACATACTGAAAACGGCCCGCTCCCATCAACTGACCGCCGCTGTGCACACCGTCCACGACGGCGGCACGGCCCTCGACCCGACCGTCACCCGCAAAGTGGTGGAGCACATGACCAGCGGTAGCCCCTATGCCCGCGCCGAGGGCATGGTCGAGCGTCCCTCGGAGCGGGAGATGGACGTGTTGCGGCTGGTGGCTCAGGGCTTCAGCAATCGGGCCATCGGGCGGGAACTGGGCATCAGTGATCGCACTGTGCAGGGCCACCTGGCCAATCTGTTCGGCAAGCTGGGGGTGGCCACCCGCACCGAGGCCGCGCTGCTGGCCGTCAAGATGGGCTGGATCAACCTGGAGGAAACGGTGTGACATGCTGCTAAACTTGCGTGGCCTGCGAATCCAGCTTCTACTGTGGATCATCCTGCCCCTCATTCTTGTAGTGGTTGGGGTGTCAGCGGTGGGCATCTACAGCCACCAGGTGTCCATGCGCGACCTGGTGCGAGAGCGGGACGGCGAGTTGGCGCGGGTGGCGGCCGAGCTGGTCAGCGAGCGGCTGAACGAGCACGTCCGCCTGCTGGAGACGTTGGTCGAAACAGGTGCGTCCCCTCTACCCTCACTACCCGAGTTCGACGGCGGGCTGGCCCTGCTGGATGACCAGGGCAGCATTGTGACCGCCAATCCCTCACGCGACGCCTGGGCTGACCGTGCCGAGCTGTGGCGCCCTTGGCTGCAAAAACTGCGCCAGGGGAAGGGCCCTATCTGTTCGGGTCCCGTCAACGACCCGGTGGGTGGGCAGCGGGCGTTGCTGATCGGTGTGCCTGCCGCCAGCGGCGGGGCGCTGGTCGGGCTGGCTTCCTTCGCCCACTTGGGCCTGCCCGATCTCATCAACAACCTGGGCACCGGCCAGCGGGAGGTGACCTTTCTGGTTGATAGGCGGGGCGTGATCATCTACCACCCAGACACGGCTCAGGAAGGCTACGACATCAGCGACCACAGCGGCATTGCCCAACTTGTGGAGGGCGAGCAAGGCGCGGCCTTCCACCACGGGCCAGATGGCGAAGAGGTGGTCATCGGCTATGCGCCGGTGCCGCCCGCCGAGTGGGGCCTCGTCGTCCAGGAGCCGTGGGCCGACGCCGTGGCGCCGCTGATGCGCGTTTCGGAGTGGACGCCCATCATCCTGTTGCTGACCGCTGTCATCGCTCTGCTGGTCATCTTTTTCGGTGTACGCTATATCATCCATCCTCTGCAAGAACTGGACCGCCGCGCGATGCGGGTGGCCTGGGGCGACTTTGGCGTGGTGCAGCAACCCGTGGGCGGGGTGCAGGAAATCGAGACCTTGCGTCGCACCCTGGACCAGATGGCCGGTCAAGTCGAAAGCTACCGGGCTGCTCTGCGTGACTACCTGGCCGCCGTCACCTTGGCCCAGGAAGAAGAACGCAAACGGCTGGCCCGCGAGCTGCACGACGACATCACCCAGGCCCTCATTGCTCTTACCCACCGGATGGAGATGTGCGAGAAGGCGGTCGCCGATCCAGCACGGCTGGCCGGGCGGTTGAGCGAGGTGCGAGAGCTGATCGGCGGGGCGTTGGAAAGCGTACGCCGGGTCATCCACGACCTGCGCCCTATCTACTTGGAGGATATGGGGTTATTGCCGGCCTTGGACATGTTGACTGGCGACGTAGGCCAGAGCGCAGGTGCGCCCCCGGTCAAGCTGGACGTGATCGACACACCCCGCCGCCTGCCAGCCGACATGGAACTGGCCGTGTATCGCATCGTCCAAGAGGCGTTGATCAACGTGGTGCGCCACGCCAGAGCGACGACAGCCGAGGTGCGAGTGGAGTTCGGCGGCGAGGGACTGACGCTGACGGTGGAAGACGATGGAGTGGGTTTCGCCGTGCCGGACACGCCCCACGCTCTGGCTCGCGACGGCCACTTCGGGCTGATGGGGATGCGGGAGCGGGCGCTGCGTTTCGGGGGTCACCTGTCGCTCCGTTCCAAACCGGGCGCAGGAACGACGGTGGTCGTCTATCTACCCTATCCGCCGGACAGCGCAAGGGGCACAACCTGATGTGCTCCGCTACCACACGAATCACACTGGACTCATTTCAAAGAACGAGAATCTATGGCGGATGTGATCCAATGAGTGAAAAGCAAGGAGATTTGGAGCTCGTTCACAGCGATATGTCGGCCGACGCGCAGGCCCTCCGCAAGGCCGCTTTCCATGCCATATTGACTGGAAAGGTCATTGACCGGGCCGGGCTAGTGGCGGCCACCGGCTTTGCGTCAGAAAAGGTAGGCGTCTTGCTGGATGGACTGACCGAACGGGGACTGGTGGTAGTTGACCCAGGCAGCGGCCGGGTGGTGGGTAGTTGGGGGCTGTCAGCGGTGCCGACCGACCACCGGCTGCGCATCCAGGGACGCGAGCTGTACACCTGGTGCGCCCTGGACGCGGTGGGCATTCCGGCCGGGTTGGGCGAGGACGCGCGCATTGCCTCACATTGCCACCTGTGTGGTGCGCTGGTAGACGTCGAAATGGTCGCTGGCCAGGTAGCTCAAGTCGCGCCGCCCGACGTGCGAATTTGGGTGGTGCCCGACGAGGTGGGGCGTTCGGCGGTCGGCTTCACCTGACCGCTGATCAACTTCTTCTGCTCGGTCGAGCACGTGGAAGCATGGCGACAGGAACATCCCGAGGTGAGCGGAGAGGCACTCACACTGGCCGAGGCAGTGGACATAGGCTATCGGTGCTGGAGAAGAGCCAGGGAGGAGTGAG
>JBGVTF010000152.1:0-7537 GCA_041862415.1 Anaerolineae bacterium | reverse complement strand
GCGCTTTATCCCCGTGCGGCAGGCCCTGGCCCAGATCCGTGCGGCCTAGCCTGTTCGCCTTTTCCTCTGCGCAAGCCTTCTTTGTGTCCTCCAGACCTACGCCTGTCGCCGCGGCCGATACTGGATGATCTGGCCCTCGCCGACTTGAGCATGCAACCTTTGTAGCTCTGCCCGATTCCATTCCGCGCTGCTAGCATAGACGCGGCCGTCGGCTCCGATCAGAGCCAGGCTGCCTCTCGGCAGGAGGTTTTCAAACTCTGCCAGTAATGCCGCTGCCTCCTGTCGCCTTAGTCTACATTTCGCACCCTTGAAATTCCTATCGGGGCCTACTGGAGTCGAGGCTTTAGCCGGTTCTCTGCCCTAAGAACCCGCCTGAAGGCTCCACTCCAACCCTAAAAACGCCTTTGGAAACGGATAGGATAGCGGGAGGTGCGAAAAACAGGCTAAGGTACTCAGGGTCCGGCCGCCCTGCGGAGTGAGTGAGAGAGCGACTTGTACCGCCCTTCGACACGCTCAGGACAAGCAACCGTGGTAAAGGACGAGAATTGAGATCTGAAAACGGCATTGCGCACAAAGGCTGGGCCTTGGCCTCTATCGCCGCCATCCTCTTGTTGGCCTTTGCCCTGCGCCTCTATCGGCTGGGCTATCAGAGTATCTGGTACGATGAGGGGGTCAGTATCCACCTGGCCGGGAAGAGCCTGGCTGCGCTGACAGCCCACACTGCCGGGGACATCCACCCGCCTCTTTATTACTACCTGCTGCACTTCTGGATAAAAGCCGCTGGCTCCAGCGAATTCGCGGTAGCCTTCCTCTCTCTAACCTTTGGTCTCCTCCTCGTTCCACTGGTGTACTGTATCGGCCAGCACTTGTACGATCCGGTGGTGGGGTCGCTGGCTGCTCTCCTCGTAGCTATCTCCCCCTATAACCTGTGGTATTCCCAGGAGATGAGGATGTATACCCTGGGGGCGTCACTGGGATTGGTTAGCCTGTACAGTCTGCTTCAGTTGCTGGCTCGCGCAGGATGCAGGATGCGGGAAACAGGATGCGGGATGCAGAATGCAGAATGTAGAGTGTACTGGGTCGGTTACATCGTCAGCGTGGCCCTGGGCCTCTACACCCTCTACTACTTCGCCTTCCTGTTGGTTTTCCTGAATCTCTTCGTCCTGGGTTGGTGGCTGCGGGTCCGGCGACAAGGGGTCAGAGCATCGGTGCTTTGGAATTGGGTACTGGCCCAGTTGGCGGTCTTTATCCTTTACCTGCCCTGGCTGCCCATCTCCTTGCACCAGGCGATGGACCCGCCCGTGCCCCCCTGGCGTGCCTTTACCCCCTTCTGGCAGGTGATGGTCGAATCCTGGTCGGCTCTGGCGCTGGGTCAGTCAGTGGAACCACGGGCCGTCTGGCCGGTGCTTTTGGCCACGGTCATAATCTACGGCCTGGGGGGAGTATACGCGGGTACAGGATTCAAGACCCAGGACACACTACTCAGATTGGCTAGGGTCCGCATCTTGTATCCTGCATCCTGTATCTTGTGGGGCTACACCTTCGTTCCCGTGCTGGCCATTTATTTGGCTTCTCTGTGGACCCCTGTCTTCCACGTGCGTTACGTCTTCACCTATGCGCCAGCTTTCTATGTCCTGTTGGCCGCCGGGCTGGCCTGGCTGAGGGAGCGCTGGCGACCTGGCCTGTGGCTGGTGCTGAGCCTGGTCGTCGTTGCCTCGGCTTACTCCATCTACAACTTTCACTTTGATCCCCGCTACGCGACCGACGACCACCGGGCCGCTGTGGAGTACATCGCTGACAGGTGGCGCCCCGGCGACGCCATTCTCATCAACGCCGGTTACGCTTATCCCACTTTCCTATATTACTACAATGGGCCTATCGTCTGGCGCGGCCGGTTGGTTGATTACAAGGGGGAGGCGGATGGCCAAGCTGGCCCTGTGGTGCTGCAAACCGGTTCCATCGGCGGTGCGGCCAACCTGGGTTGGGGAAACCCTCAGTCTGATTTCTATCCCACCACTGAGGATGAAACAGTCCAGGCCCTGGAGCAAGTCTTCGCTCGGCATCCCCGTCTGTGGGTGTTCCGAGTCTACGACACGGTGACCGACCCCGGCGGCTTCATCAGGTCATGGCTCAACGAGCACGGGCTAAAGTTCGACGAGCTTCTGGTGACGGGCGAGAGCGGCATCCGGGTGCAGGGCTACCTCACCCACAGAGAGCCGAGCTGCTACCCCCCCCCTCTAGAGCAACCCCTCAACGTATCGCTAGGTGGTCAGGTCACCTTGCTGGGCTATGAGGGAGAATCGGCCTCTGTAGCCCCTGGCCAACCCTTCGACCTGACGGTCTATTGGCAGCCGGAAAAGCAGTTGACTGTAGACCATCGCCTCTTCTACGGCCTCTTCGATGAGCAGGGGCGGCTGTGGGCCCAGGGAGATGAGACGCCCATCGGCCCCCTCTACCGTCCCTCGCGCTGGGTGGCGGGTGAGGTGGTGCGCCACCCCATCCGGCTCACAGTGCCTGTCGGCACACCGCCGGGGGAGTACGCTTTCCAGGCAGGAATGTACAACCCCCGCACGGGCCAGTGGCTGGAGGTAGAGGACCAGAGTCTGGCCGTGCAGGGAGTGCGGGTAGGACTGATCTCAGTGCAGGTAACAAAGCCCTCGTCCTGGCCAGAGCTGCCAGCCATGCAGTACCGTGTGGGGGTCAACTTTTCGGACCAAATAGAGCTTCTGGGCTACAACCTGCCTGTGCTTACAGCCGTGCGCGGCGGGACGATACCCCTCGAGCTCTTCTGGCGAAGCAGAGAGGATTCACTAGAGGACTACATTGTCTTCACGCAGTTGGTGGACGGGGAGGGGCGAATTCTGGCGGCCCGGGAGTCTGCGCCGGTGGATGGCGGTTATCCAACAACGCTTTGGGCCAGGGGCGAGATCGTGCGCGACCAGCGCGAGTTGGTCATTGCGGCCAACGTTCCTGGCGGTGAATACCATCTCGTGGTTGGCCTCTACCACGCTGCCAGCGGGGAACGGCTGAGAGTGAAACGCTGGCTTTTCAATGCTGCCCAGCTTTTCACCTTGGACACCATCGCCGTCCAGGGCCGGCCGGTGACCTTCGAGCGGCCCCAGGGCATCCAGCACCCTATCGAAGCTCGTCTGGGCGAACACGTGGCCTTCATCGGTTACGATCTGAGCGCCGAGAGCGTTCCGCCAGGGAGCACGCTGATCCTGACCCTTTACTGGCAGGCTTTGGGTCCCGTGAGCCAGAGCTACAAGGTCTTCACCCATCTGGTAGGGCCTCATGGTAAGATTTGGGGGCAAAAGGACAGCCTGCCCGGCGAGGGGAGTTTGCCAACCTCGGGTTGGGTAGAAGGCGAGTATCTGGTGGACAGCTACCAAATCCTGGTCAAGCCCGAGGCGCCCGGCGGGGAGTACGTCACCGAGATAGGCATGTACGAGGAAAGCACAGGAACACGTCTGTCAGCTTTCGACGCCCAGGGGCAGGCGATAGGGGATAAGATTGTGCTGGGGAGAGTGCGGGTGCTCCGAGGGCGCTAAACGCCTGGGACATGAAAGGGCAGTTCCCTGTCCTTTATGTCTAACAATGCTGACCGTCGGAGGCAGTGCCATGCAGGTGAAAGTCAACACGGCCGTTCATCGCGGCTCCACGGTCAACTTGATGGCCGTCCGCTCTTTACCCTCTATCTCCACTTCGGTAAAAGCAGGAATGCAGATGACATCTATACCATCGAGGGTGAGAAACCCTCTGGCGATGGCTACTGCTTTGACAGCCTGGTTTACCGCTCCCGCGCCGATAGCCTGGACTTCAGCCCGACTTCTCTCCCTAACTATGCCAGCGATCGCTCCTGCTACGGCCGTGGACCTGGACCTCGCCGCTACTTTGATAATGTCCATAGTTGCTGCCTCCTTACTGAGTACTTCGAGAGCCAAGGACTATCTCCTGCATCATGTGGCGAGAATCCCACATCACTGAGGCACGGAATGAATTGAGCTATTACTATTTTACACCATTATTGGAGCGAAAGCAAGACCCCTTTGCCACTGTTGCACCACGCCTGCACCGCAATAGTGGTCATTGCGGTGCAGGCGGTACAGGTGTCAGTCATTACTTGGCATAGTCAACGGCCCTGGTCTCGCGGATGACCGTAACCTTGATCTGGCCGGGATACTCCAGGCTTTCCTCTACTCTCTTGGCGATATCTTTGGCCAACTGAATTGATGCCAAATCGTCCATCTCTTCGGGCTTGACAATGATCCTGATTTCACGACCGGCCTGAATAGCATATGATTGGGCTACTCCCGCAAAGGAGCCAGCCAGATCTTCCAGGGCACCGATGCGTTTGATATAGCTTTCCAGGGACTCACGACGGGCGCCAGGACGAGCGCCTGAGACGGCATCAGCAGCCTCAACGAGGATAGCTTCCAGACATTGGGGTTCCTCCTCGCCGTGATGAGCAGCAATGCAGTTGATGATTCTCTCCGACTTGCCCAGGCGCTTGGCGATATCGGCTCCGATCAGGGCATGGGGGCCATCCATCTGATGGTCAACGGCCTTGCCGATGTCATGTAAAAGGCCCCCCTCTTTGGCCAGAGCCACATCGGCTCCTAGCTCGGCCGCCATGATGCCTGCCAGTCGGGCCGTTTCCAGGGAATGGGCTTGCATGTTCTGACCATAGCTGGTACGGTATTTCAGGCGGCCCAACAGCGTGATCAACTCAGGATGAAGACCGTGCACACCTACTTCATAGGCCATTCGCTCTCCCTCTTGGCGGATGGTTTCTTCGACCTCCTCTTGAGCCTTCTTAACCATTTTCTCTACGCGAGCCGGGTGGATGCGGCCATCTAGGATCAGCCTGCTCAGAGCTATACGGGCCACCTCACGACGCACGGGATCAAAGCTGGAGAGGATTACCGCCTCCGGTGTGTCATCAACCACCAAATCCACCCCGGTAGCAATTTCCAGAGCCCGGATGTTGCGCCCTCCACGGCCAATGATACGTCCTTTCATGTCATCGCTAGGCAAAGGCACCATGGATACCGTAGTCTCCGCGACCTGCTCGGAAGCACAGCGTTGAATGGCCAGGGTGATGATTTCTCTAGCCTTGCGATCAGCTTCTTCTGTAGCCTGGGCTTCAACCTCTCTGATTACCCGCGCCATATCCTGACGGGACACTTCTTCGAGAGTTCTCAAGAGCAGCTCTTTGGCTTCTTCCCTGCTCAGGGTGGATACCCTCTCTAACTCTCTGGTTCGCTCCTCGTGAAGCTTATTCAGTTCGTTGTGCAAACGGTCCAGTTTGCTCTGGCGCTGATCCAGTTTGCGTTCATGGGACTCTACTCTCTCGAGCTTGCGGTCGAGGTTTTCCCGCCGTTTTTGCAGGCGCTCTTCCTGCCTCTGCAGACCGGCGCGCCTCCTTTTAGCCTCAGTCTCTGCTTCGTCACGGATCTTGAGCGCCTCATCTTTGGCTGTCAGTATCATCTCCTTGTACTTTGTCTGGGCCTCAGCCAGCAGCGTATCTGCCTGGGCCTTAGCTGACTTCACCTTAGCTTCGCCCAGATATTGCTTAAGCAGATAGCCGCAGACAAGACCAACCAGACTTGCGGCCAAAATCTCTACAGCAATTAAAAGCCATTCGTTCATTTTACATTATCCCTCACTTTCATCGAGCATCTGCCCTTCCTCCACCATCTCCCGCCACGTTCGCTCTAGCGCTGCACTGATGGCCTCGTAGGAAAATCCGCGCCGTCGTAAGAAAGAGCCCAGCTTCTTGCGGAAAGACCCACGATCCAGAGGAGGCATTCGGCGTGACCGGCTGACGAGCGCCCGGTAAGCGCTGTCTTCCTCGTCAATGTCCTCTAACGCCAAAGTGATGGTCTCTTCATTCAGACCCTTTTGGCGCAATTCGTATCGTAGTGCATGTCGTCCACGGGGGTTAAAGCTCTCCCGATTCTCCACCCAATACCTGGCGAAAGCCTGATCGTCCAAGAGACCGACCGCTGTCAGGCGTTCCACTACTTCTGCTTCAATGGCCGGGGGCACCCTCTTGCCTTGCAGGTAGCGGCGCACCTCGGCTTCGCTACGGGGGCGGTACGATAGGAACCGCAAAGCCCGGGCGTGGGCCTTCTGAAAGGAATCCCTCTCCAGAAAGCCCTCGATCTCCTGATCCGAGAGCAACTGCCCTCGCTTCAATCTGGCTGCCTCGATGACCGCCAGGCTGAAGGCATAACGATCGTCCAGATAAACGTTGACGCGTTCTTTGTTCTTCTTCTGGAGTTTCAGAGCCGTGATGGTTCCAGCCATTGTTGGGTTATCCCCCCGAAAAGAAAATAGCCATGGCCAACCACCGCCACAGCTATCTTGATTCACTTCCAGAGCCCTTGCCCTACACCAGGCCGAAGGATTCCCCCCTGGTGACGACGTGATCTCCCAGCATCCCTCGCTCCCAGAGCACTTCCAAAAAGAGACTCCAAAGCCTTGTCTGGGTTCTCTTCTTACAACCGGTTGTCACGCCATCCGACCAACTTCTACCATTGTTGCGCCACTCCTGCACCGCAACAGTGGTGATTGCGGTACTGGCGGTACAGGCAAGCCGGTCTCGATTTGGAAGAAAAGGGCCATACTCGTTAGGTTCCCAACGACACATGGACCAAACGGAAACGCTAGCTGAACGCTAGAATACAAGGCCCTTGATGCAACACAAGGGTCATCTCGTCCTCCCACACCCTGAGCATCACTGTCATCGAAACAGCACTGCGATGACGCATTTAACTTTCCTTTCTTTTCCCCGCCGCGGGTTTCCAATACAAGGCAAGCTTCTCAGGTCCATAGTCTTAAAGGGAAGGGACAGACGCGAATCGAACCGTGTCGTGGGTTTGATCAATCAGTGTACGCTAGATAGCTGTGGCTGTGCGGGACTGAGCTCTGTGATAGAGCTCGATATTATCATTCAAGCCCCGCTCATTATGGCAAACGCCTTCGTCTGCCGCTGGTAGGCTATTGCAGAGCCCCCTTTTGCGAATTAACAGTACTCGTTGTCTACTTCAAGAGCTTGTATCCATTTGAGGAAGGTCAGCCCCCTCACGGATGCGATTCTCAATCTCCAGGGCAACAGCAACGTTCTCACGGAGGAACTCCTTGGCGTTCTCGCGGCCCTGGCCCAGGCGGGTCTCTCCAAAGGAATAGTACGACCCGCTCTTCTCCACAGTCCCCAATTCGACGGCCATGTCCAACAGATCCCCCTCCCGGCTGATCCCCTCGTTGTACATGATGTCAAACTCGACCTTCCGAAAAGGCGGCGCCACCTTGTTCTTCTTGACCGTCACCTTTGTCCGGTTGCCGGTCACCTCCCCACCGCTCTTGATAGCCCCCACCCGCCTCATGTCCAGCCGCACCGAGGAATAGAATTTCAGGGCCATTCCCCCGGAGGTGGTCTCCGGGCTGCCGAACATCACCCCAATCTTGTGCCGCAACTGGTTGGTGAAGACCATGGCCGTGTTGGATTGCTTGATGGCTCCCGACAGCTTCC
>JBGVTF010000151.1:0-3898 GCA_041862415.1 Anaerolineae bacterium | reverse complement strand
AAAGCGCGTACCAGCTCCGGCAGGCGACGGGCGTTGGCGAAAGTGACCGGGCCAGGGATGGAGATGTAGAAGCCCATCTCGATGACCTCCCGGGCCATGGCCAGATCACCTGAGAAACAATGCATGACGCCAACTGGCCGATGGCTGATGGCAGATGGCTGATAGCTTTCTAGGACCCAGCGGCGGAGCATGTTCATAACGTCTTGGTGGGCTTCGCGGTCGTGGACGATGATGGGCTTGCCCAGTTCCCTGGCCAGAGCCAGTTGCTGCTGGAAAGCCTGGCGCTGGACTGGCCGGGGCGACCGGTCACGATAGTAATCCAGCCCCGTCTCACCGATGGCCACCACTCTTGGGTGTTGAGCCAGGGCTCGTAGCTCTTCCAGGACATCCTCATTCAAGGTTTTGGCTTCATGGGGGTGAACTCCGACCGCAGCGTAGACCTGAGGGTAAGTCTCAGCCAGGGCCAGCCCCGCCTGGCTGGCTTCCAGTCCAGCCCCGGCGTTGACGATGAGCTCCACCCCGGTCTCTTGAGCGCGAGTGATGACTTCCTGGCGGTCGGTGTCGAATTGGGAGAAGTCAAGGTGGGCGTGGGTGTCAATCAACCTGATCACAGGGGCTCTCCTAACGGTCTTTTATGTCAGCAATATCAGCCCTCATCAATTTCGCGGATCAACTTAGCGATGTTTTGCTCGATCTCCTCCAGTTTGCTCCGGTCGCTGCGGTGTTGGGTATAGATTCGGATGACCGGCTCATTGCCCGATTCTCTGACATGGGTGGTGATACCGGCGATGATCCCCTTCTCGGGGTCGTGAGGCTCCAGGAAGTATTTG
The DNA here is from genome assembly GCA_041862415.1 of Anaerolineae bacterium. Taxonomy (GTDB): domain Bacteria; phylum Chloroflexota; class Anaerolineae; order E26-bin7; family E26-bin7; genus E26-bin7. Next base: position 3,068 of record JBGVTF010000151.1, on the reverse strand, counting down.
ACCCCATCAACAATGGGTTGCCCTGCCGTGTCGAACACCGGGGCGGTCACGTTGGTCTTGTGAACCTGCAGGCCAGCGATGGTCAGATCAGCGTCAGGGCGCGGTTGGTACTCTTTTCGGAAAAAGTCCATTATCTTCTGCTTGCGCCGGACGCCATACAGGTCGAGGCGGTGACAGTGCCAGGGCCCGAATTCGGCCTGGAGTTCCTCCAGAATCTCATGCAGGGGCTTGATGGGCCGGTCACGCTTCCCGGCTTCCATCTCCAACTGCCCGATCTTGCACATCATCTCCAGGACCAACAGATCGGCCAGGGAGCCGTCCTTTTCGGGAAAGTTCCCCCTGCTCAGGCCGCTGCTCTCTTCCCCGGCCAGGATAAAGCTCTCCCCCTCGTCGTTCATCAGGTCGCCGATCCACTTGAAGCCGATACGGGGGATTTCCACCAACTCGACGCCCCACTTCTGGGCCATCACGTCCAACAGGTGGGTGGTAACGATGGTGCGGCACACCTTGCCCTGTTCTCCTTTCACCTTATGCAGGTAATAGAAGAGCATGGCCAGGATGTGATTTGCATTGACCAGGCCCTTCTTGCTCACCACCCCGAAACGGTCACTATCGGAATCCACGCTCAGCCCCACGTCCACCTCGGGGGTGGCGGCCACGTAGTCTATCATATCCCGAATGTTGTCCGGGTCTTCGCAGTCAGGGCGACGCTCGCCAAAGTCGCGGTCGCGCCAATCGTGGAAGCGCTTTGCAATCCGGCAACCAGCCAACTCCAGGGCTTTGTCCAAGAAGCCGATAGCCGTGCCGTAGAGGAAATCCACGGCTACCACTGGTTTAGATTGACGGATGATATCGAAATCCACCAAGTGCATCAAGTGCTCTTCAAAGTACGCCGGACGTAGATCGCGTTTCTCGATCAACCCCATCTCGAGCCCACGGTCAAAGGGCAGCACCTTGATGGTCGGGTTGTGTTTCAGGAAAGCGTTGGCCCTCTCCTGCAAGGAATCTGTCACTTCCTGTGGGGCCAGGCCCCCGTAGATACCGCGCAGCGACTTGTAGCCGTTGTCCTCGGAGAAGTTGTGACTGGCGGTCATGGTCACCCCGCCAGCCGCTCTGAACTTGCGGATGGCAAAGGTCATCAACGGGGTGGGTACGAAAGGCTTGCCGTCGGTGTCCATGAAGATGACCACCGGCCCATCGTAGCCATCGCCCCGGAGTATCTCAGCATTGCCAGCAAAGACCTCAGCAGCAGTTTTGGCGAAATCCTCAGACAGGAAGCGGGTGTCCCCGCCGACGATCATGGGACCCTTAATGCCTTCCCTTTGGATATATTCTACCGCGGCGTGGCTGGTAGCCCTTACCGTTTCCGCCATGAGAACATAACCGATCTTGCCCCTCACACCAGAGGTGCCGAAGAGGGCTGGTCCTGTAGCTTTGATCTCGACGAGTTCCTGTGGTTTGTACTCTAGCCCTTTCACTTCTTCTGGCAAAGCCTTGCGGGCCAGCTCCAGCTTGTAGCCAGGCAGAGCCAGCTTGGGTGTCCTGGCTACCAATGTTGATTTATGATAGATTTCCAGTTCAAACAATTCCGCGTCTTTCCCTGCTCTGAAGGTAAAAAAGCTAGGATCGGTGGGCACAAAGACCCCCTTCTCGATTGGCGTGTCTTCCAGCCGGTCTACCCTTCCCTTTTCCTCCCCAGGCTCAGGCGGGCTGTAGGCTTTCACCGTCAGCGTATAGTCGTTGCCCTCTAAGCCTGGAATTTTCCCTATTTCCCCTTTCATGCGATAGTGATTGAAGTTGTAATCACGGCTGCTGTCCAGGGCCATGATCTCGACTTTGAGTTCTCCGGTGCTGAGGCGTTCCTTTCCCAGGAATATGAGGGGCACTGATCCGTAAATGGCTGCATTATCGGTGAGAACGATGCCAGAAACGCCGGGATCTCCCTTAGCAAAGGAAAATTCTCCTTCACCGCTCTCTATGATCTGGTAACTGACCAGATGGCGCTCTCTCTTCGTTGCTGTATTTTCAGACATTTTTCTCCTTATTTGAATCTACCTGGAACATCCCGTTAAGGCCCAAAGGATGCTACGTAGGCAAGCTTCTGTCGCCGCTGGGCCTCCGTCCAAGGCAATCACCCCGGAGGGCAGGTTTTCCCCTCCGCCAACCGAGATGCACTGCACACCCTCGACGTAAGCCACCGGACGGTCATTTCCTTGCTCTTCAAAGGAGTCCCCAAAGTAGAGAATTTCCTCCTGATAATCCAGGCTGCTTTGCAAATCCCTCATAGCGAAGGCTTTGTCCACCCCGCATTTCTGGATGTCTATGGTTGTCCTGCCTCCCACAAGTACACCGTACTGCCCCTTCAGCCTTCCATCGCCACATACCTTGTCTTTGATGTGGCCGATAAGCGTTTCTCTCAAGTCCGCTTTTACAGGCTTGAGGGCCAACTGTTGACCCCTATCAATGATAGTTGGTCTCGAAAGGTCAGGGAAATCGGCGCTCAATAGCTTTCGTACACTTGTCTCGATGACCCCCTTGAGGCCGCTCACGCTGTCTCGCCCCCTGACCTTGCAGTGGACTCTCAGCCACAGCTTGTCAGACGGAACCAGTTGCACCTCATCACACTTCTGCCTCAGTTCCTGAATGACCCTCTCTTGAAACTCATCTCGTTGGGCCTCCAGTTCGGGCTGATTCACATTGAGGGGACCGACAGCCAGTTGGATCGTGCCGTTGGACAGTCGAATCCCTATGTCTGGGATATTTAGGTCAGGATAGCTCCTGGTCCACTCTTTCAACCGTGAGGCCAGCAAGTCCTTTATGATCTCTTTGTCACTACTCTCAAAGGCGATTTGCCTGTGATAATCCTGGCTCTCTACTTCATCTCCCTTGTCCGTAAAAGTCAACTTTCGCGTGCATCCATCGCTGTAAACAATCAGGTTCTTCCTGAGGGCTTTTGGTATTGGCTCCACCACCCGCCGTCGTTGCAGTTTCTCATAATCGTTCCCGGTGATGATAGCCAGCCTGACCCGGCCTGATTCCAAGAGTTTGCAGATCAGCGCCAGCAACTC
>JBGVTF010000150.1:0-7549 GCA_041862415.1 Anaerolineae bacterium | reverse complement strand
GGCGGGACACAAATGCGCTCGTCGAGCCGGTGCAGATACAAGGCCCCCATCAGCGGCGACAGGGGACAGCCCAGGGAAATGCCCCGCTTCACCTCGTGGTACAGAAAAGAACTTTTGACTACCTGCTCGCCTGTTACTGATGGAGACACTGAGCACCCGGCGCAGGCCCTGAGCGCCGTACAACAACCAACGAGCCCCGTGGGGAAATCGTTTCCCATGGGGCTCGTTCATCTAATATTGTTGCTTCTCGACTCAGAGCGTGATATAATCAACGATGAAAACATTGCAAATGAACGGAGGGCAGAATCGTTGCAAAACCTCATTATCCGCAATGGCTTGATAGTGACTGCTGAGCGACAGTTTGAGGGAGACATCCGTATTCGTGGCGACAAGATCGTAGAAATCGGCCACGAACTCCCTAGACGTGAATGCGGCGAGCGTGAGCTCGATGCCCAAAGACTGCTGATCTTGCCTGGAGGTATTGACCCTCATGTGCATCTGACCTTGCCCGAATCCGTTCCGACAACCGATCGTTGGGTAGATGATCTGACCAGTGGCTCCAAAGCGGCTCTTGCCGGCGGCATCACCACGGTCGGAAATATGTCTTTTCCTCAGCCCGGCGAGACGCCTCTGGCCGCGCTGAAACGCGAGATCAAGCTCGTACAGCAGCAGGCCATCGCCGACGTCATGCTTCATCCGGTTCTCCTCCCTCCCATTGAAGTCGCGATACGTGAGCTTCCCCAGATGGTCGCTGCAGGTCATACCACCATCAAGGTGTTCATGTGCATGGAGGATTTCGACAAGCATGTCCTAGGGTACGTGGCAGCGCTGCGGGCAGCCGGAGAAGCGGGAATCCTCACGCTGATCCATTGCGAGGACTGGGCCATCATCTCTGCTACATCTCAAGCCCTGGTGGCTGAGGGGCGTGGCTCTCTGCGCTACTATGCGGAGAGTAGACCGGTGGTCTCTGAGGTCATCGCAACCCAGCGCGCGGTGGCGATGTGCGAGGCCACCGGGGCACCCATCTACGTCGTTCACCTGTCTTCCGAGCGCGCGCTGCGGGTCTGCGAGGAGGCACAGGCGCGGGCTCTGCCCGTCTATGTCGAGACGCGACCCCTTTACCTGCACCTCACTCAGGAGCGATTCCTCGATCCAGACGGGGCCGTGTATGTAGGGCAGCCCCCCCTGCGTGAGGCCCACGACGTGGCGGCTCTGTGGGAAGGACTGGCCAGAGGCGCCATTCACACGGTGGCCACCGACCACGCTCCCTGGACCCGCGAACAAAAGCTCGATCCATCCCTGAACGTGGCTAATTTGCGTCCTGGAGTCAATAACCTGCAGGTCATGTTCCCCATGCTTTACTCGGAAGGGGTGCTGAGGGGAAAGATCTCGCCGGAGCAATTTGTGGCTCTCACCTCGACCAACGCGGCCAAGCTTTTCGGTCTCTACTCGCGCAAAGGAACCATCGCCGTCGGTTCTGACGCCGACCTGGTTCTCTGGGACCCCACCGAAAGTCGCGTGGTGCGCGGTACCGAACTCTTTTCGCGTGCAGGCTTTTCCATCTACGAGGGAACGGAGGTGACAGGCTGGCCCCGGATCACCATCCGTCGTGGTCAGGTGGTTTACGAAAATGGGCGAATTACGGCCCAGCCCGGGAGCGGTCAGTTGGTTCAGCGCGGCCGGACGTCAGATCCAGCAAAGGCGGGAAAATGAAGGATTTCTGCCTGACCAACCGTTTTGGCTACCAGCACGTCCAACGGATGCGTCACGTAGACTTGTAAAAAGAACTCTCGGGCACCAGAGGCTTGCTCCAGGTGCAGGCGACGAGTTCGTGTTCGACGGGCAGCTTTTCCGTATCGAGGGCGGGGCTTTGGCTGACACCAGTCGTTGGCCGAAATGCCCCGTCGCTCTGGGTGTCTTTCCTAAAACCTTAAAATCTTCTGACCCGTCTTGACACCCTGAATCTTCTCTGTTATACTGATATTGAAAACATTTTGGAGCAGTCCTCCCTCAGCGAGCAATCCCCCTTTGGACGTCGTGGTCCACTAAAGCAGACTTCTCAGAATCTATCTACTCTGACTTCCTTGCAGGCATACTTCAGAGGCCGAACAAGCGCTCTAGGAGTTGTGAGACACAAACGGGTTGAGACAACGCGCATTTACACCCACGTGAGCACCGGAGACCTGAGGTGCATTCGCAGTAGAGCAACAAGCTCTCGTATTGGCCCAGAATTGCCATCGAAAGACACGCCATAACTGAAGTAAGTTATCAGAATTCGAACGAATCGCTCGGCTCTGCGGCTCTCTCAGTGTGTTCTTGGCCCATTCCGACTCTTGGAGAGAGACCCCCATCACCCATCACATCAAAGGAAGGATATCACACGCTCCGCGACATTATCGAGGAAATAGAAACAAAGGACATTGCATCTTGGTACGGCGCTCGCGTGGATGATACCAAGCGCCTGCTAGAAAAGCACGCTCCGGTATTGCGCTTTGAGGACGGGGAGAAGTTTTTCCCGATGAGCGCGCTGCTGTACCTAGTATGCAGCACCATTTGGCACATTCCAGTGAAGCCACGAGCAGACTGGGGAGGACCTCGCTCCTTTGATCTCCTGCGCACCAGCCCGCATATTCAACTTGAAATCGACCTGCGATTGGAGTCTATGCGCCAATATCGCTCCAAGGGTGATGTCCATCCGGGTATAGAAGAGTGTGTTGACCTAGTGGAAGTTGAGGAACGCTTCGCCAATAGCCCCGGTGGGTATCCTGACCAGGTTCGTGAATCGGTGAAGCAAGTGGTGCAGACGAAGCTTGATCGTTTGCATATCATTGATAACTTTGTGCTCGAAGAAGAGGAACAGGGATTATTGGCGCTGCACTTTGCAGACAGCATTCGAGGCTGGTGGCTGTGGTCTCCCCGCCTGTGGCTGCCAAAAGATACGGAGCAGAAAGCCAAGGAGAAGAGTGTGATATCCTCACACGAGAAGGGAAGGATGTCTACTACTATGGGCGGGTGGTGGACCAATGCGGCTATCGCATCTTGCAGTACTGGTTCCTTTATGCCTTCAATAACTGGCGCAGTTCCTTGCCTGTCCTGGACAAGCTCGTGCCTGGTTTGAACAAGCACGAAGGAGACTGGGAGTGCGTTTTCATCTACGGAAAGCCTGAGGGTGATCACGGCTTCACCCCGACCCACACAGCCTATTCTGCTCACCACAACTCCGGCAAGAAGGTTCAACGCCGGTGGAAGCACGTGGAGACTCTTGAAAAGAACCATCCCGTAGTCTACGTCGGACGGGGCTCACATGCAAACTTCTACACGAGTGGTTCCCATAGGTTTGACTCGGCGCAGGGAAATGACCGGGAGATCGGGCCTGGTGATTGGGGAGAGATTCGACTTCTCATAGATGACGAGCCTTGGGACGAACCCGATTGGCTATTCTTCGAGGGGTTCTGGGGAGCGCAAATCCGCGATCCCACCACCATGCAAAATGCTCCCCTCGGACCGCATTACACTGCCGGACCAGGAAAGTACCGCCCGCGTCTTCGACCTAAGTGGTGGGCTCCCACACAATGGGCTGAACTGCCCTGCTTGTTAGGCCCCAAGTGTAAACATCCTACTCACGGCTGGGCTGAATATCGTTGGGGTGAGTGGGAAGACTACTGGAGTGAGAATGAGGACTGGTATGGGCCAGAGGGCTAGAATGAACTGTGTACAATGCAATAGCTCAGCCTGCAAAGGGAACCGCTGGAGGCAGTCAGGCGGCAGCAGAGCGAGCGCGTATGTAGGTAGATGTCAAACTGTTTCCCATGCGCGAGTGAAACTCAACGAGCATAGCCCCCTCCCTGGGCCAGCCCCCAGGATGCCAGAGATTCCAAACTGAGTCAAGTGGGCGGCGGGCTGGCGTCCCCACACCAAACATATTATACAGAGGAGGAGAGGACAATGACTTTGTCAATCGCAACCGTTCTCGAAGTTGGGCTAGGGCTGGCCCTGCTCTACTATGTTTTGAGCCTGATCGTCTCCTACATTACCTCGAAGATTGCAGAGTGGGCAAATCTGCGAGCGAAAGATCTTGAAGTAGGGCTCAGGGATCTAATTGATGACCCCGACAAACTTCAAGCCTTCTTGGATCATCCGCTGATCAAGAACTTGGAGACGAAGAAGGCCAAACTCCTAGGAGGTATCAAGCCGGGCAGTTTGGAGGGCATACCCGCCGCAACGTTCGCGGAGGCACTGCTCGCTATCGTGGCCCCAGGTGCCAAGGACCAAGATCCCAAAATGGCCTTAGCCGATACCAGGGCCCTGATTGCGTCTCTCCCCGAAGAGAGCGCCACAAGAAAGGCGTTGCTGGGCTTGATTGACTCGGGCGCTCAGAATCTGGAGGAAGCACGCAAGTTGATAGCGGGCTGGTTCGATGACTCTATGACTAAGGTGTCCCTGCTGTACAAGCAGCATGCAAGGCACATCGCTATCATTGTCGCCCTTGTGGTCACAATTGTAACAGGCGTTGATAGCATCGCAGTCGCAGAATATCTGTGGCAGGAACCCTCCGCTCGGGCAGCAGTAACCACTAAAGTAGATGAGTATCTTAAAAATGAGCCTCAAGGCGATGTCCGGGCATACATTTCTGAACTGGAGGAGCTAGAAATCCCGATCCTGTGGGACGCTGATACTCTGCCGGAGCGCGAAGACGCTGCCGGTTGGGCCTGGAAAATCGTCGGGTTGTTGCTCACATGGGTTGCGGCGACGCAGGGATCTTCATTCTGGTACCAAATCCTGAAAAGGATCAGGTCTGCAGCAACTGCCCCGACAGAAACTGGCCGCGCCGAAACCTAAGCGCTGCCAAACAGACGCCTGCAGTCCGTGCCATTTCTGTTCCAGGGGATTGTTGCTTAATCCGACCGCTCTCCTTCCCAGACAGGCGGACGCGACATAGCGGCAGGTCAAACCGTTCAGCAAGACTCCTTCGCTTCGATGACCGAGGCCCGGCTGCAGGCGGTGCTGGAGAGCCCATCTTGAAGATGGACGAGGCCCGGCAGCGAGAACTGACAATGGAACTGGTCTGGGCCGTGCTGGGGGCGCTCAACCCGGCGTGAGCGGTGGCCTGCTACCTGCGGCTGGAGAGTAGGGGCGGGGCAGCCGTGCCCAGCGCATCCACTACGACGGGCAGATCCGTTTTTTGAGAAATAGCCTCCTGGCCCCATCATATAGCGTCAGAGGTCGCAAGGTCTTTTCGGAAAGGAGACCGTAGCCGCCCTGTAATCAGGGCGGCTTTGCCTTTACCAGTAATGAGTGTTAAAATACCAGGTGTCCCATCTGGACCGAGAATGAGATCGCAAGGGAGAGTAGAGATGAGCGTTCAACTGCAGATCAGCACGTCGAAGAAGACAGAGTTCGTTGACATTACCTCTGAAGTGGAGAGGGTGGTGAGAGAGAGCGGGGTGCAAGATGGCCTTTGCCATGTCTTTGTCCCACACACCACGGCCGGCGTGACCATCAACGAAAATTGGGACCCTACTGTGAGGACTGACATCCTCAGCGTGCTCGATAACCTCGTCCCGGCCAGCGGTCGCTACCGTCACGCCGAGGGCAATGCACCGGCCCACATCAAAGCCAGCCTGATGGGCTCCTCGCAAACCGTGTTGGTGGAGGGCGGACGCCTGGTTTTTGGCTCCTGGCAGGGCATCTTTTTGACCGAATTCGACGGCCCACGCCGACGACGGGTTCTGGTCAAAGTGGTGCCCGATGCTGTTTCGTAGCCTCAGGCGAAGCGCGGGGCTAAACCCCCGCGCTGAGAGAGCAAAGCCCCTACGGGGCTGCAGATCACCAGCCCGAAGCAGTGCCCTGAGCTTGCCGAAGGGGGCTTTGCTCTTTTAGCCCGATGGCTTCAGCCTTGGGCTTCCCCTGACTGAAAGCTGATCGCTGATAGCCGAATGCCTGTAATTAGGAGACAGTGGTGGACATCACCGCCGCTTTGGAGCGGATATTGCCAAAGGTGAGGCGGCCTGCTCGCTACACGGGCCGCGAATGGAATAGCATCGTCAAGGATTGGGACCAGGTTACGGTGAAAGTAGCTTTGGCCTACCCCGATATCTACGAGGTGGGCCTGTCCAACCTGGGCCTGATGATCCTCTACGACATTCTGAACCGCGAGGACGACATCCTGGCCGAGCGGGTCTACGCCCCCTGGGTGGACATGGAAGAGGCCATGCGCCAGGCGGGCATCCCCCTCTTCAGCCTGGAATCACGCCGTCCCCTGGCTGATTTCGACATCGTCGGTTTTTCCCTGCCCTACGAGTTGAACTATAGCAACGTCCTGAACATGCTGGACCTGGCCGGCATCCCTCCCTTGGCCCCAGAGCGCGGCGGCGACGCCCCCCTTATCATCGGCGGCGGCAGCGGCACCTACAACCCCGAGCCCCTGGCCGATTTCTTCGACCTCTTTGTCATCGGCGAGGGAGAGGAGGTGCTGCTGGAATTGGTAAGAGCTTGCGGGGAGTGGAAGAGGGGAGAGGGAAGAGGGGAGAGGAAAGAGTTTCTGCGCCGGGCAGCTCTCATTGACGGTATTTACGTGCCCAGTCTTTACGATGTGAGCTATCACCCCGACGGCACAGTGGCGAGCATCGAGCCCCTGGCCCCCGAAGCCAGGCCCACCATCACCAAGCGCATCGTGGCCACGCTGCCTCCCGCTCCCACCCGGCTCATCGTGCCTTATATCGAAGCCGTGCACGACCGGGGCATGATCGAGATACAACGGGGCTGCACCCAGGGTTGCCGTTTCTGCCAGGCCGGGGTCATCTATCGCCCCCTGCGCGAGCGCCCTCCAGAGGAGGTGCTGACCAGCGTGGATGAGATCCTGAAAAGCACCGGCTACGATGAAATCGCCCTGCTTTCCCTGAGCAGCACTGACTATAGCCAGATCGAGCCCCTGATGCGGGAGCTCACCTCCTGCTACCGCGATCAGCCGATAGCCCTCTCCCTGCCCTCCCTGCGCACCGATTCTTTCTCCGTGGAGCTGGCCAAGATGCTCCAGGAGCGACGCAAGGCGGGCCTCACTTTCGCTCCAGAGGCTGGCAGCCAGCGTCTGCGGGATGTGATCAACAAGAAGGTGACCGAAAAAGACCTCCTGGACACGGCCGAGGCGGCCTACAGCAGCGGTTGGCACCGCATCAAGCTCTACTTCATGGTCGGTCTGCCCATGGAGACGATGGAAGACGTGGCGGCCATCGTTGACCTGGTCAAGAAGGTGCTGGCAGTGGGCCGCCAGCATCAGGGCGGCAAGGCCCGGGTGAGCGTCAGTGTGGCCACCTTCATCCCCAAGCCGCAGACTCCCTTCCAGTGGATGCCTCTGCTCGACGAGGCGAGCCTGGAGGAGCGCCTGGCCCTGCTGCGGAAAAGTTTGCGGGGTAAAAAGGGGTTCCGCTTCAGTTGGCACGACCCCCAGAGCAGCCTTCTGGAGGCAGCCATCTCCCGGGGCGACCGGCGGCTGGGACGGGTCATCCATCGTGCCTGGCAGTTGGGAGCCAGGTTCGATGCCTGGAACGAG
>JBGVTF010000149.1:0-10038 GCA_041862415.1 Anaerolineae bacterium | reverse complement strand
CGATGCGCGGTGCGACGCGGAAGGCCTCCAGGACTTCCTCGCGGCGGGCCGGGCGGGTCAATTCCACTACCCAATAGTGGTTGTGGGTCTGGGTGTGAGCCGCCTTGGCTGCGATGGTGACCACGTCTAGGTCTGACACCACCGTCTGGGCGTCCGGCCCCTGGTGGCTGGGGATATGCGGCTCAGGCACCACGGTGTTCATGATGCCACTGTGATCCGACTCCCAGGGGTCGGTGGCGCGGCGCACCAGCACGCCCCGAGCCTTCTTCAACAGGCCAGCGTCGCGCAGCGCAACCAGGGTGCGAACCGTGCTGGTTGTGTTGCACGAGACGATGCGCGTCGCGTCCCGGCCCAGGGCCGTCTCGTAGTTGGCCTGGGCCACGAAAGAGTGACCCGTTAGACTATGCTTCTCGCCCCCCTGAAAGACAGCCTTCACATCGGCCGCCCGGTAGCGCTCCAGGTTCCTGGCGCCGATGCCCTTGGGCGTGCAGTCCACCACCACCTCCACCTGGGCTAGCAGGCCGTCCAGGGTGCCTGCCACCGGAATGCCGGACGCCTTCATCTCGTCCACCCTCTCCAGCAGCGAGGCGTAGACGGGCAGGCCGAGCACCACCGCGGCCTTCACCCGATAATCGCTGACGACATCGGCCACACCAACCAGTTCCATGTCGGATTGCACTCTGACGGCGTCCGCCACACGCTTACCAATCACACCGTAGCCGCTGACGGCTACACGTACTTTCCTGTTTGGCATTGATCTCTCCTGTTTTGTGTTTTAGTCATTTTGCCAGTACCCGCGCCAGCGGCTTCTTATTGGCGACCATCTCGGCCAGCGAGGTGGCCGCAATCTCACCTTTGAGCAGGCCCACCAGCAACCCATACTTGCCCCAGGCCAGGTGCTCCGTTGCCGCTGCGCCCAGCCGGGTGGCCAGCAGCCGGTCGAAGGCGCCGGGCGCACCGCCCCGCTGCACGTGGCCCAGGGTGGTCACCCGCAGCTCGAAGCCCAGCCGCTCGCGATGTTCCTGGAAGTAGTGCGCCAGCCCTTCTGCATTGTACCGGGCACCTTCGGCTACCACTACCAGGGCGTGGGCCTTGTCCCGCTCGTAGGCGGTGCGTAGCTCGGCAGCTACAGCATCCGAATCCACATCTACCTCGGGGATGACCACGGCCTCGGCCCCACCAGTGATGCCGGCCATCAGGGCCAGGTAGCCGCAGTCGCGGCCCATGACCTCTATGAGAGAGACCCTTTGATGGGACGAGGCGGTGATTTTCAGCCGGTCTATGGCTTCCAAGGCGATGTTGAGGGCGGTATCCACCCCGATGGTGATCCCCGACCCGTACAGATCGTTGTCGCTGGTTGAGGCCACGCCGACCACCGGGAAGTCCATCTGGGACAGCGCATGGGCACCGGTCTGAGACCCATGTCGGTGTTGAACTCGGGACAGCGGGCGCTGCCCAGGATCGTGCCACCCTGCTGGATCATGCCACCCACGTGCCGGGCCCCCAGGGGCACGACGTTGCCGGCGATGAGGCCAGCATAGCCGTTTCGGATGCCGAAGACTTCCCATCCTTTGTCGAGCCCGCTCCGCACCACGGCGCAGATGGCAGCGTTCATGCCAGGGGCGTCGCCCCCGCTGGTCAACACAGCGATGCGTTTTATGTTCCCTCCAGATCCAACTGAGCGAGAGTCGCTTTCAGCACCTGGGCCGACTGACGCAGGCCCTCGACCTCCTCTGGGCTCAGCTCCAACCGCAGCACCCGCTCCACGCCGCCTCGGTCCACGACCGTGGGCAGGCTCAAGCAGACGTCACTGATGCCGTAGTACTCCTCGATGAGGCTGGAGACCGAGAGCACTGTGCTCTGGTCACGCAGGATAGCCTCCACGATGCGCATCAGCCCTGCGGCCACGGCGTAGTAGGTCGCCCCTTTGCGCTCGATGATATGGTAGGCGGCGTCCCGGGTCTGGCGGAAGATATCATCCATGGCCGCCTGGTCGTGAACCAGCCCATGGGCAGCGCAGAAGGCGGGCAGTCGCATGCCGGCGATGTTGGCCAGCGACCACAGCGGCACTTCACTGTCGCCGTGCTCGCCGATAATGTGCGCGTGTACGCTGCGCGGGTCCACCCGGAAATGCTGGCTTAAGAGGTAACGGAAACGGGCTGTGTCCAGGATGGTGCCAGAGCCGATGACCCGCTGCGCCAGCAGTCCCGAGAGCTTCCAGGCGGTGTAGGTCAGCACGTCCACCGGGTTGGTGGCGACGAGCAAGATGCCGTTGGGGTTGTGGCGCGCCACCTCGGGCACAATCTGGCGGAAGATGGCAGCGTTCTTCTTCACCAGATCCAGGCGGGTCTCCCCCGGCTTCTGAGCTGCCCCCGCGGCGATGATGGTCACGGCCGCTCCGGCACAATCGGTGTAGTCGCCAGCCCATATGCGAGTAGGGCGGGCAAAGGGGACCGCATGATTCAGATCCATGGCCTCGCCCTCGGCCCTGGCCCGGTTCACGTCAATGAGCACAATCTCCGTTGCCAGCCCATTGAGCAGCAAGGCATAGGCGAAGGTAGCACCCACGTTGCCCACGCCGACGACGGCGACTCGAATCGGATGGGGATGTACGTCCATCATTGCTTTCATCTCGCTTTTACGTCCGGTTCGGCCCAGACGATGAGCTCGGGCAGGAAAGAGATGGGCAGGTCAGGGTGGCGGGGCAGCACCCGTACCGTATAGCCGTGCAGGCTGTTCTTGTGGCGAGGGCTTTCTTTGTGGAGGTAGCTCGCGCCGAATGAACAGGTTGATCAGAGAAAGAAGCCTTTGTATATCCTGGGATACCCCCGTCGTACACCCAAGTAATAGGGTTGAGCTCAGCCTCGTTCACAATACACCTCTAGCTGGACCGATATCAGGTCGAGGAAGATGGCTTCGTGACCGGTGGCGATCACGTGCTCGACGGGCACGATGGCATCGTGAGGGAGCAGTAGCGCCGTTTCGATCACCAGGTGCGTTGTCTTCCCTCTATCAGAGTCCACCACCAGCCGTTTCAGCGTGCCAGCCCATCCATCGCGGCAGGATACCCTTGCACCAACAGATGTTTGAACCATATTCACCGCCTCCTAGAGCAAGCTGGGACTGGACCAGGCAGGGTCCCATCGTCCATCGCTTCTCACGCGACCACCACAGCGTTCTGGTCGCCGTAGGGGTTGGGGATGTACTTGTCCGCCTGGGGGTCGTTGAACCACCTCTGGCCGTCAACCAGGTAGCGAAACTGGTATTCCCGGCCTGGTTCCAGATCCACGGTGATCTTCCAGTTCCTGTCCTTCTGCCGCCGCATGGCGTGCGAGGTCTGCCAGTCGTTGAACTCGCCCACCAGGTGGATAGTGTCTCCCTCTACCTCCGGTGGAAGCACAAAGGTCACTTTGGTAATGTTTTGCTTCTTGAATTTGCGTTTCTTCAGCATGTTACACCTCCTGTTAACTCAAAGTGTATTGGTAGCTGGCATACCAGCCTTCTTGGACCTCCATGTCAAAACCGCACTGCTGGGCCGCCATTTCTGGCAGGCCGGATGGGGAAGGCGGCGCATCATCCGCTGCGCAGCGCGTACTCCCGCGGCTCGCAGCAGATGTCGCGGCAATCGCAGTTCGGGTGGGTACAGTGGAAGTGGAGGCGCACCTCTCGCAGCCCCGGCGGAATGGGCCCCAGGGTCAGGTGATAGCGCTGCACGCCGGCCATCACTCCGCCCGCTGGTACCATCTCTGCCACCTGGGGCTCACCACCGTCGAACTGCCACGTGAGGACACCGGGGCAGTTAGTGCGCACTGTCAGCCGCTCACCCGGCTGAACCCTGGTCACCTGCTGCGCGAAGGTCCACACTACCGCATGGGGTACGATGCGGCGGTCGAGCTCTGCCGGCGGCTCGACCCCCAGGCCGCGATAGATGTTCTTGAGATGAGTGCGGAACAGGTCGTCGAACTCGTCATCGTTGCCCGAGTCCTGATCCTCACCGAACCACCAGAACCAATCGCTGCCTTCGGCCATATACAAGGCCTCGAAGGCGGCTGGGGCCGTTTCCGGAGTCACACCAGCTTGGTCGAGGAAGTCCCGCGCTCGGCCCAGTAGCTCCCAGCCTCGATTCTCCTCGTCCTCGCCGATCCAGATGCCCAGATCCACCCCTGCTGCCGAGGCATTCTCGTCAATCCACGAGCCGGTGAACAGCTCGTAGACTTTCGTCTGCCTTTCCAGCGGGTGGGGCGCGATACCTCTAGCTGGGTTCCCCTCCAGGTACTCGGCGAAGGTGACGGTCTCGACCTCGACGTCACGCTCCAGCAGTCGGTACAGCGCATGCAGGAAGGACCGAGCGTCCTCACGATAAGAGCCCCAGGCGTTCTCGCCATCCAACGCTATCGTCAGCACCCGATCCGCGTCCCCTGTCAGCCGCCAAGCGAAGCGCTCTTTGATCTCCCGTACAAAATCCTGTGCTGCCTGTTCGTAGTCGGCGTAGTCATGGTAGCGGAACCCGATGGCGTCGGAAAGTTGCGTATCCCGGAAGAAGACGCTGATGGCATGTTCGCTCTCTTCGGCACGATAGGGTTGGCATAGGACGTCGGGTTCATCCACCTGGTAACCCCAGCGCCCTGAGCGAGCCAACACACCCCGATCCGTGGCGATCCAGCGCACGCCGTGTCGGGCGAAGAAGGGGATGACGAGCTGGCTCACAGCCCCCTCGGCCGGCCACATACCACGCGGGGGCCGGCCGAAGCAGTGTTGATAGTACTCAACAGCCAGCCGTACCTGGGCCTCAGCATCCTCGGGGTGGGCGAAGCGGCGAGGATGAGTCGTCTCCGGCCGGTCAATGGTGGCTCGGTCGGTGTCCACCAGCAAGGGCAGGATGGGATGATAGAAGGGCGTGGTGGAGATCTCAATCTGTCCCCTCTCCTGGAGTTGACGGTGGATGGGGACCACAGCGCGCATGATCTTGTACTGCTCGGCCACCATTGCCTCTAAATCGGCCGTGCTGAAATCGCGCCCTTGCTCGACGAAACGGCGCACCGAGGACGTCTCACCCGTTGCCAGCCTTACCTCGCCATCGCGGAACTCTTTGCCGAACCAGGCCAGGCTGAACCACATCTGCAAGTCGCGCAGGTCTTGGGCGGTGAAAGGGCGGCCCTCGCACCGCTGGTCGAATAGTTCCCTGTAGCGGGGATGTGGAAAAATCTGGTTGTGACAATGGGCATCAAAGAAGGTGCGCAGCATCTGCTCTCGCTCCTCGGCGGTCAACGCCTCGGCTGACTTCAGAGTGAGCTCCAGGGCACGGTCGGTGGCGCCGCACCCCACATAGTCCTCGATCTGCCACAGCAAGGAAGGGGTCAGATTGATAGTCAGGTGCATGCCAGGGTGTTCGGCCACCAGGGCAGCCATCGAGTAGTAGTCGCGGATGGCGTGAAGTCGCACCCAGGGGTGGATATAGCTGCCAGCTTGCTGGGGATGCGAAGTGTCTTTGTACACCGGCTGGTGTTGGTGCCACAGCAGCGCCAGATAGAGCTTGGGTCCCACCCGCAAGGACGCTGTCGGCCCCACAACCCCGCCCTGAGGCGAACGACCATGCACCATGTAGGTCACGCGGTCGCCCTCGGAAAAGGGACCAACCTCGGCGTGCCAATAGCTGTTGACACCCTCATTGCGCTGCCAGACGGCCTCAGCCCACCCCTCGTCGGTCGTCCCATTGAGGTGTTCGACCCGGTACGTCACCCACACCGATTGTCCCGGCTCAATAGGCCAGGTGCCGATGTGCAGGGTCACCTGTTCGCCAGGGCTCACCCTCTGGGGCGAACGTGGGGTGTCAGAAGCCAGATGCCAGACATGCATTCCGCGTCCTCCATAATTACACAGTATCAAAGAGCCTATGGCAACCAGCCACAGCGGCACACCGGACCGCGCCAGATAGGAGAGACAAGGCGTCGATCGGGTTGCGCTGGACTACAGGCCCAGTTCTGCCCGGGTGCGCAGGAAGACCAGCACGTTGTCCCGGGCCACCATGCCCAACAGGTGCCCGTTCTCCATCACTGGGAACTGGTTGATGTCCTCAGCCGTCATCCGCTCGAAGACGGTCGCCAGATTGTCATCGGGCCGCACCGTCTTTAGGTCGGCCAGGGGAATCATCACTTCCTCCACCCGCGTGGTCGCCCAGCGCTCTCGAGGCACCTGCTTGATGCGGTGCAAAGTGAGCAAACCCAAGACGACCTGACCGTCTCCTGTCACCGGAAAGCAGCGCCGGCCGCTGGGCAGTACCACCTGATCTACCAAAACGTCCAGGGTCAGTTGGCAGGGGATGCGTGGGCAGTCGGTCATCATCACCTCACGGGCAGTGTGGCCAGCCAGCATCTCCTGTAAGGCCATGCGACGGTAGCTGGCCGTGGCCGCGTTCTCCAGAAACCAGCCAATGAAGCCGATCCACAACCCATTGGCCCAGTTGCCGCCGAAGATCTGCCAGATGCCCCAGAAGATGAAACCGTAGGCCACCACCCGGCCCAGCCCCGTGGCGATCTGGGTGGCCCGCCGCAGGTTGCCGGTGACGCTCCAGACGATGGCCCGGAAAACTCGGCCACCGTCCAGCGGAAAGCCAGGGATCAGGTTGAACAGGGCCAGGCCAACGTTGATCCAGGCCAGCCAGCCGGCCAGGGCGTGGAGTGGTGGGCTAGCCGGTAGGCTGACCAGCCACAGCAAGCCGGAGAAAGCAGCGATGACCAGACTGGTGGCTGGACCGGCCAAGGCCATCAGAAACTCGTTGCCTGCACTCCTGGGCTCCTCGCTGATCTGCGCGGCGCCGCCGAAGATGAAGAGCGTGATGTCACGCACCGGCACCCCGTGGGCCTGGGAGACAAGGCTATGAGCCAGCTCGTGAGCCACCACCGAGACAAAAAACAGCAGGGCGGTGACCGCGCCCATCGCCCAGTAGACTCCTGCCGACCAGCCGGGATGGGTCGTAGGGAAGTAGTGGCCGGCCAGGGACCAAGCCACCAGGATGAAAACGATGAACCAGGAATAGTCAAGCTTGAGTTCAATGCCGAAGAGGCGTCCAACTCGTAGCGCGTTACCTATCATATTTCACCTCATAATCATAGTGTTTCTAACTTGACAATGTTAGATTAACATAAAAATGTCATCTTTTGGCTCGCAGCCGGTCCGTGACCGGCGTGTTCGGCACGTCAATGGTGACTTTCTTCCTAATTCGCGGGTCACGGATCCGCTCAGAGCCTAATTTAACATTGTCAAGTTAGGCTAGCTTTCGGCTTCAGAGGAGCGCATGTTTTGAATTTTCAGACACGCTCTTAAGGCCGCTCAGGCCAGGCATGGTCAGGTCGATCAGAACAATATCCGGCTGCAGGCCTTGCGCTTGGGCTAGGACCTCTTCGCCCTCACCGGCCGTGCCGACGACCACCACATCGCTCTGCTCCTGCAAAAGGCGGGTTGCAATACGCAAAAAGGTGGGGTTGTCGTCCACGAGCAGAACGGAAATAGGGTTCATCTTGTGAGAGCTAAAGTAAAGGCGATCAGGTTGGGAACCATTATCATATTACACGCTTTTGCTCGGCCTGTCTATCCGTAAACGTACGTAATTAATGCGAAAAAGCCCCTTGTTTTTCGTACGGGGTCAGTCGTGATGCGTGAAACGTGATCAGGAGAGGGGGGTGCAGCAGGCTGTCTAACTTGACGATGTTAGATTAACATAAAAATGTTATCTTTTGGCTCGCAGCCGGTCCGTGACCGGCGTGTTCGGCACGTCAATGGTGACTTTCTTCCTAATTCGCGGGTCACGGATCCGCTCAGAGCCTAATTTAACATTGTCAAGCTAACCATATTCATTATTCTTGCTTTACCACAACAATTGCCCGAAACCAAGGGAGACTTGGCTCATTTCCCCCCGCTTCGATAGCGTCGGAAGTGGTATTAGCTCACGCTTCTCCTCGCCCACTCAAATTGTGCCCGGAGAGGTACTCCACCCAGGCGTAGGCCCGCGGAAAGCGCGGCGCGAGATATTCGCTGACCTCACTCCATATCCCCGATGCCCCAGCCCATTGACCGCTCAAACGAGGCAGCACGCTCTGCACAAGCACATAATCCTGGGCGATGCGCAGATTCTCGATGACCGGTTCCAGGAAAAGCCCACGTCCCTCGCCATCGAAAGCGTTCGCCAGATAGAGCCAGGCTTCCTTGAATACGAATGGGGAGAAACCGGTCACCCCAAGGCGACGTTCCAGTTCATCCAGGGGGGCAAAAGGCGCATAGCCGCTGGGCAATATCTGGGCCAGTTTCGCTCCGGCGTGATCGGCGCGGCGTATCGCCGATCTGGCGAATCTTTGTTGCCAATCTGGTCTCCACCGCGACGTCTCGCACCGCCCCGAAGAGGACGCGAAATGGCCATGATCCACTTGGATGACCGTCGCATGGCGATACACCTCCTGGCTCAGAACGAGCCCGTCCTTCTCCTCCACATCCAATGTCCCCGTGATGTAGACATGCCTCGGGAGGCGAATTTGTAATGCTGACGCGTCCGCTTGCCAAAGCAAACCACGTGGCAAGTCATGAAAATAACACACAACTTCGGCTGGGCTCATTCGCTCGATGCCAACGAAAAAGGGAAGCCCGATCGCTTCGACAGCCGAGGCTGCTTCGATACAGTCAAGCAGTTTCACAGTGTTGAACCGTTCATGGGCCGTGGCAAAATAGCCGGGGGCTCCGGTACGCGTCGTCCACCACGGATGTGCCTGGAACAAACACCACTGCAGACTAGGCTGGCCTACCAGAATCTCAGCTAATCCTTGTGCCAGGCACATCTTGTCCACGTCAGGCGGGCCAGCCAAAATGACAAAGTGCTTAGTCCTCAGCGCAACATAGTAGTTGACCACGACTTCACGCTGATACGCGTTGACATGCTCGACGAGACAGTCTACGATTTCACGTTCATCGGGTCTTGTTGATGTCTTTCGCTGTGAGACTTGCATCGCCATAGTCTTGCCTCTCCATTGGCAAATGGAAACGTCTTCTTACTACAAAGCCCTCTGGGTCTTGCACCCTGCCGTACATTTGGCCGCTTCGGTTCATCAGACCAGAAGCGATAGATGGATCAACAAATACAGCAGGATAAAGCCAAACAGCAGCGTATTGGTCACCGGCACACCCAACAGCAAAATTGCGCTCAGCGCAGCCGGGGGAATCAGGCAGCACAGCAGCATGATCAGCCCAGATTTGCCGCTCACTCTCCTTGCGTGGTGATCATGATTCATAGTGGTGGACTCCTTTGATTGTGCGGGGGACTCCCCCGCCAGCCGTTGACCGTTGAGCAAGGCGAGTTGCAAGGCCGGCGGGGGGAGCGGGAAAAGGGGCGCGTTTAGTGCTACATACCGTGCATGCCGTGATGTTCCCCTTCGCCCTTCAGGTACTTCTCGGGATCCTTGTCGAAAGCGACTTTGCAGCCAGGGGCGCAGAAGTAATAGGTCTTGCCCATGTACTCCGACTTGGCAGCCGCCTTCTTCGGGTCTACGGTCATTCCACATACCGGATCCTTGGCCATCTGGTTCACCTCCTTCCATCAAGAGTTCAAGAATCGGCTTCAGCAGCCGGACCCATCGCCCGGTCCTGCTATCAACTGGCCGCGCCGACTGCCAGGGCCACGTCGCTCCGTTGGGCTCTGTTCCCAATCATACGGCCCCTCGCAACGTGTTACGCGCCGTGTGCTCTATGCAAGCAGACCCCGCTCCCGCAGCACCGGCCGGGGATCCACGGTATGCTTACGCAACCAGCGTTCCACGCCGGGCAGGCCAAAGGCCAGGCCCATCAGTTCGGTGATGTAGAGGATGGGCTTCCTGTTCACCAGAGCCTGCCGGGTGTCCAAGTTGATGTGGCATAACCCACAGGCACAGGCGATGATGTCCGCCCCGGCCTCGCCAGCCGCCTCGGCCAGCCGCGTGGACAGGGTCACCACGATGTCCCTGCGGCTCAGCGTCAGGCTGGCCCCACAGCAGTCCACCTTCCAGGACCAGTCCAGCG
>JBGVTF010000148.1:0-14267 GCA_041862415.1 Anaerolineae bacterium | reverse complement strand
TGGGGTGGAGGGCCAAGGTGTGCACCGTCTGACCAGTGAGGCCCAGCCGCATCCAGGTGTGGAAAGCGGGCACAGTGGGGGTGGGGCTCGTTGTCGGCGACGGGGGCAGGGGCGTGGAAGTCGGTGTGTTGGTCGGCGTGGCGACTGGTGGAGCAGGTGGAGGGGGCGAGGCAGGCACCTCCGTTGGCTCCGCTGTTGGCGTGCGGAGGGGAGGAGTGGCGCTGGGAACAGGTTCAACTGTCAGTGCCAGCGTCGGCGAGCCGACTGGCACGGCCAAAGGTGCGACAGGGGTGGGGCTGGGCTGTGTCGGCGCACAACTGGACAGGGACACTGCAAGGAGCGCGGTCCAAATCAAGTTGGTCAGGCGAGGTCTCATGCGGTTCCCTCTCTTTGCATTTGGTGAGTGGGCAGATTGCCTCTCATGGACGGTTTCCCTGTCGTTGGTTCGATCTCCGGGTCAAGTAGATGCCGAGGAAGATCATCGCTGCCCCTACGACCATGAAGGCGGTAATGGTCTCGCCCAGAGTGAGCCAGGCAAAGATAGTGGCAATAATGGGAGAGAGGTTGGAGTAGACGGCCGTCCGTGTGCCGCCGACCTTGCTCACCCCCGAGTTCCAGATGATGTAGGCCAGAGCGATGGCCATGCTTCCAGAGAAAAACAAACCCAGCCAGCCCCGCCAGGAGACCGCTGTCCAGTCCTGAGCCAACAACTGGGGGATGGAGAAAAGCACAATGAAAGGCGTCCCAGCGGCCATGGCCAGGGCTGTCAGCTTCAAGGCGGAGTAACGGGAAAGCATCGGCTTGGAAAGCACGGTGTAGAGCGACCATGCTGCAGCGCCGATCAGAGTCAGCACATCTCCTCTGATAGTCTCCATGCTCAGGCTTAGCTCCTTGCCTGAACCAACGATGACCGTAAAGATGCCGGCGAAGGAGAGAAAGACACCTACCCAGGCCAGCTTTCCCACCCGCTCGACGCCGAAAGCGGCGCCAATGAGGGAAACAAAGATGGGGGTGGTGGCCAGGAGGAGGGCCGAGTTGCCGGCTGTGGTGCGGTCTATGCCGTTAATGAAAAGCAGTTGATAGCAGGTATTGCCGATCAATCCCAGACCCAGCAATCGCCACCAGTCTTCCCTGGCGAAACCCACACCTCCCTCGACGAGCTTGAGTGAAAGCAGGGTCAAAGTGGAGGCCAGGAGGAAGCGGATGCTGTTGAAGCTCAGGGGCGTCATTTCTGCCAGGGCTGCTTTGACGACGGAAAAGTTGATGCCCCAGATGAGGATCATCGCCAGCAGCATCAGATCTATGAGGCTGAAGGTCCTTCCTGGAGTGTTTAGCGTTTGCGGCTTTGAAGTGGTTCGCGTTTTGTCCATTTACACTCCGAAAAATCCACTGAGGGCTTCCACTGCCTCTTCGGCTGTCTCCACCGCCCGCAGCAGGGCGAAATCCTGTGGTCGGATGAAGGTTTCCTGAGAGAGGACGTCCATAATCCTGTGCCAATGCTGGCCGAGGAGGATGAACGGTTTGCGGGGCACGGCTCTGATCTGCAACAGGCTCCAGGTGACGCTCAGTTCCGTCAGGGTGCCCACGCCGCCTTTCAGAGCGATGCAGCCATCGGAGGCAGCCGTCAACTGTTCCAGGCGGGCCAGGTAGGTGGGCATCTTTCTTTCCTCATCGAGCCAACAGTTGGCAGAACGGCCAGCGAACGCTTGCAGGCTAACGCCGATGACCCGTCCTCCGCCCTCTTTGGCCCCCCGGCTGACGGCTTCCATGGTGCCCGCGTAGCCGCCGTTCATAACGGTGAAGCCTGCTTCAGTCAGTAATCTGCCAAGTAGCCGCGCCTCCTTGTAGTCCCGACTCCCCTCACCCACCTGCGAACTGCCGAAAACGGAAATGATCTTTCCCATGATTCCTTTCCCCTGTAAGACCCGGACAGCTCTTTCATCATTCAACGACCGGCTCCCCATTGCGCCACGACGGTGATTCTGTCCGTGCTTCCCAATTCCTTCTCGAAATCGTACCAGCCCAGCATGGCTCGCACGGTGAAACCACTGGCGGCCAGCATAGCTCGCACCTCTATGGGGGTGAAAGTGCGCATCTGCCACAGGCAACTGTCGCGCTGACTGGATCCCTCCAGTTCGAACTCCTCGAACACACTGATGATTCTAGTCCGAGGATCGAATCGAGCCCGGTGGCGGAAGACGAGGCCCTCGCCTTCGATTTTTATCTCCCCCTCGGGCTGAGTTGCGTACCGTCGGGCGTGGGCAGCGCTCTCCCGTACATCGAAGAGGAAGAGAGCGCCGTCCGCCAGGATAGCAGCTACCGAGTGTAGGGCTGTCGCCACCTGACCTTGGCCCACCAAGTCGTTGAGCACGCCACGACAAAGGCAAACGTCGAAACAGCGGTCGAAGCCTAGGGCTCTGGCATCGGCCTGGACGAGTGGCAAGGCCAAGCCCCGCTGTCGAGCTTTGTCCTTGGTCACAGCCAGCATCTTGGTCGCCAGGTCAACTCCGACCACGCCATAACCTACTTCGGCCAGGGCAATGGTGTAGGAGCCGGTCCCGCAGCCCAGATCCAGGATTCTGATGGCATCCCTTTTCCCGTAGCGGTCGAAGCATTGCCGGGCGAAGGCCACGACGCCAGGATCAAAGCGAGGCAAGAGGATGTCGTAAAAGGGTGCAAAGCGAGCGTATAAGGGCCTCTCAGCCACTGTGTTCATCTTGGGGTTAAAATTGGAACTCTTGCAGCCGTTCCATAGCCTCCCGCACACGCGGCGTCGGCACGCCCACCGAGATGCGCAGGTATCCCTCACCACATTCTCCATAGGCCGAGCCAGGAGCAAGAGAGACCCCCTGCTCGGTCAACAGTTTATCTGCGAACCCGGCCGAGCTGTAGCCCTCCGGCACCTCGGCCCAGACGTAGAGGGTAGCCAGCGGTTTGCGGGCCTTGATCCCCACAGCAGCCAGGCCCTCCAGGATGATGTCCCGCCGCTCCTGGTAGATGGCGTTGCGGCCCTCCAGCCACGTCTGGTCGCCTATCAAGGCCACTACCGTCGCCTCCTGGATGGCGGTGAAGATACCCGTGTCCACGTTGGTCTTGACCTGGGCCAGAGCCTTGAGAGCTGCACGGTTGCCTACCACCATCCCAATGCGCCAGCCGGCCATGTTGTAGGTCTTGGAGAAGGAGTTGAATTCTATGGCGACCTCCCTGGCCCCTTCCACTTGTAACAGGCTGGGAGGACGGTAACCTTCGTAGGTGACTTCGCAATAGGGGGCATCGTGGCACAAGAGCAGGTCGTGCTTCCGGGCAAAGGCCACCGCCTCGGCGAAGAACTCCAGGGAGGCCACCGCCCCGGTGGGGTTGTTGGGGTAGCTCAGCCAAAGTAGCTTGGCTTGCCGCGCCACCTCAACAGGAATGGCTGCGAGATCGGGCAGAAAGTCCCGCTCGGCCAGGAGGGGGAAGCGGTGGGTGGCGCCCCCGGCCAGGTAAGCGCCTAACTCATAGGTGGGATAGGCCGGGTCGGGGACCAGGGCCACGTCGCCGGGGTCGAGGAAAGCCAGGGAAAGGTGGGCCAGCCCCTCTTTGGAGCCGATCAGGGGGAGCACCTCGTCCTCGGGGTCCAGGTCCACTCCGAAGCGGCGGGCGTAGTAATCAGCGATGGCCTGGCGCAGCTCTGGCAGGCCGTAGTAGCCAGCGTAGCCATGGCGATCTGGCTGGCGAGCCGAGTGAGCCAGGGCTTCGATGATCTCATCGTTGGGCGGCATATCGGGACTGCCAATGTCCAGGCGGATGACATCAACTCCCTGCTTCCGCAGTTCAGCGATGCGTTGCCCCAACCGGGCAAAGAGGTACGGAGGTAGGTTAGAGAGACGCTTGGCTGGTTGCATATCTATACTCCTTCTGTAACGGTCTTGTTTTTCCGCACGCTGTCAAATTGTACACCATCTTGCCGCAATCGGCAAGGCCGATTCCTCTCCCGTTTCCCGGTGTGGGGAATTGATCCAACGGCCTCGCTCTCAGGAGGGAAAAGTGGAGTTGAGGGGATAAGTCACGCAAGCCCTCTCAGGCAAAAAGAGCAGGCGTGAGGCAAGACAATTGTGCTTGGAGGCACAACCGCTTTCCCTCGAGCCTGCTCTATCCTATCGGGCAAGGCTTCGTCACCTGTACCGCCTGTACCGCAGCAGCGCCACTGTTGCGGCACGGGCGGTGCAACAGTGGAATTCGCTAAAAGAGAGTAATCTCCCTTCTCCTGATCATAGCACAGGTATCGGCCACGCTGGCCAGGCGTTCATCCAGCACGTCGTGCACATCGTTCTGGGTGGCGGCTGTCAGTTGGCCGCCCGCCGAACGCACCAGGGCGCTGGCCACCAGAGGTTGATCCAGGGGTTGACCGATTTGGGAGAGGATGTAGACAACGGCCTCCTTGACATTGGGCACTTTCTCTACGAGGTCGCGGGCGGCCAGGAAAGCCAGGACGTTGTAGACCTTGCCTACATGGGAGATGGGGTTCTTGCCGCAGGCGGCCTCAAAGCTGGCCGAGCGGAAGGGAGCGATCAATCCGTTCACCCGGTTGCCTCGCCCCACAGCCCCGTCGTCTCCGCACTCTGCCGAAGTCCCAGTGAGGGTCAGATAGAAATCACCTCGTTTGGCCTTGTCGGCGGTGTTGACATCAACTTTCACCGGACGATCGTCCAGCGTCTCACTGAAGTCCTGGATGGCGGCCTGTACTGCCTCTTTGATGTCCAGGTATTCATTGGCATCGTTAAGGCGGGGAGCGATAAAGGGGACAGACACGGTCAAGGTGACTTCCCCGTTGCGTCGGCAGCCCATGACCTTGATGTCTTCACCGATGGGAAACTTGTCAATGAGGGTGAAGTTGATGTAATTGGCTGTCTCATAGACGTTGTTTTCCAGCAGGGAACGCGGCCAGTGGGAGACGCCGAAGCTGGTGTCGTTGGCCTCAGCGTGCTCCACAGCGCTGACCAGTTCGCTGGCTCCGCGCCCGGCGTAGCAGTTGATATTGACATGTCGCACGGGGTCCAGATAGCGCATGGTCTCCTTGAGGTGCGCCCGGGCGGCCTCAATGGCCAGGGTATCCATGGGCACCAGGCGGCCCTCATAGGAGGGCGTGCCCCGTCCGGCAATCTGAATCTTGATGGGCCGGATGATGTGGCCGCCACCGAAATGGACGTCCACATCGCCAGCCACCAGTTGCACTTTGTCAAAATTGTGGTGGAGCAAAACGCCAAAGTTCTCCTCACACCAACGGCAATACTCTAGTGATACTCGCTCAGCGATGCCGTCACATAGGCTGTCGGGGTGCCCCACGCCTTTGCGCTCGACGATTTCCACCGGCAGATCCTCGATGTACTGGCCGGTGGCCTCTGCTACGATGATGTTCCTTTCCATTGTTGCAAATACCATCCTTTCTTTTACTGCTTTTAGACAAGCTAAGAGACCTCCCGCCTTATCCAGATTGGCGAGAGGTCTCTGCACTTCAAGCGACTTGACAACAAAAAACCCCTTCCTGAAAGAAGAGGTAAGCATAATTAAATGACCCCCTCTCATCTTCCAGAAATACTTCTGCCGGAATTGGCACCGTGATCAGACCTAATACAAATCTCCATGGATTTGTCTCGGCCTAAAATGGTTGCCGAGGCTTCACAGGGCCGGTCCCTCCACCTCTCTGGATAAGAGCGTCATGTCCTATTCAATTGCGGGCACATGGTACCACATTCTTGACGATTTGTCAAACGCGATGCGATTTTGGTTATAGGCCAATCACTCCGCCAAAAGCCAAGAGCCATCTGGTGGACAGATGGCTCTCAGCCGTAGGCGGAGTTAAGGAGAAGAGGGGAGGTAGTAGCTTTCTACTGTTTATTTCCTTCCCTTAAACTCTTTACTTTGACTACATTATATCCCCAATAGAGCTAAATTGCAATGGGAAAATGGTCCTGTTTGTCCATAGGATGATGGTACTACTATGTGCCTTGCTTTTTGGGGACATATCTTGTATAATCTCACCCGTGTCAAAGGGAAATTGAGAGGTATCGTTGGTGTATCAGGCACTCACTTCTCGAACTATGTTGGTCTCGATCAAGGAGGGAGTTCATGCGGGAAATCGTAGTTCTCAGTACTATGCGATTCACTGACGAGCTTCTAGACAAGCTGCGGGCCGTGTCGCCTCGGCTCGTGGTGAAGCAACGCACCGGCCGCAATGCTGAAGAGGTCGAGCAGGCCCTGGAGGATGGCGTTGAGGTGTTATACAGCTTTTACTTGCCGGCTGATCTGAGCAGAGCCCCGAAGCTAAAATGGGTGCAAATGCACGCTGCCGGGGTTGATAGTCTTTTGGATCATCCTATCATGAGAAGTGACGTCCTTCTGACCACCACCAGCGGCATCCACGCCACGCCCATCGCCGAATACGTCTTCGCTTCGATCCTGGCCTTCAACCGACGGGTGCCCCAGATGCTTTACTACCAGAGCAGGCGCGAGTGGCCTGAGGGCCGCTGGAACCTTTTCGCCAGGCCTGAGCTGCGCGATAGTACTCTGGGCATCGTCGGTTATGGCAGCATCGGGCGAGAGGTGGGGAGGATCGCCGGCTGCTTTGGCATGCGGGTGGTAGCCATCAAGCGGTCAGTGAGCCAGATGCGAGATGTGGGCTATGCCGTGCAGGGGACTGGGGACAGGGAGGGGGCGCTGCTTGATGGGGCCTTCCCACCGGAGCGGCTGTCCGAGATGCTGAGTCTGTGCGATTACGTGGTCGTCGCTGTGCCCTTGACACCCGAGACGAGAAAATTGATCGGTGAAGCGGAGTTACGGGCCATGAAGCCCAGCGCCTACCTGGTCAACATTTCCCGTGGGGGGACGGTTGACGAAGCGGCCTTGATCAGAGCTTTGCGGGAGGGCTGGATCGCTGGCGCGGGTCTGGATGTCTTTGAAGAGGAACCGCTGCCCTCGGATAGCCCTCTCTACGATCTGGAGAACATCATCCTCTCCCCCCACGTGTCCGGCTTCACCCTGCGTTACGACGAGCGAGCCAGCGATCTCTTCGCCGAGAATCTGCGCCGCTATCTGGCGGGAGAGCCCCTGCTGAATTTAGTGGACAAGGCAAGGGGTTATTGAAGGAGCCTTTTGGGGACCTCTTGTTCAAAGCAGATCCTTGTGCTATAATTTGAGTGCAAGCCGATTCTGCTTTGGGTGAGGGAGAAAATTGCTTAACATAACATCAATGTTGCACGTGCAACATCTGTTTTAGTTTCGGCGTGGAGAGAGGAGTTACGAACTTTGACAGAGAAGCAGCCAGAGGGGACGCGGCTCCAAATCTGTGACTATGAGGGCGCCACTTATCGGGAAGACTTTTGGGAGGGCCAAGGCCGGGAGTACGAGGACTTGGCCGAGCGCATTGCCCTGCGCAAGCTGCTATCTCCCGAGGGTGACCTCTTAGTGGAGATTGGAGCTGGCTTCGGCCGTCTGGCTGACCTCTACCAGGGCCACAAGAAGGTGGTCCTGCTGGACTATTCCAAATCAATGCTCCGCCAGGCTCAGGAGCGGCTTGGGCGTGATGAGAGATATATCTATGTAGTCGCTAGTCTCTACCACTTGCCTTTCGTTGATCATCTCTTCAGCACGACCGTGACCGTCCGTGTGCTCCACCATGTGCAGGACGTACCAGCCGCCTTCTGTGAAATCCGGCGGGTGCTGGCACCGGCTGGTCACTACATTCTTGAATATGCCAACAAACGCCATCTGAAAGCTGTTCTGCGTTACGCACTGCGCCTCCAGCAGTGGAACCCCTTTGCTTTGGAGCCCGTTGAATTCGTCAAGCTTCACTACGATTTCCATCCGGCCTGGATGGAAGCCCGCCTCCAGGAAACAGGTTTTGCCATCGAAAAGCAACTGACTGTCTCTTATTTTCGCCATCCCCTTGTCAAACGCCTGGCGCCTGCTGGGCTTCTGGCTGCTGTTGATGGTTCGCTCCAGTGGACGGCCTCTTTGTGGAAACTGAGTCCCAGCATCTTTGTGCGGGCCAAGGTCGAGAAGGAATATCCGCCAGCCGAGCCTCAGGGCTTCTTCCGCTGTCCCGTTTGCCACAGCCCTCAATTGGTGGAGATGGATCAAGCCCTGGATTGTCCAAACTGCAATCGAAAGTGGCCCATTGACGATGGTATCTATGACTTCAAATGCAATCAGGGCCTCTGACCATTGCTTGACTCTTCCGTTTGTGGTATAATTAGGATGAGCAGGGTGAAGTCTTCCGCTGCCTGTACCGTAGTAGTGGTGGTTGCCTGAGATGGTTTGCTGAAAGGGGGGCGAGATAAACGACTATGGCCCGAGTCAAGACTGCCTTCGTTTGCGAACAGTGTGGACACGTTTTTCCCAGGTGGTCCGGTCGTTGCTCTGAGTGCGGGACCTGGAATAGCGTGGTTGAGACGCGGGTGGAGCAGGACAGAGAGAAAAGAGCCGCTGGTGTCTCCTTGGTGCCGGCCAGCGAACCGCAACCCCTGCCCACCATCTCGGCCGATGGGTTTCAGCGCATTTCGGTGGCTATGGAAGAACTGAACCGCGTCCTGGGCGGTGGCGTCGTACCTGGCTCGGTAGTGCTCATCGGTGGCGATCCGGGCATCGGCAAATCTACCCTCCTCTTGCAGGTGTCATCGCTTCTGGCCAGACAAGAGGGCCCCGTGCTCTATGTGTCCGGTGAGGAATCGGTTCAGCAAATCAAGATGCGAGCTGATCGGCTGGGAATCTCCGACGATCAACTCTACGTCCTCTCCGAGATTAACCTGGAGCAGATCATGGGCCACATCGAGCGGTTGAACCCTCACCTGGCTGTAGTGGATTCGATCCAGTCGGTCT
The DNA here is from genome assembly GCA_041862415.1 of Anaerolineae bacterium. Lineage (GTDB taxonomy): Bacteria > Chloroflexota > Anaerolineae > E26-bin7 > E26-bin7 > E26-bin7. The sequence goes on along the minus strand of JBGVTF010000148.1, from coordinate 5,411 downwards.
ATACGGAAGAGCTGACCTCGGCGGCTGGTGGTGTCAGCCAGGTGAAGGAGTGCGCGGCCACCTTGTTGCGATTGGCCAAGGCCTCTGGCGTACCAATCTTCATCGTCGGCCATGTGACCAAAGCCGGAGCTATCGCCGGGCCGCGAGTCCTCGAGCATATCGTGGATACCGTCCTCTATCTGGAAGGCGACCGCTTCCACGCTTATCGCTTGCTGCGCAGCGTCAAGAACCGCTTCGGCTCCACCAATGAAGTGGGAGTCTTTGAAATGGCCAGCCAAGGTCTGCTGGAGGTGGCCAATCCCTCTGAAGCTTTCCTGGCCGAACGTCTACCTGAGGCAGCTGGCTCGGCCATCGCGGTCACCATGGAGGGCACTCGCCCTCTCTTGGTCGAGATCCAGGCCCTGGCCAGCACCACAAGTTTTGGCCTGCCTCGACGCACGGCCAATGGCGTTGACTTTAACCGTCTATTGCTGCTGGTAGCCGTGCTGAGCAAGCGGGTGGGTCTGCGTCTCTCTGACCAGGACGTCTTCGTTAACGTGGTGGGTGGTCTGAGGGTCAATGAACCGGCGGCTGACCTGGCCGTGGCTGTAGCCATAGCTTCCAGCTTCCGTGATGTGCCGGTGGCGGCCGACCTGGCCGTTGTGGGCGAAATCGGTCTCTCTGGTGAACTACGCACCGTGGGCCAACTCCCCAGACGGCTGAGCGAAGCCGCCAAGCTGGGGTTCAAGCGCTGCCTGTTGCCCAAGGGAACACGGCAGAAGAAGGCTATCCCATCTGAGATAGAGTTCATCGGAGTGCGTTCTGTGGCTGAAGCCCTCGAAGTAGCCCTGGTGAAATAAGTTCCCTACAGGCCTCAGGACGAAGCCCACCGAGCTGAGCCTTGACGGAGGAGGAAAAGGAACGAGGGGGCACGTCTCGACTGAGCGTTCGACCGAGCTCACGCCGAGGGCTCGAAGTCCCCTCGTACTCCCCTGCTTTCGCTGCGCAAGCTGCTGGCGGCTTGCGCGATGCGTTGACATTTCACCTGGAATATGTTAATATATGAATATGACCTCCTTCTCTCATCTGTTTCTCCTTTTCTTCCCTATTATCAAATTCTTATCTAAATTCATCGGTCAGGGGAAGCTAAGGGAGACGATATCATCTTCGCTCTGATCGGCCGCTGAACACAGGGGCAAATAATTGCATACGGACTTATCCTTTCATTTGTTACCGTGAGACATCAGCAAGCGAGCAGTGGACTATCTAGTGGCGGGGCATTTGATCCCGTCTAAACTAGTAACAAGGCAGAACAATTCCTTGAGTGGGTGTACCTTGCGGTACGCCCCTTTTTGTCTTGCCTCTCACGCCTTTCAGCGTGTTATCGGTCTTGGTAGATTGTCAAAAGAAGCACCGCATTTCTCAGAAATAGAGGGAGGAGAAAATGATCGTTGAACTGATGTTCCGTCTTATGGGAGCCGGAGTCCTGGCCTTCGCTGCCTACAAGGTAGGCGAGGCTTTGGGAGGACCCTACAACCGTTACGTTTATGTTCTAATTCTTTGTGGCATCGCTCTGGGTCTATTACTCGCGCCCTGGGTGACTACTAGGCCCTTCTTCTGGATTCGGCGTAAGATCCGCCAGCTACCGGCCCAACATTTGTTAGCCGGAACCATCGGCTTGGTCGTCGGTTTAATCATTGCTGCCCTTTTAGCTTTGCCCTTATCTCGACTACCGGATCCTTGGGCTTGGATCTTGCCCTTCGCCGGTACCGTCTTTTTCGCCTACTTTGGCATAGCCGTCATGGTGATGAGACGAAAGGATCTGCTCAACGTCATCGGCCCGCGCCTGTACAGGGAAGGCTCTATGCGCGAGGACAAGTATGTTCTCCTTGACACCAGTGTCATTATTGATGGCCGTATCGCTGACATCAGTCAAACGGGCTTTGTCATCGGTGAGATGTTGGTTCCTCGTTTCGTCCTCAACGAGCTGCAGCATATTGCCGATTCCTCCGATGCCCTGCGCCGCAATCGTGGTCGCAGAGGACTGGATATGCTCAGAAGATTGCAGGAAGAATCGGTTGTGCCTATCCGCATCACCGATATGGACATGGAGGACTACCGAGAGGTAGACGATAAACTGATCATGCTGGCCAAGCAACTCCGATGTCCCATTATTACCAACGATTACAACCTGAACCGCGTGGCCGAACTACAAGGGGTGATGGTCCTCAACGTCAATGAATTAGCCAACGCGGTCAAAGCTGTCGTCCTTCCCGGGGAATCGTTGCGAGTGCGCATCATTCAAGAAGGCAAAGAGCTGGATCAGGGCGTGGGCTATTTGGACGACGGGACAATGGTGGTGGTGGAAAATGGGCGACGTTACATCAATAACACTATCAGAGTCTTGGTGACGAAAGTGTTGCAGACGACTGCTGGGCGGATGATCTTCGCTCAGCCGAGTGAGTATAGTTGAGATGACGCTTGTGACCATTTCCCGGCAATTGGGTAGTGGTGGCAACGAGATTGCAGCCAGCGTGGCTGAGGCCATTTGCCCAAGTTGGTAAGGAGGACCAGGAGATGACATTGAAAGTCTACAACTATATGACGCGTCAGAAGGAAGAGTTCAAGCCCCTTCACGAGGGGAGAGTGGGCATTTATGTCTGCGGACTGACGGTCTACGACCACGCTCATATCGGCCACGCCAAAGCCTATGTCTCCTTCGACGTTGTGGTACGCTACCTGCGCTACCTGGGTTACAAGGTGCGCTATGTGCAGAACATCACTGACGTGGGCCATCTGACCGGTGATGCCGACGAAGGTGAGGACAAGCTCGGGCGCAAGGCACGGCTGGAACAGTTGGAGCCCATGGAGGTGGCGGAATATTACGCCCGCAGCTATTTCGAGGACATGGATGCCCTTAACGTGACCCGCCCCGACATTTCGCCCCGGGCCAGCGGCCACGTCCCGGAACAGATCGAATTGGCACAGGTTCTCATCGAGAAGGGTTACGCCTACGAAGCCAATGGCTCGGTCTTTTTCTCAGTGGAAAGCTTCCCGGAGTACGGCAAGCTCTCGGGACGCAAGGTGGAAGAGTTGGAGGAAGGGGCGCGGGTGGAGGTCAACCCCGACAAGCGCCATCCGGCTGACTTTGCCGTGTGGCGGGCCGCACCGCCGGGGCACTTGATGCGTTGGAACAGTCCCTGGGGCGAGGGGTATCCTGGCTGGCACGCCGAGTGCTCGGTGATGGCGGCCAAATACCTGGGGCTGCCCTTCGACATCCACGGCGGTGGCCTGGAAAACATCTTCCCTCACAACGAGAGCGAGATTGCCCAGAGCGAAGCCGCCTACGACGTAGAGTTCGCCCGCTATTGGTTGCTCAACAACATGGTCACCGTGGACGGTATCAAGATGGGCAAGAGCCTGGGCAATTTCGTGACTATCAAAGATGCCTTGCAGCGGCACGCGCCGATGGCCATCCGTTTCTTCATCCTGAGCAGCCACTATCGCAGTCCTACCGACTTTAGCGAAGCGGCGCTGGAAGCGGCAGGCAAGGGGCTGGAGCGGCTCTACGGGGTGGTGAGGTTGGTGCGCGACCGTCTGGCCACGGCTGAGGACGCCCGTCCTGAGCTTGTCCTGAGCCCTGCCCTGAGCAAGGTCGAAGGGGAAGTCGAAGAGCGTAGTCGAAGGAGCGAGGCCGAGGCGGCCTTCCAGCGGGTTCTGGACGAGCACAAGGCCCGCTTTATCGAAGCCATGGACGACGACTTTGGCACCCCTCAGGCCCTGGCTGTCCTCTTCGACTTGAACAAAGAGGTCAACACTCTGCTGAACTCTGGAGAGCCTGTCACTCGCGGGACGCTGGAGGCCATTGACGGCCTGTACCGGGAACTGGGCGGCGATGTCCTGGGCATCATCCCCGATCAGTTGCCGGAGGAGGCGGGGGCTGGGTTGGAGGACGCTTTGGTGCAGATTTTGATAGACCTGCGCCAGGAGTCCCGGCGGGCCAAAGAGTGGGCCAAGGCCGACGCCATCCGCGACCGTCTGGCCGAGGTCGGGATAGCCCTGGAGGATGGTGCCGAGGGCACGCGGTGGCGCCTGTATCGCCACAGTGGTAGTTGATGAAGTGAGGATGAGGCGTGGAAGTTCTTTGGACAGTATGGTGAAGAGGGTGAAGACATGAATAGGATTGAAGAACTGATTAAGGAGTTGCCATCTGAACTCCAGCAAGAGGTACTTGACTTCATAGAGTTTTTGATAGAGAAACGAGCACGAAAACGTGGGGGAAGACTCCGCCAGGATTGGGCCGGTGCGCTGAGGGATTGTCGCGACCAATACACATCGCTCGAGCTCCAGAAAAGGGCCCTGGAATGGCGAGGTGACTGACCCATGTATCTGGTAGATACCAATGTATGGCTTGAACGGCTCCTGGATCAGGCAAGGTCTGATGAGGTCGGTCATTTCCTCGATCATGTACCGACGGAACGTCTATTCATCACCGATTTCGCCTTTCACTCCATTGGAGTGGTGCTAACCAGGCTGAATCAGTTGGAGGCGCTGTTGCATTTCGTTCGGGATGTCTTTATAGACGGTGCCGTGGGCTTGATACACCTTGAGCCTGGAGATACAGAGCGCCTTGTTCGCGTAACAGAGCAATTTGACCTTGACTTTGACGATGCTTACCAGTATGTGGCCGCTGAGAAATACAACCTCGCCGTGGTGAGTTTTGATAGCGACTTTGACCACACGGAACGCGGAAGGAAAACCCCGGTGGAGGTGTTACAAGGATGATCGTGGTGAGAGTGGTTAACTCTTCTCCTTTTTGAATTAGGGCCAAGTTTGGCATAAGTCGTCCAACGGGTGAAATGACGGCTTTGGCCACTTGTTGAAATGTAAGGGATGAGCATGGACATCACCACCCTCGAGAACTGGCTCTGGGAAGCAGCCTGCTCCATCCGCGGGCCGCTAGATGCGCCCAAGTACAAAGACTACATCCTGCCGCTGCTCTTCTACAAGCGGCTGTCTGACGTCTACGAGGACGAACTGGGTAAACTGAGCCAGGAATTTGGCGACGAGGTGTGGGCCCGCCAACTGGCTCAGGAAGACCGCGCCCTGATCCGCTTCTACATCCCCAACGGCTACACCTGGCCCGAGGTGCGCAAAAGCCCTGTCCGCCTGGGCGAACGGCTGACCGAGGCCATGCGGGCCATCTCCAAAGAGAACCCCAAGCTGGTGGGCGTCATTGACATCGTGGACTTTAACGCCACGGCCGCCGGACAGCGCATCCTGGACGACGACAACCTGACGCGGCTGATGGAGATCCTCAATCGCCAGCGGTTGGGCCTGCGCGACGTGGAGCCCGACATCCTGGGCCGGGCCTACGAGTACCTGCTGCGCAAGTTCGCCGAGGGCTCTGGCCAGAGCGCTGGCGAGTTCTA
>JBGVTF010000147.1:0-3992 GCA_041862415.1 Anaerolineae bacterium | reverse complement strand
TTGGCCAGTTGGATCTCTCCCACGTCAGCGCGGGTGATGACCACCTCCCGGCCATCACCGCCCTCCCCCTGAGCCACCAGGACGAACTCTGGCCCGTCCTTCCCCCGCCGCACCCGGGGGTGCTCCCTCATGCCCCCCCGCTCATCCAGCACACCGGCCTCGAGCAACTGAGCGACGGCGTCCAGGATGCCTGAGCCACACAACCCCACCGGCGGGGCGTCGTCAATGGTCTGGTACTCCACATCGGTATCGGTGATGCGCAGCCGCTCGATGGCCCCCGGCGCGGCCCGCATCCCATCGCGGATGTGAGCCCCCTCAAAGGCCGGCCCCGAGGCGGTGGAGCAGGCAACGAGCCGCCCCCCGGTCCGCAGGACCACCTCGGTGTTGGTGCCGATGTCCAGGCCGACGACCGTTTCTTCGGCCCGGTAGATGCCCGTCGAAAGAAGCATGGCCACGTGGTCGGCGCCCACAAAGCCAGCGATGTTGGGCAACAGGTGCACGTACCCCCCAAGGGCGATTTCCAGTCCCACGTCTCGCGCTTTGAGGTCCAGGGGATCAATGACAGCCGCCAGGTAAGGGGCCAAACCCAGTTGCCTGACCGGCAGGCCCAGGAAGAGGTGATGCATGGCCGTGTTGCCGACCACGACCGCTTCGGCGATTTCCTGGCGGGGACGCCCGACCAGGGCGCAAAGCTCGCCAGCCAGATCGTTCACCGCTCCGACGGCCGCCCGCCGCAATTCCTCCGCCCGCTCCTCCCCTTCCATAGCGTGGGCGATGCGGGCTATCACGTCCTCGCCATAGGCAATTTGAGGGTTCATGGCCCCTCTGGCCTCCAGGGTCTCTCCCGTTGTCAGATCAACCAGGTGGGCAGCGATCTTGGTCGTCCCCAGGTCTACAGCCAGACCCAAGGGGAGCCGTCCCTCGGGCAGCAGATCCATCAACTCGCCCTCTCGGACCACCGCGTTGGCCACCCCATCCCATTCCTGCAAGCGGAGGGGGATATGCGCCAGGAGCTGGCTGTCAACCGTCAGCCTCTCCAGGCCGTACTCTGTGGCCAGAGCGTCGCGCAGACGGGTGACATCGGGGCGAAGGTCCTGCGGGGCACGCGGGGGTAGTTCCACTTTGTAGCTCCGCACCGCAGGCTGAAGGGGCACGGCCAGCTCCCGGCCCTCCACCTGGATCCGCTGGGGGGTGGTCAGCGAGGTCGGTGGAACGTGGACCCGCAGGTCGCTCAACACCTCGACCTGACAGGCCAGGCGATAGCCAGCGGTCAACTCTTCCGGCGAGAAGACCTTGCCCTCGGCTTCTGTGGGAGGGGGTGCCAGGCCATCGAGCACCTGCACGCGGCAGTGGCCGCAAGTGCCCCGCCCGCCGCAAATAGAGACGATGCCCACCCCTACCTGGCGGGCGGCCTCGAGGAGAGTTGCGCCCTTGGGGCAGACGTGACGCCGGCCAATGGGCTCGAAATCCACTTGATGTGTCACTAGAGGTCCTTTCCGATGCTAGAATTGCACCACAAGTATTGTATCAGATTTCTGAGTGTTTGACAATAACGAACCCGCCCTTTCTTTTCCTTTTGGGGCGGGTTGTGGTAAACTTGTGAAAGATGACCGAAAAGACCCTCTCCCTGACCTTGACCCAAATCGAAGATCAGCGCGAGCGTCGCTACCGCCGCCGCCCGGAACTGGCTCTGCAAACGGTGGATGACGCCATCGCTTTCCTGGACGACGTAGGCTTTTGCTTTCTCTTCCCTATCAAAGGCGTGGAACTGCCCAGCCTATGGGACGCCGTCTGCGGCCGCGTCAAACCAGTGCCCAACGAACACCACGACCCCCACATCCAGAAAACCTGGGGCTGGAAGGACGCCTCCCTCGACAAGCGCTGGTGGTACTACGGCAAGCTGCTGCGCAAGAAGGCCACCCTGGTGTCCCTGGAGTTGCTTCCATTTTTCTACGCCCTCTCCCAGAACTATGGCGACCCTGACGACTATTTGCATCAATATCGCGACGGTCGCCTCAGCCACGAGGCCAAGCTGATCTATGAGGCCCTGTTGGAACACGGGCCTCAGCACGTGATCGAGTTGCGGCGGCTGGCGCGGCTGACGGGTCAGAGCCGGACGGCGGCCTTTCAGCGGGCGCTGGTCGAATTGCAGGCCGACCTGAAGATATTACCTGTCGGCGTCGCCCGCGCTGGGGCCTGGCGCTACGCCTTCATCTATGAAATCGTCTCTCGTTGGTATCCGGACCTATCCGAGCGAGCGCGGCCCATCCGTGGCGACCAGGCGCGGCGGATGCTGGTGCTGCGCTACCTCGACAACGTGGTTGCTGCAGATCGCAGAATGATCGGGCGAGTCTTCCACGTTCTGAATTGGACGCGAGCCGATCTGGATCGCACAATCGCCACGCTTCTTCAGGAAGACGTGGTGCGAGAAGTGCGAGTCGAGGGGTTGAAGCATCTGCAACTTGTCTCAACTCGTGCCCTGGACCGCGATTTGTAGGCTCCTGGGCGTTGACCTCGGACGCCCCCGCCCTCTGAGCGATAGCGGCTTTGACCATCGCCCTCTCTATAGCCCCACCCCCCACTGAAATCTTGTGCAATCTCCTACAAATGAGCGCTGCAATTCTATATGGCACGACTTGATGGCACAGACTTGATTTTCAAAGGTAATAATCTTATAATAGGTGTATTTGGGAGAGGTAGTCAGGTGTAAGGCCAACAAAGCGCAGTGAGAGACACAACAAATGTGTTGCCCGACAAGCGTTGATACCCCAAGTGTTAATGCCCTCAAATTGCCAGCATCGCTGATGCGATCTACATACTGAAAGGAGGAGTATAATGAGCAAAGAGCTCAACATCGCTATCGTCGGCACCAAATTTATGGGCCGAGCGCACAGCAATGCCTGGATTGATGTCCCCTACTGGTTCGATCTGCCCGCACGACCGGTCTTGCGGGCCGCGTGCGGGCGAAACGTTTCCGACCTGGAAGCGTTTGCCAAGCGGTTCGGCTGGCAAACCACGGAGACGTCCTGGGAAAAGTTGGTGGCGCGCGATGACATTGACCTGGTGGACATCTGCACCTCCAATGTGACTCACATGCCGATCGCCGTCGCCGCGGCCAAGACAGGCAAGCACGTCTTCTGCGAAAAGCCGATTGCCATGAATGCCGATGAGGCACGCCAGATGCTCGACGCAGCGCGCGAGGCGGATGTCCGCCACATGGTGGCCTTTAACTACCGCCGCGTGCCAGCCATCATCCTGGCCAAGCAACTGATTGAAGAGGGCAAGATAGGCCAGGTCCGGCACTTTAACGCGGTTTACTATCAGGATTGGCTCGTCGATCCAGATTCTTCCTATGTCTGGCGCCACGACGTCAAGGAGGGTGGCTCCGGCGCGCACGGCGACCTGAACGCCCACACCGTTGACCTGGCCCGCTATCTGGTGGGCGAGATCGAAGCGGTGAGCGGTGCCAAGGAAATCTTCGTCAAGGAGCGTCCCCTCGCTGACCGTACGGACATGGGCACCGTCACGGCGGATGACGCCCTGTACTTCATCGCCAAGTTCCGCGTTGGGGCGCTGGGCACGTTCATGGCGACCCGCTTTGCCACGGGGCGCAAGAACTACCTGCGGCTGGAGATCTTTGGCAGCGAGGGCGCCCTCGTCTTCAACCTCGAACGCCTGAACGAGTTAGAGTTCTACTCCAGGGCAGACGAGGGGAAGGAGCAAGGCTTCCGCACCATCATGGTCACCGAGGAGAGCCACGCCTTCATTGAGGCATGGTGGCCGCCGGGTCACATCATCGGCTGGGAGCATACCTTCATCCACGAGGTCCGCGACCTCTTGCTGGCGATTGATAAAGGCGAGCCGGTCTATCCCGACTTTTACGACGGGCTGCGTTGCCAACAGGTTCTGGATGCCGCTCTCAAGTCAGCGGACGAAAGGCGCTGGGTGGAAGTTCCTTCCGAAGAGTAGCGCTGTCATCAATAAGGGGGTAA
>JBGVTF010000146.1:0-2367 GCA_041862415.1 Anaerolineae bacterium | reverse complement strand
TACAATAGAGGCGGGTTGGAGGAAAACCAACCCAAATCTAGACGAGGAAGGAGGTGAATCGTATGAAAAAGAAGCTTCTTATTGGGGCTGGCGTGGCGCTGATCGTGCTGCTGCTGGCGGGCCTGGGCGGAGCGGCGTTCGTATTCGCTCAGGAGCCCACGCCCCCCATTCCTTTTGGCTGGCACGGCGGTGGCCGTGGCATGGGTGGCTTTGGCGGTCGTGGTATGGGCGGCTTCGGCTGGGCTCGTGGCGGCATGTGGACGATGTTCGACACGGCAGCCGAGGCCCTGGGGCTGAGCCCCGAGGAGCTCTTTGCCGAGTTGCGAGCGGGCAAGAGCCTGGCCGAGATTGCCGAGGCGAAGGGTCTTGACCTGCAGAAGGTGTACGACGCCATGAATGCTGCGCGGGGCGAGGCCATGAAGCAGGCCATCCAGCAGGCCGTCGAGGACGGGCGCCTGAGTCAGGAGCAGGCCGACCAGATGCTTGAGAGGCTGGAGAGCGGGCCGTCTTCCCTGGAGGACCGGGTCGAGGCCAGGAAACAGGCCATCCAGCAAGCCGTGGAAGATGGACGTATCAGCCAGGAACAAGCTGACTGGATGCTTCAGGGCCTTGAGCAGGGCTGGTGGGGCGGCCGCGGTTTCGGCCGTGGCTTTGGCCATAAAGGCTGCCCACCCCTCGAGAGTGAGTGACCGTGTGGCTCACATTGACGGTGTAGCTAGGTGAATTGAGTGAACAATGTGGGGAGGAGCCTGGGCGCTCCTCCCCATCTTATTGTTTGTGTAACGTGGCTCCGATAGCCTGCTGGGCCAGACCCCAGGGGTTTTTAAGAGCGTGGTTTCCTCAGTGTTGCTCTTCAAACTCAGTAGATCACAGAGTGCTCCCGCTGGATGACAGTCCAGCGACTCAGACGCGGACTGTCGTCCGCTCCGAGCATCAAATCATGATCTGATGAAAACCCCTGGGGTTTGAGAGCGATCCACATCAAACCTTCATAACTTCTTCATAACTTCTCCACATCTTTTCGGTACAATAGAAGCGGGTTCGAAGTTGGATAGACTGGGAGAGGAGCACGGCTTCACTTTTATTGCCCTCGACCTGCATTGCGACAAGGAGACACACGAAAAAGATGACCAAATGCAAGGTCTTGGTGGTTGATGACGACCGGAATATCGTGGACCTGGTCCGGCTCTATCTGGAGAGGGACGGCTACCAGGTGCTCGTCGCTTACGACGGCCTGGAAGCCCTCAAGTTGGCCCGCCAGAGGCGACCAGATCTCATCGTGCTGGACCTGCTGCTGCCCCAGGTGGATGGCCTTGACGTCTGCCGCATTCTCCAAACAGAGTCCAAGGTGCCGATCATCATGCTCACGGCCAAGACCACCGAAGAGGACAAGCTCATCGGCCTGGAACTGGGCGCCGACGACTATGTCACCAAGCCCTTCAGCCCCCGGGAGCTGGTGGCCCGGGTGCGGGCGGTCTTGCGCCGGGTCGGCCAGGAGGTCCCTCAAGGTCCTACGGAGATGCGCTTTGCTGACCTGGTGATTGACCGCCGCTCCCATGAAGTGCGGGTGCGAGGCGAGGCCGTGGATCTCACGCCCACCGAGTTCCGGCTGCTGGAGGTGCTGGCCGAGGAACCGGGGCGAGCCTTCACCCGGTTGGAGCTTTTGGACCGGGTCTTTGGCTACGATTTCGAGGGCTTTGAGCGCACGATAGACGTCCACGTCAAGAACCTGCGCAAGAAAATCGAGCGAGACCCCAGGCAACCGACCTACGTCAAGACCGTCTACGGCGTGGGCTACAAGTTCAGCGAGGATTGAGCTATGCCGAAACAGTGGCGAATGTTTCACTCTCTACGTTTCCGCCTGCTCGTGGTGCTGATCTTGGTGGTCGTGGCAGCGATAGGGGGCATGGCCTTCTTCAACACCCTGGCTACCACCAGGATGTTCACTCGCTACGAGGAGGACCGGAGGATGATGCGTCACCAGCGCTTCGAGGGGTTCCTGTCCCAGCACTATGCCCAGAACGAAAACTGGTCCGGCGTGCAGCCTGTGGTCGAACGGATGGGTCAGATCACGGGAGAGCGGGTGATCCTGGCCGATGAGGAGGGACAGATCGTCGCCGACTCTGGGGGGGAGTTGGTCGGGCAGCCTGTGGGACAGGATTGGGATACGCCAGCCGCGCAGATTATCCATCATGGAACAGAGATTGGTGTTCTCTACACCGATTTTCCCGGCTGGGATGTGGATCCTGGGAAAGTTTTCCCGGATTCCGCCAGAGTTCGCCCTCCCCCGCCCCCAGGTGTGGAGCCTGAGAGCAGGGCCTTCTTGGCTTCTATCAACCGTACCCTGCTGCTGGTGGCCGTGGTCGC
>JBGVTF010000145.1:0-2241 GCA_041862415.1 Anaerolineae bacterium | reverse complement strand
AGCGGCCCCGTTGACCTCACTTGCTCACTCATTGAAAAGCCATCTCCTTTCCCGGTTATGTTTCCAATAGTATAAATTGAGGGGGGATTTTTGTCAATCTGGAACCAGCCGCCCTTATCCCAGGAAGCTATTTTCTTGCCAGATTGCGGTTAGTTTAGTACAATACAGGCGGTGGAGGAAGTTCATGAACAGGATGCCAGGCGGGTATCAAGACTATCACTCGCACCGACAAAAGCGAAAGACGAAGCGAAGTACCACTTTGCTGGCTCAGGGTTTTTTCATCGTTGCCCTGGCTTTCGTCATCACCTTCTTCGCCAGCCTTGCGTTGGCCATCGCTGGCTATACTTATATCGCGACCAGCCTCCCTGCGCCGGAGGAGCTACAGACCCGCTCCGTGGCCTTTGCCAGCACCAAGATCTACGACCGCAACGGTGGATTGCTCTACGAGGTCTTTGATCCCCAGGGCGGGCGACGCACCCTGGTGCCCCTGACGCACATTTCATCCTATCTGCCTCAGGCCACTATCGCCACCGAGGACAAGTACTTCTACCAACATCCGGGGGTGGACCCCATCGGCATCGCCCGCGCCGTCTGGCAGAACGTGACCGAAAGGGGCATCGTCTCCGGGGCCAGCACCATCCCCCAACAGTTGGCCCGCACCGTCTTCCTCTCCCCTGAGGAACGGGTCCAGCGTACCCTGTCGCGCAAGATCAAAGAGGCAGTGCTGGCCACCGAGATCAACCGCCGCTACTCCAAGGAGGCCATCCTGGAGTTCTACCTCAACACCATCTATTATGGCAATCTGGCCTACGGCATCGAGGCCGCCGCCGAGACGTATTTCGACAAGACAGCAGGCGAACTGAGCCTGGCCGAATCGGCTCTGCTGGCCGGACTCCCCCAGTCGCCGGCCATCTACGATCCCTTCACCAACCCCGAAGCGGCCAAAGCCCGCCAGGCTGTCGTCCTGGGCCTCATGGTCGAGGGGGGTTACATTACCCCTGCTCAGGCTGAGGCCGCCCGGTCCGAGGAGCTGCGGTTCATCGCGCAACGTATAGACATCCGGGCTCCCCACTTTGTGACCTATGTCCGCCAACTGCTGGAGCAGAACTATGGCAGCGCTGTCCTCTATCCAGGAGGCTTGCAGGTCTACACCACGCTGGACCCCCGTCTGCAAGGGATCGCTGAACGGGTGGCCAGGGAGCAGATTGTCGCTCTGGCCGATAAGCACGCCACCAACGCGGCCCTGGTGGCCATACGGCCCGGCACTGGCGAGATTCTGGCCATGCTGGGTAGCGTTGACTTTTTCGATCCTGAGATTGACGGTCAGGTCAACGTGGCCCTACGCCTGCGCCAGCCAGGTTCGGCCATAAAGCCTGTCAATTACGCGGCTGCTTTTGAGAAGGGCTGGACACCGGCCACTTTGATCATGGACGTGCCCACCGAGTTCCCCGATGGGGCCAACCCACCCTATAAACCGACCAACTACGACGAAAAGTTCCACGGCCCGGTCCTGGTGCGCACGGCCCTGGGTAGCTCGTACAACATCCCGGCCGTCAAAACGTTGCAGTACGTGGGTCTGCCGACCTTTCTGGAAATGGCCCATCGCCTGGGCATCGCCTCCCTCAACCGCCCTGACTACGGCCTGTCGTTGACCTTGGGTGGGGGCGACGTGACCCTTCTGGAACTAACTGGGGCCTACGCTGTCTTTGCCAACGGCGGGAGACGGGTGCCGCCGGTAGCCGTCCTGCGCCTGGTGGACAACTATGGGCGGGTGATCGAGGAATATCACCCCCCAGAAGGCCAGCCGGTCATCTCCCCTCAGCACGCCTACCTCATCACCAGCATCCTGTCAGACAATCAAGCCCGCACCCCGGCCTTTGGTCCCAACAGCGTACTCAAGCTCTCCCGGCCGGCCGTGGCCAAAACGGGCACCACCAACGACTGGCGCGACAACTGGACCATCGGCTACACCCCTGATCTGGTGACCGGGGTCTGGGTAGGGAACTCGGACAACACTCCCATGGCCCGCATCTCCGGCGTGACGGGAGCAGGGCCTATCTGGCACAACTTTATGGAGGAGGCCCTGGCTGACACACCGCCCCGCGAGTTCACCAGACCTGAAGGCATCGAGACCATTGAGATCTGCGCCGATTCGGGCACCATCCCCAGCCAGGTCTGCCCGCGCAAAAAGCTGGAGATTTTCGCCGCTGGCCAGGGCCCTCTCGGCCCCGAGCACGACAT
>JBGVTF010000144.1:0-9155 GCA_041862415.1 Anaerolineae bacterium | reverse complement strand
TGTCTTTGCTCTGCCGCTGGCCTAATACGGCGGCGGGGCAGCAGGCATCGGAGGCTCTTTCTCCGGGATCTCGGTCACCAGAGCCTCGGTGGTCAGGATCATGGCCGCAATGGAAGCGGCGTTCTCCACCGCACTCCGCGTCACCTTGGCCGGGTCAATGATCCCCTTGGTCACCATGTCACCATAGTCCTGCGCCAGCACGTCGTAGCCGATGTTCTTGTTCTTCTTCTCTGCGTGCAGTCGGCGCACCATATCCACCACCACGGCTCCATCCATGCCCGAGTTCTGCACGATGCCCCGCATCGGCTCCTCCAACGCCCGTCGCAGAATGGTCACCCCCGTCTGCTCGTCATCCAACTCCATTTTCACCTTGTCCAGAGAAGGGACGGCGTTGATGAGGGCCACCCCACCTCCGGCCACAATGCCTTCTTCGACCGCAGCACGGGTCGCGCTCAGGGCGTCCTCCACGCGATGTTTCTTCTCCTTCAGTTCGACCTCGGTGCCCGCGCCGACGCGGATGATGGCCACCCCTCCGGCCAGCTTGGCCAGCCGCTCCTGCAGCTTCTCCTTGTCATAGTCCGAGGTGCTCTTCTCGATCTCGGCCTTGATCTGCTCGATGCGGCCCTTGATCTCCTTGTCCTCGCCCTTGCCGCCGACGATGGTGGTGTCCTCCTTGGTGGACACGACCTTGTCCGCCCGGCCCAGGTCAGCGATGTTGACCGTCTCCAGCTTGCGGCCCATCTCCTCGGTGATGACCTGACCGCCGGTCAGGATGGCGATGTCCTGCAGCATGGCCTTGCGCCGGTCGCCGAAGCCAGGGGCCTTGACCGCCAGGGCGTTAATCATGCCCCGCAGCCTGTTCAGCACCAGGGTGGCCAGGGCCTCGCCGTCCACGTCCTCGGCGATGACCACCAACTCCCGTTTGCCTACCTGCACCAACTTCTCCAGAAGCGGCACAATGTCGGTGGCGGCCGAAATCTTTTTGTCATAAATGAGGATGTAGGGCTCCGTCAGATCGGCTTCCATGGCCTCGGGGTTGGTGATGAAGTAGGGCGAGATGTAGCCCCGGTCGAACTGCATGCCTTCCACGTACTCGGTCTCGAACTCCAGACCCTTGCTCTCCTCGACGGTGATGACCCCGTCCTTGCCCACCTTGTCCATCACATCGGCGATGAGATCGCCGATCTCGGTGTCGTGGGCCGAGATGGAGGCCACGTGGGCGATGTCGTCCTTGTCCTTGACCTCGGCGCTCATCTCCTTGATGGCCTCGACGATGGCCTGCGTTGCCTTTTCGATGCCCCGTTTGAGGAGCATAGGGTTGGCCCCGGCGGCCACGTTCTTCATGCCTTCGGTGATGATGTTATGAGCCAGGACGGTGGCCGTGGTGGTGCCGTCGCCGGCCACGTCGTTGGTCTTGGTGGCCGCTTCCTTGAGAAGCTGGGCGCCCATGTTCTCGTAGGGGTCTTCCAGTTCGATCTCTTTGGCCACGGTGACGCCGTCGTGGGTGATGGTAGGAGCGCCCCACTTCTTGTCCAGGGCCACGTTGCGGCCCTTGGGTCCCAGGGTGGTGCCCACCGCGTGGGCCATAATATCAATGCCCTTTTTCAGAGATCTTCGGGCTTCTTCTGAGAATATCAACTGTTTTGCTGCCATTTGTTCCTCCTTAATGTAGTCAATGAGTAACGGGCAACGAGCTTTTGACTTGTTGACCCGTTGCCTCATCCCTCGTTATTTTTCAACGATAGCCAGGATGTCACTCTCCCTCAAAATCAAAACCTTTTTGTCAGGTTCAAGTTTGACCTCGGTGCCGGCGTATTTGGCGTAGAGGACGCGATCGCCTTCTTTGACGTCCATGGGGATCGGTTTGCCCTCTTCGTCCCTGCGGCCGGGGCCGACGGCCAGCACAGTGCCTTCCTGGGGTTTCTCCTTGGCCGTCTCCGGCAGGATGATACCGCTGGCGGTCGTTTCTTCCTGCTCAATGGGCTCCACTACAACTCGGTCGCCCAGAGGCTTCAACTTAATGGTCATCTTCACATACCTCCTCGTTAGATTTTGTAAGCGCAAAGGTTAGCACTCTGAGCCTAAGAGTGCTAATAAATCATACCACAATATGATCAAAAGCGCAAATTAGGGGGTGAAAATGTTTAAGGAGCTTCAGCCGTTGGGGTCACCGTTGGAGTGGCTGTGGGCAAGGGTTCCCACTCTCCGCAAAGGACCATTCCCTGATAGGCTGGCAGGGCTGTGGGATCCATATCCCAGGCTTTCTCCAGCCAGGGGATAGCTTCGTCACATTGATCCAGATAGACGTAAGAGAGACCTAACTCGTAGTAATATTCGACCGAGTCCAGCCCCAGTTCAATGGCCTTTTTCAGGATGGGGATGGCTGCTTCATAGTTACGCTGCACATAATAAGTCACGCCCAGATGACCATAAGCGGGAGCGTACTCGGGGTTCACCTCGATGGCCGCCTCCAACTGGGTGGCAGCCAGCTCGTAGTCTCCTTCGGAGAAGTAAGCCCAGCCCAGCAAATCGTACCCTTCGACATTGTCGGTGTCAACCTGGATCGCTTTCTGGAATTGTCCGATGGCCGAGTCATAGTCGGCCAGCACCAGGTAGTTTCGACCCAGGCCGATGTAGAGGTATCCCAATTGGGGGTGCAGTTCGATGGCTCTCTCGTACTCGCTGATAGCTTTGCTGTAGCGTCCCTGCTTCTCCAGTACGTAACCCAGATTGCGGTGAGCGTCCACGCTGATATCATCCAGACTCACAGCCAGCTCTGCTGCCTCCAGGGCGCGATCCCAACTGACCAGGTCAGCATATACCTCTGCCAGGTAGGCGTGGGCTTCAGCGTACTCTGGATCCAATTGAATGGCTGTCTGACACTTTTTAAGAGCTTCTGCATATTGGCCGTCCCAGTCCAGGGCCATGCACAAGGCGGCCAGAGTCTTGGCATTCTCCGATTTGTTGACCGCTTCCTGCGCCCGTTGCACCGCCTCGGCGGTGCGGCGGCGTATGGCCAGGAGCCTGGCCCAGCGGACATAGATGTTGGCATTCTCAGGGTCTACCTCGGCCGCTTTCTCGTAGAGATGAATGGCGTCATCAAGCTTGCCCTCCCAATAGAGTGCCTCTGCTTCGTCCAGGTATGAGACCGGGCTTCTGGTTGAAGTAGGTGTTGGCACAAAGGGACCGGTCACCAGTTCCGGCCGTTGAGTAACGACATATAGCACCCCGCCGATGAGTATCAGCAGGATCAGAATCCGCACCGGTGAGGATCCCCTCTTTCTCTCTGGCCGGTAGTAGTACATGACTAGTTGCTCCTCCTCGCTGCTTTGCCTTTCTGGCCTGGTTAATTATAACATGGTCTGTCCTAACTGACAACAACTGACCTTGAAAGGGGCGCGCTCAAAGGAATTGCAAATCTCTCTGAAATGTGATATGATTATATGTGCAGGGTTTCACAAGTGCCAGGGAAAATTTTCACAAAAAGTGGAAACGATATGACTAAGGTTAGGAGTAAAGAAATGGCTTCAGCAGATGTTCCTGACATTGTTATCGGGCGCCTGCCCGTCTACCTGCGAGCGCTGAGCTTTCTGCTCGAGGAGGGAAAGGAGATCACATCCTCTCAGGAACTGGCCCATAAGCTGGGCATCAGTTCCGCCCAAATCCGCAAAGACCTCTCTCACTTTGGCGAATTTGGTAAACAGGGCACCGGCTATGAGATCACATATCTGAGAGAGCAACTCAAGAAAATACTGAAAGTGGATAGGGACTGGGACGTCGCCCTGGTAGGGGCTGGCGACCTGGGCCATGCCATTGCCCACCATGGCAACTTTGATAGGAATGGCTTCCATATCGTCGTAGTTTTCGACCACAATCCCCGCAAAATAGGTGCCAGAATGGGGCGGTTCCAAATCCTGGACAGTGAGTCAATACCCACAGTCATCCAGGACATGGGCATTCAGATTGCCATCATCGCCGTGCCAGCGGATTCAGCTCAGCAGGTTGCAGATACCCTCGTTGAGGCTGGGGTTCGAGCCATCCTGAACTACGCTCCCATCACCCTGAATGTCCCTCCTGAGATTCAGGTCCAGTACATAGATCCCGTGGTTTACCTGCAGAGGATGACTTTCTACTCGTAATCGCCGATCAGCAAAGAAGAAACGCATGGCATGCCATGCGTCATCGTGCTTTCCCCGGTCCTTGCCCTCGGCAGTTAATGATAAAAGTGAGGCAGACTCTTACTCAACACGGCATAGTCCTCCAAGGCTCTGCCAGCTCCAAGAGCCACACAGGCCATAGCGTTCTCAGCCACAAAGCAAGGCACCCCTGTTTCCTTGGTCAACAGACGATCAATGTTGCGCAACAGCGATCCTCCGCCGGTCATGACCGCCCCCCGGTCAATGATATCTGAGGCCAGTTCAGGGGGCGTTTCCTCCAGCACAGATTTGACCACGCCAACGATGGCTGCCAGAGGCTCAGCCATGGCCTCGGTCACCTCGTTCGATTTGAGTCGGATGGTCCTGGGCAGGCCAGCCACCTGATCCCGTCCTTTGACTTCCATGATCAATTCTTCTTGCAGAGGCAGGGCACTGCCGATTTGGAACTTTATCTGCTCGGCTGTCTGTTCCCCTATCATCAGGTTATACTTTTTCCTGAGGTAAGCTACGATGGCCTCGTCTATTCTCACCCCACCGACACGCACCGAACTGGAGACTACGATACCGTTCATAGCGATCACCGCTGCTTCACTGGTCCCACCGCCGATGTCAATCACCATGTTGCCCGTCGGCGTAGCGATGGGCATCTCCGCTCCGATGGCTGCGGCCAAAGGCTCAGGAATGAGATGAGCCTCCTTGCCTCCCGCCTCGAGGGCGGCATCGTGTACGGCCCGGCTCTCCACACTGGTTACGCCTACAGGTACGCTGATCATGACTTTGGGTTTCAGGAAACGAAATCGCCCACAGACCTTTTCGATGTAATAGCGCAGCATGGCATGAGTGACCATGTAGTCAGCGATGACACCGTCGCGCATGGGCCGCGCCACCTCAATAGTGTCTGGTGTCCGCCCCAACATGCTGTAAGCTTCACTACCAATGGCTACGATTTTGTTGTCGTTAGTCGAGATGGCTACTATAGAGGGCTCCTGCAAGACGATGCCCTTACCCCTCACGTTAACCAACACATTGACTGTTCCCAGATCTACACCTATCTCTTTCCGAAACATTCACCCTCCTACTAACTGGCGAGGTAAAGGAGACAGGGACTCTGTATCTCTCCCTTGTCTCCTATGTTCACCCGTTGCCTTCCAATGGATTTACTCTTCTATTCTCTGTTGGGGGCGAGTCCGCCGTCGCCTTTTGCGGGCCACTTTGAGTCGAACCCGGGAACGGCGCAGTGCCCCTTCAATAGCGGCGCGGTCCATATCTGGCGGTCTCTCTTTCAAGAGCTGTTCCGCCCGCTGGCGGGCCGCCTCGGCCCGAGCCTCGTCAATTTCATCGGCGCGCTCAGCCGCGTCGGCCATAATGATCACCCTGTCCGGGCGTACCTCCATATAGCCTCCACTGACGGCAAAGCGCTCCTCCTCTTCACCCTTTTTGAGGCGCAACTCTCCCTCTTCCAGGGCGGTGATCAGAGGGGCATGTTTGGGCAAAATGCCCAGTGCACCCATGACGCCAGGAGCAACAACCATATCCACCTCATCGGAGTAAACCAGCCGCTCCACGGTGACGATGTCGCATTTTATCGTAGACATTGGCCTCCTCGCAGAAAATAGCTACTAACAAGGTGCGGCTGTGTCCGCCTTTTCCTTTCACAACTCTTTGGCCTTCTCCACCGCCTCATCAATAGCGCCTACCATGAAGAAAGCCTGCTCAGGGAGGTCGTCATGCTTGCCGTCCAGAATCTCTCTGAAACCGCGCACCGTCTCCCTGATGGGCACGTAAGCCCCTGGTCTCCCCGTGAAGGCCTCGGCCACGAACATGGGCTGGGAGAGGAAGCGCTGGATCTTGCGAGCGCGGGCCACCGTCAGCTTGTCCTCTTCGCTCAACTCCTCGACGCCCAGGATAGCGATCACATCTTGCAGGTCTTTATACCGCTGCAGCACCCTCTGCACTTCGCGGGCCGTATTGTAATGGTCCTCACCCACGATGCGAGGGTCCAGGATGCGGGAGGTGGAAGCCAGCGGGTCCACGGCCGGGTAGAGCCCCATCTCAGCAATAGAGCGTTCCAGGGCAATGGTGGCGTCCAGGTGAGCGAAAACAGCCACCGGAGCGGGGTCGCTGTAATCATCGGCCGGGACGTAAATGGCCTGCATGGAAGTGATGGAGCCCGTCTTGGTAGAAGTGATACGCTCTTGAAGCTCACCCATCTCCGTACTCAGAGTAGGCTGATACCCCACCGCCGAGGGCATCCGCCCCAGGAGAGCCGAAACCTCCATGCCGGCCATGGAGAAACGATAGATATTGTCAATGAAAAGCAGCACGTCCCTACCCTGGTCTCGGAAATACTCAGCTATACAAAGTCCAGACAGGCCTACCCGCAGCCGCACGCCGGGTGGCTCGTTCATCTGGCCGAAGACCATGGCCGTCTTGTCGATGACCCCCGATTCCTTCAAATCGGTCCAGAGGTCATTGCCCTCGCGGGACCGCTCGCCTACGCCAGCAAAGACGGAAAAGCCGCCGTGCTCGGTGGCGACAGTACGGATCAATTCCATGATGATCACCGTCTTGCCTACTCCGGCTCCACCGAAGACGCCGGTCTTGCCGCCTTTGGTGAAAGGAGCTACCAGGTCAATGACCTTGATGCCCGTCTCGAAGAATTCCGGTTCGGTCACCTGCTCCTCAAAGGGCGGGGCTAACCGATGGATGGGATAGCGATCGGCGGCTTCAACGGGGCCCAGATGGTCAATGGGCTCACCCAAGACGTTGAAAATGCGCCCCAGGGTGTTCGGTCCCACGGGCATGGTGATGGAGACACCCGTGTCAATGACCTCCATGCCCCGCCGCAGGCCATCGGTAGAGTCCATGGCCACGGTACGCACCCAATCGTTGCCCAGGTGGTTCTGCACCTCAACGACCAACTTTCCCCCGTCGCGGGGTATTTCCAGGCCATTGTAGATTTCGGGAAGCTGGTCAGGGGGAAACTCCACATCCACCACTGGTCCCATGACTTGTACGATTCTACCCCGTGTACCTCTGGCCATTGTAAAACCTCCTTAAGCCTAGTTATATAATATCCCAACTGCTCCCGCCGGATTGCAAATCCGGCGGTCCGGCGGCTGGATTACAAATCCAGCCAGAGCGAACCAGGAAGTTGTTGCGAGCCCAAGAACGCCAGGACCTTATCGCGCTGCCGCCCGCGCCTGGGCCAGGGCTTCGGCACCACCGGCGATGTCCATGATCTCCAGCGTAATGGCTTGCTGGCGGGCCTTGTTGAAGCTCAAAGTCAGTTCTTCCACCAACTCTGCGGCGCTCTCGGTAGCGTTACGCATGGCCACCATGCGGGCGCTATGTTCGCTGGCGATGGACTCCAAGACCGCCTGATAGACCTGAAGCTCAGTGAAACGCGGCAACACCTCACCCAGAATAGTGCGCGGATCGGGTTCGTAGATGTACTCGACCATGGTCAGCCTGACGTCTTCGACGTACTCGGCCATGGCCTGGGTCTCCAGTTCCGTGGGCCGAATGGGCAGCAGCCGCTTGATGGCTGGCCGCTGAGTGAGGGTAGTGATGAAATCGGTGTAAGCCATGCACACCAGGTCAAACTGCCCCTCGAGGAAACCACCAATAGCCACCCTGGCGATAGGAGTGACGTCAATCAACCTGGGGCTGGCAGGCAGATCAGAGAACTCGGCCACGATGGGCCGGCCGAGGCGCAACATAAAGTTCCGCCCTATGCGGCCCACGGTGATCAGTTGAACCGTCGTCTCCCCTGCGGCCTCGATGTACTCCAGAGCCCGGCGGATCATATTGTGGTTAAAGGCACCGCACAGCCCCCGGTCAGAAGTTATGAGCACCAAACCCATGGTTCTCACAGGGCGAACCTGAAGCAGGGGATGCATGGCCTCATCCGCCTCCCACTGGCTGGCCAGATGGGTAAGCACCTCCCAGGCCTTCTGGGCATAGGCCCTGGTGCCCAACACCTGATCCTGGGCCCGCTTCATCTTGGAGGCAGCCACAGCCTCCATGGCCCGGGTGATCTGCCCGATGTTATCCACACTGCGAATACGCCTCTTTATCTCACGAGCGGTAGCCAATCTTTCACCTCACGTAAAGTTATTCTCCGGCCTTTGGGGCCTGGCCCCTGGATTCCTTGAACTCTTCGATAGCCGCTTGCAGAGTTGTTTCGATTTCTTCAGAGACCTCTTTCGCCTCAGCGATGCTTTGCCCAATCTCGGGATGATACTCAGCCATCCAGTCGTGGAAGGCGTACTCCCAGGCCTTGACCTCACTGATGGGCACATCATCCAGGTAGCCGTTGGTGACAGCGTAGATGATCATGATCTGCTGTTCGAGAGGCATGGGCTCATACTGGGGCTGCTTGAGGACCTCAGTGATGCGCTGGCCTCGCTCCAATTGGTCTCGCGTCGCTTTGTCCAGGTCGGCCCCAAACTGGGCAAAGGCAGCCAACTCCTGGAACTGAGCCATATCCAGCTTGAGCTTGCCGGCCACCTGTTTCATGGCCTTGGTCTGGGCCGCGCCCCCGACCCGGGAGACAGAGATACCGACGTTGAGAGCCGGGCGGATGCCAGCGTAGAACAGGTCACTCTCCAGGTAAAGCTGGCCGTCGGTAATAGAGATCACGTTGGTGGGAATGTAGGTCGTGATATCGCCCAACTGGGTCTCGATGATAGGGAGCGCAGTCAGTGAGCCACCGCCGTATTCGGAAGCCATCTTGGCCGCCCGCTCCAACAGACGGGAATGGAGGTAAAAGATGTCTCCTGGATAGGCTTCACGGCCCGGAGGGCGCCGCAGCAGCAGGCAGACCTGGCGGTAAGCCCAGGCGTGCTTGGTCAGGTCGTCGTACACAATGAGGGCCTCTTTGCCCTGCTCCACGAACTCCTCGCCCATGGCACAACCGGCGTAGGGAGCGATGTACTGCAAGGTCGCCGGATCGGAAGCCGCGGCCACCACCACAATGGTGTGCTCCATGGCCCC